>CAYQBA010000149.1:0-11492 GCA_964415605.1 uncultured Anaerolineales bacterium | reverse complement strand
GGCCGGGGCGGTTCGACCGGCAGGTGGTGATCGACCGGCCGGACATGCGGGGCCGCCGAGCGATTCTCGAGGTGCACACGCGGGGCAAGCCGCTGGCCAGCGACGTCGACCTCGACATCCTGGCGCGCCAGTCACCGGGCTTCAGCGGGGCGGACCTCGAGAACCTCGTCAACGAGGGCGCCATCCTCGCCGCCCGGCGCAACGCGCGCGTGATCCGCCGCACGGACCTCGAGGCCGCTTCGGACAAGGTCCGCTTCGGACCCGAGCGCCGCAGCCGGCTGATCTCGAAGGCCGAGCTCGAGCTCACCGCCTACCACGAGGCCGGGCACGCCATGGTGTCGCACCTCATCCCGGAGTGCGACCCGCTCGACAAGATCACGATCATCCCGCGCGGCACGGCGGCGGGCCTGACGAGCTTCATGCCCGAGGAGGACCGCTATCTCCGCAGCCGCGCCAAGTTCAAGGCGGACCTGGCGGCGGCGCTGGGCGGGCGCGCCGCCGAGGAGATCGTCTTCGGCGAGGTGTCGACCGGCGCGTCGGGCGACCTCAAGTTCGTCACGCGGGCCGCCCGCGAGATGGTCACGCGCTACGGCATGAGCGAAGCCCTGGGGCCCATCACGTTCGGGCAAAAGCACGAGCTGGTGTTCCTGGGCCGCGAGCTGAGCGATCAGCGCAACTACTCCGAAGCGGTCGCGCGCCAGATCGACCTCGAGGTGCGCCGGCTCGTCAACGATGCCTACGATCGGGCGCGCGACCTCCTGCGCGACAACATCGATCGCGTCCACGCGGTCGCGCGCCGCCTCCTCGAGGTCGAGACGCTGGACCGTGGCGAGTTCGAGCGCGTCCTGGCCGGGACCCCCGCCAACGGCAAGGTAAGCACGCCAGTCCCGGCATAGGGGCGCCCGTTCGCGTCACCCGTCGTGCGCCGCGGCCGCCACGAGCGCCGCGAGCGCGGCGTCCACCGCCGCCGCGCGGATCGCGGCGCGGTCGCCGTCGAGCTGGTGGCGGGCGGCCGTACAGCCCCAAGCGGTCGCGACGCCGACGTACACCAGCCCGACGGGTTTTTCGGGCGACCCGCCGCCCGGCCCGGCGATGCCGGTGACGCTGACCGCCACGTCGGCCCCCAACCGCGCCCGCGCGCCGGCCGCCATGGCGCGCGCCACCTCGGCGCTGACCGCTCCGAAGGCCGTCAGGTCTTCCGGCGCGACCCCGAGAAGGCGGACCTTGGTGGCGTTGGCGTAGGCCACCACGCCGCCCAGGTAGTAGTCCGAGCTGCCGGCCACCGCCGTGATCGCCGCGCCGACGAGGCCGCCGGTGCAGGATTCGGCCGTGGCCGCCGTCAGGCCACGCGCGCGCAGCACGGCGCCGAGGCGTTCGGCAGCCTCCACCGCTAGCCCCGCACGATCAAGACGGCCAGCGCGACGACGCCGAGCCCAAGGACGAGGTTGAGGCGCGCGAGCCAGCTCACCCGCCGCCGCAAGCCCGCCAGATCGGCCGCCGGCGCACCGGCCCGCCGCCGCGCGGTCAGCCGCGGGCCGAGCACGAAGTCGTGGACGGCGCTCTGGACCAGCATCGCCGCCACGACGACCAGCTTGACGAGCAGCAGCCGCCCGGGGCCCGATCCCCAGAACGCCGGCGTCAGCAGCGCATCCAGGCCCCAGCGCCCCCAAGCGTTTGTGACACCGGTGACGACGAGCGTCGCGATCGCCACCCACCCGACCGCGCGGAAGCGCCGGCCGGCCTCCGACAAGAGGCGGGCCTGGAGCGCGGCGTCGCCGAGCCGCCGGAGCCCCGGGACCAGCACCAGGCTGACGAACAACATCCCGCCGACCCACGTCATCGCGGCGACGATGTGGGTCAACACCGAGAGGATGTACAGCCAGTGCGGCAACGGCATTCGGTCACACCCGCCTGGATTTGGATGGCTGTGTCAGCGGGCGACTTTGGCCTCCCACCCGCCTACCAAGACGACACGGTTGGCCGCCTCGGCCAACCCTCAACTTGTGACCGTAGCCATCAGCGACCATGCGTCTGATCCGCGGCGCCTCGACCAAGGCACGTCAGGCGCACGCAGTCGACGTCACTTCAGCGTTCTCACGTACGCCACGACGTCGAACAGATCGGCATCCGACAGGGCTGGGTTGCCTCCCTTGGGCGGCATGGCGACGTGCGTGGTGTTGTCGGGCGCGTCGGCGGCGCGGCCGACCTTCAGGAAGTCGACGAGCTCGGCGTCGGTCTTGCCGGACACGAACGTGCTCGTCGTCAGGTCCTTGCCGAGGTTGGGCAGGCCCTTGCCCTCGGGGCCGTGGCAGCCGGCGCACGTGGTGAAGTGCTTCTTGCCCTTCTCGGGGTCGCCTGCCTCGGCCATGTCGTCGTCGCCGTCATCGTCGTCGGCTTCCTTGCCGCGCTCCGCATCATCGTCGGACGCGGGGGCTCCGACCGCGGGGCCGTCGTCGCCCTCCGGGCTCTGGCACGCGGTCAGCCCGAGCGCGCCGAAGGCGAGCGTGGCGAGCAACACGGCGCGAAGGATGATTGGGTTACGCATGATGGTTCACTCCTCCTGGGATGAAGCTTGATAAAACGCCGAAGCACCGATCATGGCGATCGGAGCTCCGCGAACGTCGCGACGGTGCCGGCGACGTCGGCGGCAAACGCCTCGGCGGCGGCCGCGTCGGCAAACGCCGCCACGCCGAAGCCCATGGGCGTCGACAGCGACTCGGCCCGCACGAACGTGGCCTGATCGGCCTGGATCCACGCCATCGACGCATGGTCGTGGACGTACCAGCGCTGCACCGGCACCTCCGCGTGCTCGGCGTGGTACTCGAACATCTCGCCGATGTCGTCGAACTTGCGCGGCTCGGGCTCGCCGTCCGGGTTGGTCACGATGGTGGCCGCCGCGAACCGCTCGTCCGACATGATCATCCCGCACGCGTCGCACACGTCCTCGCCGTACACGATCTCCGGGGGCGCGAGCGGGTCGGGGGGTGCGCCGCAGCCGGCGGTCAGCCACGCCCCGGCTCCGATCGCGACGATGGCCATCGTGAGCCGCCCCACCGCCTGCCATGCCACACCCGACTCGCGCACGAGCCACCTCGCGCGTCGCGTCATCCGATCCCCCTCTCCTCGAAGATCCACGACGACGCCACGAGCGGCGCCACGATCCAGACGATCAGCACGCCGGCCAGCAGCGCGCCGAGCCCATCGCCGTACGTCCGCGTGGCGTAGACCCCGGCCGGACCCAAGACGTCGAGCCCACCGGTGATGGCCCCGATGGCGGCGATCTTGTAGGTCTCGAGCGGGTTGAGCAGCGTCAGCCCGAACAGCGTCCGGATATCGAGGCGCAGCGTCATGGCCGTCCCCATGAGGCCCAGGTCGCCCAGGAACACGAGGACCAGCCATACGAACAACGCCACGCCGGTCGCGGCCCCGACACGCCGGGCCGCGGCGGAGATCAAGAGGCCCACGGCGAGCATCGCCAGCGCCAGGAGCAGCGCCAGGCCGATGACCCGCGCGTAGCTCCCGGCCTCGACCGACCCGCCGCGCAGGCCGACGAGCCCGCCGGCCAGCCCAAAGCCGAGCGCCAGCGCGGCCCCGAGCGCCAGCGCCAGCCCGGCGAACTTGCCGAACAGCACCTCGCGGCGGGTCACCGGCTGTGCCAGGAGCATCGGCAGCGTGCCACGCTCGCGCTCGCCGGCCAAGCTGGCGGCACCGAGCGTGAGCCCCATCAGCGGCACGACGAGCAGCACGAGGTTGACGAGGCTGGCCGCCGTTCGCCCGAAGCCGGCGAAACCGGCCGCGCTGGTATCGCCCAACGACAGGCGCGACAAGGCCAGGGCGAGGACCGCGAAAGCGGCCGCGTAGAGCAGGAACCACCGATTGCGCAAGGCGTCGCGCACTTCCTTGCGCGCGACGAGGGCGATCACGTGGGTGTCCATGCACCGTCCTCCACGTCAAGGTCTTCCACGGTGATGCCGGCCGCCACGAGCGCCGCCACCGGAGCGGCGCGCCGGCCGGGCGCCACGCGCACGCGCAGGCCGCGGCCGTTGGGGTGCACGTCGAAGCCGCCCCCCACCAGCACCGCCTGGGCCGGGGCGAGATCGGCCGCGGCAACGACGATCCGCAGCGTCGTGTCGGGGTACAGCGCCGCCTCGAGATCGGCCGCCGCGCAGTCCAGGCGCATGCGACCCTGCTCGAGCACGACGACGTGCTCGGCCAACGCGGATACTTCGGCGAGGCGGTGCGACGTCACGATCAGGGTCTTTCCGGCGCCGCGCAAGCCGATCAGGAGGTGCGTGAAGTCGGCGCGCGCCGCGGCGTCGAGGCTGGCCGTCGGTTCGTCGAGCACCAGGACGGGCGGGTCGGCCAGGAGCGCCGCCGCCAGCGCCAGACGCTGCTTCATGCCACCGGAGAGGGCGCCGACGGCCTTGCCGGCATGCGCGCCGAGCTGGACGCGCTCGAGCAGCGCCTCGGCCTGGCCGCGCGGCGCGCGGCGGAGGCCGGCGATGAAGTGCAGGAACGCCAGCGACGACATGTCGTCGTAGAACGAGAGCTGTTGTGGGACATACCCCACGGCGGCACGGACCGCGCGGCCGTGGGTCCGGACGTCGTGGCCGGCCACGCGGACCGCGCCCTCGAACGGCACCAGGCCGAGCATGGCGCGGATCGCCGTGGTCTTGCCCGCCCCGTTCTCGCCCCACAGCGCCAGGCTGCCGCCGGCGGGCACGTGGAACGTCACGCCATCCACCACCGTTGCCGGGCCGAAGCGGACGGTGAGATCCCGGACGTCGATCATGCCGGCCTCGCCGCGGTTCGCCGGATGCCCGACGGCAGCGCGTCCACGGCGCGCCCCCACGCGATCACCGCCAGCGCGAGCGCGACGAGCCCGGCGGCGAGCGCCACCAGCGGCCGGCTGTCTCGCGGCGGGGCCGCGATGGGCGGTGCGCCCGGCGCCATGCGGGGCGCGGTGTCGGTCAACGTCGGCGGCGGCCGGAACACCGGGAAGGCGCGCGCCGCAAGGTCAAGGGCGGATTGCGCCGGGCTCATCGAGAACAAGCGCAGGTCCGCGTGGCGTTCGAGGAGGTCGCCGAACAGGCTGACCTCGCGGTAGGGCAGGTCGCCCAGGCCGTCGCCGTCAGCGTCGTACCCGGCGTAGCTGCTCCAGTAGTTGCCCTTGCCGCCGGGCGTCCAGTCGTTGCCGTCGAAGGCGCCGCCGGCGAGCACGGCTACCTGCTGGGTGTTCTCGATGAAGCTGTTGGCGTCGAAGATGTTGCGCTTGACCGACGGCATGAAGGCCGCGCCGATGTCGTTGAACGCGATCACGTTGTCCTGAAGGTGGTTGTAGGCGTCGGGCTTGCCCGGGCTGTTGTCGAAGTATAGCCCAGTGCGGTTCCCCGCGATGACGTTGTCGGCGATGCGGATGTTGTCGGTGTCCTTGAGGGCGATGCCGTAGCCGCTCGGCCCGTGGTTGCCGGCCAGCACGTTGCGCGCGTAGACGATGTCCGCGCTGTACATGGCGTAGGCGCCGACGGCGTTGCGCTCGAGGCGGTTGCCGGTCACGTGGCTGCCCGAGGAGTACATGAAGTGAAGGCCGTAGCGGCTGCCCGACACGTGGTTGTCGCGCACCGTGACCCGTTCGGAGTACCAGATCACGACGTCCCGGGCATCGATGACGCGGTTGCCTTCGACCCGGGCGTCGTGGCTCTCCCACATGCGGATGGCGTCGCCCTTGCGCGCGATGTCGATCTCCCGCCCGACAATCGTGTTGCCGGCGACCACGCTGCCCGGGCCGATCTGGACGTCGATGCCGAACAGGACGTCCTCGAGCCGGTTGTGCTCCACGACAACCGGGCCGAAGGCCTGGACGCCGGCGTCCTCGCGGTCGTTGCGGGTGCCGCTGGCGCGAATGGTGAACCCCGCGATGCGGCCCCCGCCGGTCTTGAAGGTGACGACCGTGCCGTCGCCGCCCCCGTCGATGACCGGGTCGCCGATGCCGACCAGCGCGACGGCATGCTCGACGACCACCGGCCCGCGGTGCAGCCCCCCGTGCACTTCGACGGTGTCACCGTCGCGGGCCGCCGCCACGGCCGCGGCCAGGTCGGGGTGGTCTCCGTCGGGTCCGACGACGAGCGTCCGGGCCCGGGGGTTGGCGGCCTGCGCCACCGCCGCCGGTGACGCCATCCGGCCAGCCGGGTGGTCACCCCGACGCGCGCCTGCGTTGTCGCTCGTCGCTCGCCCGCCGGCCGGTGCGGCCGCCAGCGCGACGGCCGCCGCGGCGGCGCAGATGAGGCCGGGGGCCCGCCGGGTCAGGCTCATCGGTGGAACGCAGAAGCCGGGGGTTGGCCTACAGTCGCGGCCGCCGGGCTGGCGGCCTGCAGCTCGCGCTCGGCGGCGCGGCGGGCTTGCCGGCGGTAGTGCAGGCCGACGTTGATCAGCACCGAGGCGACGACCGCCATCCAGAAGCCGCTCAGCACCTTCGCGTCGGTCGAGAACTGGCCGATGGTGCCGTGGCCGAGCAGGGTGGGGGTGAACGGCTTCACCGCGTTGGACAGGGCCGCGTTCGGGTCCAGGCCCTGGCCGTAGCGCCGCAGCCAGTAGTACATGTCGCCGAGGAACACGAGCGGCATGAACATCGCGGGCAGCACCAGCGGGGCGAACCACTTGCGGTGGATGAATGCGGTGCCGATGATCATGAGGACGATCGATGCCATGGCCACCGGCGCCAACTCGCGTTCGATGCGTGCTGCGTCGGCCAGCTTGGCCATGCCGATGTAGTGGTTGAGGCCGTCGATCTCGCGGATGTCGCCCTGCAGGTGGTCGATGTAGACGGTCAGGTACAGGCCCTTGGGGTACTGCGGGGCGTTGAGCCGCATCTGCCAGTACGGGAAGAAGATCGAGGCCACGATCAACGCGGCGGCGCCGATGAACATCACGGTGGACAGGACGAAGCCCCGCTGGCGCACGACAGCCTGGATGTGTGGGATGTCGTGCGGTTGGGCGCCGACGGCGCGTGACAAGGACTCCATGGCTCCTTCCTTTCAGGTGCCGGCCGCCCCGCCCAGGGGGCGGGGCGGCCGGGTCGACGGTCTATCAGCAGGATGGTCGCCGCGGGGCTACCGCGCCGCCGCCTGGGCCGGCTCGACCAACATGTAGCCGACCATCTCGAGGTGGAGCGCCGAGCAGAACTCGGTGCAGTAGTACGGGTGGGCGCCCGGGACGTCGGCCACGAACTTGATGGTCTCGGTCTCGCCGGGCTCGAGCGACAGGTTGATGTTGTAGGCCGACAGGGCGAACCCGTGCGTGGCATCGCGCTGGGTCTCGAGGTTCGTGATGTGCAGCGTCACGTTGTCGCCCTCCTTGAGCTCGATCCGCTCCGGCGTGAAGTGGCTGCGGATCGCCGTGGCCCAGACCTCGACGTTGTTGCCGTCGCGCTCGACGCGCACCTGGTCTTCCGAGGTGGTGGCGTTGGCGCTTGGCGCCATCGTCCCGGGATCCCACCCGACCTCGGGGTAGACCTCGAAGGCCTTCAGCTTGTCGGCCTTGATGATCTGGGCGTAGTGCGGCTCACCGACCCCGACCGGCATGTCGTAGACCACCGGCATGTTCTCGCCGGAGTTGGCGATGTTGATGAGCTGGAAGTTCTGCGGCAGCAGTGGCCCGACGTTCTGGAACCGGTCGATCGCCCACTTGTTGAGCGAGACGAGGTAGTTGCCGTCGGGGCTCGTGGTATCGCCCTCGGCCGTCGCCAAGTGGCCGACATTGTACTGCACCGGCGTCTTGGTCACCAGCTTCCACGGCTCGTCGCCGTCCTGGCGATAGTCGCCGCCCAGGGTCCAGCGGGCGACCGCGCTGTCGAGGAACAGGCTGGTGTAGGCGTAGCCCTTGTCGTCGAACTGCGTGTGGAGCGGCCCGAGGCCGAGCTCGACCTGTGCCTCGACAACCTTGTCGAACGGCAGCACCGGCACGCCGTAGGGGTCGGTGTCCCATTCGCCGGCGGCGATGGCGTCCTTGATCTTCTGGATGTGGTAGACGGTGGCGTTCTGGTCGAGCTTGCCGCCGACCACGATGTACTCGCCCTTGGGGGCGATGTCGACGCCGTGCGGGCTCTTGGGCTCGGGGATGAACCACAGCAGCTTCTCGTCGATGGCCACTTGCAGCGGGATCACCGTGAAGTCGTTGACCTTGGTCGTCTTGGCGCCCTTGGCGACCTCGGCGGCCTTGACGAGATCCACGACGTGCATGTAGTCCATGTCGTTCTGCGACGCGCCGGACTCGAAGTTCACGCCGTCGGGCGTGCTCTTGCCCACCGACAGCTCGGTGTTGATGCTGTTGCAGAAGATCCAGCCCTCGCTGACGAGCTTGCCGGCGTCGCACAGATCCTGCCAGTATGGCGGCATCTCCATGGCAAACGACTGGGCGATGTCGATGCGGCCCTTCTCACGGTCGAACTTCCAGAACGTGATGTGGCCGCGATACTTGTCCTTGTACTCCTCGAGCGGGGCGTAGCCGCCGCCCAGCGGCTGGGCGTACTGCCCGCCCTCGACCACCCATTCGGTGTTCGGCGTCACGAACGTCCCGCCGTGGTCGATGTCGGCGATGGGGTTCTTGACGAGCTGCTTGGTCTCGAAGTCGCGCAGGTCGATGACCGCCACGCGGCTGTTGGCCTTGTCGCCGATGAACAGGTACTGCCCGTCGTACTCGCCGTTGGTCTCGGAGAGCGACGGGTGATGGGTGTCGGCCCAGCGCAGGGCCTTCGACGGCGTATTGCCGCCGTCGAGCACGTTCATCGTGGCCTCGGCCCCGAAGCCGTAGCCCTGCCACGGCTCGGGCGTGAACACACCGATGAGCTTGAGCAGCCGCATCGACGGCATCCCGATGGCCAGAACCTGGCCGCCGTGGCCCCCCGAAGCGAACATGACGTAGTCGTCGAGCTTGCCGCTCGGCGTGTAGGTCCGGACGGCGTTCTCGATGTCGGTCGGCGACAGGCCGCGCGAGGCGGCGATCTCCTCGGCCGAACCCGAGAGTGCCACCGCGCCGCCGGCCGGCGCCGCGCCTTCGTTGGATGTTGCCTCTTCGGCTTCCTTCGGCTGGCCGCTGGTGTCCACGTCCCCGCGGCGGCATCCGAAGATGACCGCCGGCACCAGCAGGCACAGGCCCAAGAGCATGAGCGCGCGTTTCATGATGTCCTCTGCCTCCTTACATTACGTTTGCGGATCGATGATCGTGTGGTCGCCGGTCTCGGAGTCGGTCGCCGTGGTGCCGATGGCCGCCGCGAGCTCGTCCTGCCACGCCGCCACGGGCAGCCCGTAGGCCGCCGCGACATCGCGGAGCGTGCAGAAGCGCGCCATCGGGCACCCCAGGCACCCCAGCCGGTGCCGCACGAAAGACGCCGTCAATTGGGGCCAGTGCCGCAGTGCGGTCTCGGCCGTCACGTCGAGCGATGGACCTGTGGGTTCCATGACGTTGCTGCCCGATGTCTTCGCGTGAAGGCTGTTCCATCCGATGCTTCTCACCTGGCCCTTCCGATCTCTGCCCCGCCACCGCCGCCGGCACCGTGCCGGGCCTGGTCTGGTCTGGCCAGCCCTGCGCTTCGCCGGCGGCGGCGCGGCAGAGAAGAGATGACTGAAGTTTACCCTGGACCGGGTCGGCCGTCGTTGCGCTGGCGCAAGTCCGCCGGCGGCGGTTCGGCGGTCGATCGGCGGGCTTTCAGCGCCCAACGCGGCCAAGAAAGCCGCGTCTCGATCGTTATCTTCACGCGCACGCCAGTGGGCGACCGCGCCCGCGCCGGCGGCCGCCGGCCAGGCAGGAGCAGCGCGTCGATGGCTCACCTGATCCAGGCGATCCTGCGCTACGGCCCGCGGCTGGTGCTCGGGCCGGCGGTGGACCCTGCCGTGCTGGCCCGGTGGCTGGCGGACGGCGGGGGGCTGGACCATGCCGCCGTGCAGGCGGCGATTCGGGACCTGCACGTGGCCGTCGAGCACTTCACCGGGCGCGGGCGCCCCGTGATCGTGCCGGGCATCGGCTGCTTCCGGCCGACCATCGACCGCGATGGCCGCCGCCGCCTGGTCCTGGTCCCTGCCCCCGAGCTGGCCCGGTCGCTCGACCGGCCCGGCCGCCTGGCCGGGGAGATCCTCAACCGCGACCGCGCGGCCTGGACCGACGTGGACTACCAGCAGGCGTGGGACCGCGACCACCCCGACGACCCTCTGGTGCTGGAGGAGGCGTGCGGCGATGGCCACGCAGGGGACGCCGCCGCCGGGCACCAGGACGCGGATGCCCTGCCGCGCTCGGGGGCGACCTGAACACGCATCGCCGCGCCGGAAACCACGGTTCGTCGGGCTGGCGGGACAGCACGGCCCTTGGGTCCGTGCGCCGGCGCCGGAGTGGCTCAAGGGCGGCCCCGCGGCGGCGTCACCCTCTTTGCCCCAGCCGTCCGCCCTTAAGGCCGGAGTGGGCAGGCAACGGATCGCTCCGTCCGCGGTCGAGGCAACAGGACGCTTGGTCGATGTCGCCGCGTCCCCCCGGCTCAGGTGCCTGGTTCGCGGTCCGGAGCGCCCGGGAGGTCTTCCGCGATCACCACCAGCCGATGCGGATCGGTGACCGTGACGCGCTTGCGGGCGCTCCGGACGATGCCGATCTCCTCCCACGCGGTGAGCGTGCGGCTGACCGTGTAGAGCGTGGTGCCGGTCATCTCGGCGAGGTCCTGGCGCGACAGCGGGATGTCGATGACGATGCCGGCCTCGGTCCGCCGGCCGGACTGCGACACCAAGCGCAGGAGCGTGCGGGCGATGCGGCGCTCCACGCGCTCCGTCGACAGCTCCCGCACACGGTCCTGGTATTCGCCCATGCGGTGCGCCACGAGCTTCAGGCCGTTGTACGACAGCGCGGGGTGCTGCTCCATCAGGGTATTGAACGCGGGGCCGTCCCACGCGAGCGCGTCGGCGTCCTCGATGACCTCGGCCGAGGCA
The DNA here is from genome assembly GCA_964415605.1 of uncultured Anaerolineales bacterium. GTDB lineage: Bacteria > Chloroflexota > Anaerolineae > Epilineales > Epilineaceae > UCB3. The sequence continues at coordinate 528 of CAYQBA010000149.1, read as the reverse complement.
GGGTAGCGCGCCTGGGCCAGCACGGCGACGATCCCGATGGCATCGCCGGCGTTGAAGAAGCGCATCACCACCTGGTGCCCCTCGGCGGTGACGTGCGAGAGCCGCACCCGGCCGCTGATGAGGATGTAGAACGTGGCCGCCGGCGCGCCCTGGTGGAACAGGAACCCACCCGCCTGGCACGCGACCCGGCGGCTGGCGGCCATGACAGCGGCCAGGACGTCGTCATCCAGCCCGTGAAACAGGTCGATGGGCCGCAGCAACGGCGCGAACGCGGCAGGCATGGCCGCGATTATACCGCGATCGGCCGCGGATGCACCTCCGGTCCGCCGGCCGATCGCATCCAGCCCGTGCCCATCGCACCCAACCCTGCCGTTGCGCCCCAACGGGGCAGCCTCAACTTGAGCCCAGGGCAACGCCCTGGGTGCCCCCCGGTCGCCCCGATTGCCCCGGTCGCCCCGGTCGCCCCGGCGGCCCCGGTCGCCCCGGCCGCCCCGATTGCCCCGGTCGCCCCGGCCGCCCCGGTCGCCC
>CAYQBA010000148.1:7626-11553 GCA_964415605.1 uncultured Anaerolineales bacterium | reverse complement strand
CTCGCCGCCGACCTTGCCGCCGGCCGCTGGCACGTCGCGGCCGGCGGAACGCTGACCCCGCCCGGCGCCCCCGACGCCCGCCCGTGGTCGGCACTGGATCCCGCCGAGCGCCGCGCCGCCATCGACGGCCGGCGCCTGGCCTACCTGGCCGAGGTGCCCGTCAACTGGTGCCCTGCGCTCGGGACCGTCCTGGCCAATGAAGAGGTGACCAGCGAAGGCCGCAGCGAGCGCGGCAACCACCCCGTCTACCGCCGGCCGCTGCGGCAGTGGATGCTGCGCATCACCGCCTACGCCGACCGGCTGATCGCCGACCTCGACGGTGTCGACTGGCCCGACGCCATCAAGCTCATGCAGCGCAACTGGATCGGGCGCAGCACCGGCGCCCGCGTCGACTTCGCCGTCGAAGGGTCCGATGCGGTCATCCCGGTGTTCACCACGCGGCCCGACACCATCTTCGGGGCCACCTATATGGTGCTGGCGCCCGAGCACCCGCTCGTCGACCGCCTGACCGCGCCCGACCGCCGCGCGGACGTCGACGCCTACCGCGCCGCCGCGGCCGCCCGGACCGATCTCGAGCGCCAGGCCGAGGCCAAGGTCAAGACCGGCGCCTTCACCGGCGCCCACGCCGTCAACCCCGCCACCGGGGCGCGCATCCCGGTCTGGATCGCCGACTACGTCCTCATGGGCTACGGCACCGGCGCCATCATGGCCGTGCCGGGGCACGACGAACGCGACTTCGACTTCGCGCGCGCCTTCGGCCTGCCCGTCGTCGCCGTCGTCCGGCCCGACGACACGTGGCTCGCCGCCCAGGCCACCGCCGCCGGCCGCGCGGGCGGGCTGGCCGACTACGTGGCCCACGTCGCCGACTACCCCGAGCCCTTCACCGGCGCCGGCGTCGGGATGCAGTCCGCCAACGCCGAGGTGTCGCTCGACGGCCTGGACACCGACGCCGCCAAGCGCGCCATCACCGCCTGGATCGAGGCGCGCGGCCACGGGCGCGCCGAGGTGCAGTACAAGCTGCGCGACTGGCTGTTCAGCCGTCAGCGCTACTGGGGCGAGCCGTTCCCGATCCTGCACGGCCCCGGCGGCGAGATCCGCCCCGTCGACGCCGCCGACCTGCCGGTGATGCTGCCCGACATGGACGACTTCCAGCCGGAGGGCAGCGACGACCCCGACGCCCCGCCCCGCCCGCCGCTCGGCCGGGTCCCCGAGGCGTGGCGCCGCGTCGAGATCGACGGCCGGGTGTACACGCGCGAGCTCAACACCATGCCCAACTGGGCCGGGTCGTGCTGGTACTACCTGCGGTTCATCGACCCCCGCAACGACGAGCGCCTCGTCGACCCGGCCCGCGAGCGCTACTGGATGGCGGGCAACGGCGTCGACCTGTACGTCGGAGGCGTCGAGCACGCCGTGCTGCACCTGCTGTACGCCCGGTTCTGGCACAAGGTCCTCTTCGACCTCGGCCACGTCAGCACGCCCGAGCCGTTCGGGCGCCTCTTCAACCAGGGCTACATCCAGGCCTACGCCTACACCGACCGGCGCGGCGTGTACGTGCCGGCCGACGAGGTCGAGGAGGTCGACGGCCGGTTCGTGTACCAGGGCGAGCCGGTGGCGCGCGAGTACGGCAAGATGGGCAAGAGCCTCAAGAACATGGTGACGCCCGAGGACGTCGTCGGCCGCTACGGCTGCGACACGCTGCGGCTCTACGAGATGTACCTCGGCCCGCTCGACGCCTCCAAGCCGTGGAGCACGCGCGACATCGTCGGCATCAGCCGGTTCCTCAACCGCGTCTGGCGCGCCTTCGTCGACGAGGCGACGGGCGCCCTGCGCGTCGTCGACGCTCCCGTCGGCGCCGACCTCGAGCGGGCCGTGCACCGCACCATCGCCAAGGTCACCGACGACCTCGATGGGCTGCGGATCAACACCGCCATCGCCGCGCTGATCGAGCTGACCAACGCCCTGACCCCGCTCGACAGCCTCCCGCGCGCGGTCGCCGAGCCGCTGTGCCTGCTGCTCGGGCCGCTGGCACCGCACCTGGCCGAAGAGCTCTGGCAGCGGCTCGGGCACGCCGAGTCGATCGCGTACGCCCCGTGGCCGGCGTTCGACCCGGCCTTGCTCGTCGACGCCACCGTCGAGATCGTCGTGCAGATCCTCGGCAAGGTGCGCGGCCACGTCAGCGTGCCGGCCGATGCGGACGCGGCGGCCATCGAGGCGGCCGTCCTGGCGGACCCCAGGATCGGCGCCCTCCTGGCGGGCCAGGCCGTGCGCAAGGTCGTCGTGGTACCCGGCCGGCTGGCCAACATCGTCACGGGCTGACCCCGCCCGGCGCGGGCTCGGCCGTGCTGGTATAATGGTGCCCGCACCCACGATCCCCATCGGCGCCGCCGTCGCGCGCCGGCGCGGGCCGTGCCGACACCCCGAATCGGATGGGCCGCGATCGACCCGTCCGCGCAGCTGGAGGAGAATGCACGTGAAGCGAACCATCCCCGGGCTCGCGACTGCCGTGATCCTGGCGCCGATGCTCATCGGCTGCGGCAGCGCCACCCCCACCCCCGCGCCCACCGCCACGCCCGAGGCCCAGGCCGCCGCGCCCGTGCTGACCGCGCTCAAGCCCGTCGTCGAGTTCCGCAACAAGGAGACCGAGGCCGGCACCATGCTCGAGGCCGACGAGGCCGTGGACGTCGAGCCCGGCGCCAACATCCTGACGCGCGACGGCGGGCGCGCCACTCTTGCCTGGGACGGCTTCCTCACGCACGAGCTCCTGACCGACACCGACACGCTCGTCAGCCTCTCGCAGCCCGAGACGCGCTACGCCATCCTGGATCAGGCCACCGGCACCGGCCGCTACACGCTGGCGGGCGCGGGCGAGCCGGCGACGCTGACGGTCAAGGCGCGCTGGATCAAGATCGACGTGACATCCGGGCCGGCCGACTTCATCGTCAGCCTCGTGCCCGGCAGCGAGCCGTCGGCGTGGCTGGCGGTGCTCGACGGCACGGCCGAGGTGCGCCGCACCGAGGGCGGCGACGGCGAGGAGGTGGTGACGCTGTCGGCCGGCCAGGCCGCGGGCTTCGGCGAGACCGGCGAGCTCTCGACGCCGCGCGACGTCGACGCCGCGGTGATCAAGGCCTGGTACGACGCCGCCGCCGAGGGCGAGGCCGAGACCTCGATCGTCGGCGTGGCCTACCGCTGCGAGGTGACCGAAGACGACACGCCGTTCCTCAGCGAGGCCGACGCCGAGGCCGAGGCCGTCGGCGACCCGCTGTCGGCGGGCACCATCGTCGAGGTCGTCCAGCGCGACGAGACGGCCGCGTGGCTGCGGGTCAAGCCCATCGCCAAGGCCGAGACCGGCTGGGTGTCGGTCGAGAACCTCGACTGCAGCGGCCCGGCGGGCAGCGTGTCGACGACCGCCCCGGGCGAGACCGGCGCGCCGACGCCCACCGTGCTGCTGCCGACGCGCGTGCTGCCGACGCGCGGCACGCCGACGGTGGCGCTCTTGGGAACGGCGACGCCGACGCCGTCGCCCACGCCGGCCGCGTTCACGGCCGAGCTCTCGGCCGGCGACGACGAGATCGATGCCGGCGACTGCACGACGCTGCGCTGGACGGTCCGCGGCGTCAAGGCCTACTACGTCAACGGCGAGGGCAAGGCGGGTGAGACCGGGGGCACCACGGTCTGCCCCGACGAGACGACGACCTACACGCTGCGCGTGGTCAAGCAGGACGGGACCGAGGAGACGCGCTCGGTGAAGGTCAAGGTCCGCGAGAAGGAGGCGACGAACACCCCGCCGCCGACGCAGGCGCCCGCCGCCACCAACACGGCGGTGCCGCAGGTGCCGCCGACGCAGGCTCCGCCAACCGCCGCGCCGCCGACCACCGCCCCGCCGACGACGGAGCCGCCGACGACGGAGCCGCCGACGACGGAGCCGCC
>CAYQBA010000148.1:0-7526 GCA_964415605.1 uncultured Anaerolineales bacterium | reverse complement strand
CCGCCCCGCCGACGACGGAGCCGCCGACGACGGAGCCGCCGACGACGGAGCCGCCCACGGCCGAGCCGACGACGCCCGCCGGGCGCTGACGCCTGGGCGCGGCCATCCCGTGATCCTCGGCCCCCGCCGGCGCATGCCCGCACCGGCGGGGGCTGGCGACGGCCGCCCGCCGCGGCCACGGCATCCGTCCGTCGCCGCGCCCTCCGGCGGCCGCCCGCGGAAGTCGCCGTAGCGTTTCGTCGACGCCGGGCGTTCTACCCGGTGTCGAGATCGTCTCCTGCCCCTCCGCCAGCCTGCCCGCGGCGGTCCCGAGCGTTCGAACGGGATTGGTCGACGTCCGTATCCGTAGCGTGTTTGGAGCTTGCTGGAGGTCCTGGTCATGCGAGGTCGAGGAAGCCGTTTCGGCTGGTTCATCTGGGGGATCGGCGCCGCCGCCGGGCTGGCGGCGGGTGTCTTGCACGGCGCGCACGCGGCGCACGCCGACCCTTCGCCCGGGCGGCAGGTGCACCTGCCGATCCTCAACCACCTGGGGCAGGACGACGTCTGCCGGACGTGGATCGAGGCGCAAAACCTCGGCCACCAGCTCTCCAAGATCGTCATCGTGACCTGGGGCCAGCCGGGCTTCTGCCCGCCGCAGGCCGCGGGCCCGCTCAAGGTCGAGTGCTCGGGGCTGCTCATCCCCGGGTCGAGCTGGAACTTCCTCGGCGGGCAGATCCCCACCGGCGCCAAGAGCGGCATCGCCTTCAGCTTCACGGCCGCGCAGTTCAGCGAGCTCGGGCTGGCCGGCGGCCTCGGCTTCGACGACATCGTGGCCGACTTCATGTGCGAGCAGCTCTTCTTCAACGTGGTCGGCGACGCCGACGACTACCGGCGCTTCAAGAAGGCCTACAACGAGGGCTACAGCTACAGCGGCATCCCCATGATGCTGGCGTACGGGTCGCCGTTCGGCATCGAGGTCCTGCGGCACTGCCCGGGCGACGTGACGCCGGGCGCCGAGGTGTCGGCCTCGTACAGCGGCGTCTCGGGCACGATGCTCGGAGCGCCGGATCCCGTCTTCGGGGGCTTCTCGTACTACGCGCCGCTGGTCTACAGCGACAAGGGCGGCTTCAACAGCATCATCTACATCCAGAACGGCGGGCTGGAGTGCAGCTCGCTCGAGCTGTGGTTCAAGGCCCAGGACGACTGCCTGCGCTCGCGCGTGTGCGACGTCCTGACGCTCGCCCCGGGCGAGACGTTCCAGTTCGACGTGAGCGACTGCGTCGGCCCGGACTTCCAGGGCAGCGCCTGGATCCGCGCCAGCGAGCCGATGGGCATGGTGGTCGACATCGTGGGCCGCGACGTGCTGATGAGCTACATCGGCGACCCGGCGGACTTCAGCTACGTGTACGACGACCGCATCGGGATCGCGTTCAAGTCCGGCAGCCAGGTGGCCTACGGGCCGCTGATCTACAGCGAGTACCAGGGCTGGGACTCGGGCATCCAGGTCCAGAACCTGAGCCCGGTGACGGCGGCGAAGGTCAAGGTGTACTTCCTGGACCGCGGCGGCGACATCATCACGACGCTGGTGGACTGGGTCTGCCCGCGCGGCAGCCAGACGTTCTTCCTGCCGGTCATCCACAGCCTGCCGGGCCACTGGGTGGGCAGCGTCCGGGTGGAGAGCCAGGACTTCTGGCAGCCCGGCACGAACCCGATCGGCGCGCCGGACATCCAGGCGGTGGCGACGCTCTTGAAGTACAACGACGCGGCGCGCAGCGAGACGGTCGAGGCCGTGGCCTACAACCTGATCCCCGAGGTTCAGGCCTACAAGTGGCAGGTCGGCCCGCTGTGCTGCCCGTGCCCGGGTCCGGGCTGCGTGGGGGTGCTCGGGATCCCGTCGTTCATCAAGGACCGCGACCGCAGCGGGATCACGACCGAGGTCGGGATCCAGAACGTGGTGGCCAAGCCGGGCTTCACGGACTTCGCGCTGTACATCTACGACCAGAACGGGCTCCTGGACTTCGTGTGCGAGAAGCTGCACGCCCAGCAGGTGGAGTACATCAACCTGGCCAACTGGGGCTTCATCAACCCTGGCTTCCGCGGCAGCGCGGTGGTCAGCGCCACGTTCTGGGAGCACGACGTCTTCAACGGCCAGGGTGGGTTCGTCAACAACGTGGTGGGCCTGGCGGCGGTGACGATCGAGCGCTCGGGGACGATCCTCGGCGAGGAGATCCCGGGCGACGAGGCCGCGGGCAGCCCGGCGTTCCCGATCCTCGACGGCGGCTTCGGCCACGCCTCGCGGCTCTTGGTGCCGCGCTGCCCGGGTCAGCCGGGCGGCGGGGGGTTCCCGGGCGGGGGATGAGGCGGGCCGGCGCGCCGGCTTGGCGGTGGGCCGTGGCTGGGGGCGAAGGATGCCAGGGTCGTCAGACCGCGTCTGTCAGGATCCTCGACAGACGCGGCACCAGCTCGGGCGCGTATCGACGTAGGTAGGCGGTCGTGTTGGCGACGTTGAGCCCTGCACCGATCAGCGCGGCGATATCGGCCCGGTCTTGCGGCCGATCGGCGCGCAGCTTCAGGAGAACCAACGCCTCGGGGCTGACGACGGGGATCTCGTCGTTCGCCGGCACGCGCAGGTCGGCGGCCAGCTCGGGGTGATCGACTGGCAGCGGCATGAGGTCGATCACCCCGACGCGGACCAGATCCCTCAGCTCAACCCGGAACACCACCACGGGCGTCACGTGCTCGAACGCACTATCGGCAACCAGAATGTCGACGTCCCGTGTCGCCCGCGGGTGTCCGAGCAGACCGACGGCGAGGCCGCCGATCAGGGCATGGGGCACCTGGAGCGCGGTCAGCCGTCGCGAAGCCTCGATAGCGTCCAGGAGGACCCTGGCAGCGACAACCTCGGCAAGGGGTTCGAGCGAGGCGGGCGTCGTCATCGCCCGGTCAGGCAAGGCGTGCCGTCCTCGAAGTACACCACTACTGGCTCCCGAGCCGGCCGTGGCGCTTCCAAGGCCACCTGGGCCCGCAAGCGGGCCACCAGGTCGGCCGGCACCTTCACGCTCCTCGGTCCCTCAGGCGCAGCGTCACGCTCGAGCGTGCGGATGCCGTCGGGTGTCACGAGGATGCTCGCGAGGCCGTCGAACGGCGTGACGACCGACCGCAGGGCCGCAAGCCGTGCCGGGTCGTGGGCGTCGAAGCGGGCCTGCATCTCGAGCCACCACTCGGCCGGGACGTCGAAGAAAAGACCCAGTCGCAGCGCCAGATCGGCGGACATGGGGCTCCGGCCGCTCACCAACCCGTCGACTTGTCGCGCGGAGACCTGGATGGCGTCGGCCAGCGCCTGAGGGGTGATGCCCAGCGGGTCGAGGAATCGGCCCTTCAGCCGCACGCCCGGGTGTTGTGGGGTCGCTGTGTCCATGCCATGCTCCGGCACGCCTGCGTGACGCATGCGGAAACGCGATGCATGGCAATGGTACCGCTCTACCGCTGCTCGCCGCAAGCCGCTGGAGTCCCTCGCCGGATCGGCAATGCCGGGGGCATGTCGGGAGGTCTACCGATTGGCCCACGTTGACCTTCCATCGCGTCCGTCGCACATGCGATCTCGGCCAACATCCGTAATCATCATGTCGTCGCACGATCCTTGGCCGGCCGGGGCCGGGACAGCGCCGATCCCCCACCGCCGCCCCCCGCCCACGCCCCCACCACCAGAATTTAACCTTCCCCCCACGTATCCCCCTCCCCCCGCGCCCGTTAATTCAACCGGGGACCGCCGCCGCTTGCGATGGGCTGGGCCGCGCCGTCCCCGCGCCACGGGGAGCCGCCCCTGCCGCCGGTCCGCCAGGCCGGTGCCGGGACGAAGGGAGAACGCGAGATGCGAAGTCGAATGACGTGGCTGGGCCTGACCGTCGGGCTGGCCGTGTTGGGCGCGATCGGCGGCACCGCCGGCGCCGCGCCCGTGCCGGCCGCCGGGCCCGCCGGGGACGCCCCCGCGGCGCCCCAGAACGGGACCTACCAGACCCTCCCGTTCGGCCAGGCGTGGACCAACGTCGGCCTGATCACCGTCGACGACGACTGGTCCGCCGTGCCCGGCATCATCGGCTATCGCGGCGACGACCTCGTCACCACCACCGGCGCCGACCCCCAGACCATCCTCGCCGACGGCACCACCACCCCCGTCGACGTCATCGCCAACCAGGCCAACCCCGACACGCTGTCCACCGGCGGAGTCGCCGAGTTCGAGATCACCAACCCCGTCGTCGCCCTGCAGGGCTCCGGCACCGCCGACGCCCCATTCACCCTCGTCCACTTCAGCACCGCCGGCGTCTGCGGCATCAACGTCAGCTACAGCGTGCGCGACATCGACGGCTCCGCCGACAACGCCGTTCAGCCCGTGGCCCTGCACTACCGCGTCGGCAGCAGCGGCAACTTCACCAACGTCGCCGCCGCCTTCGTCGCCGACGCCACCTCCGGCCCCAACCAGGCCACCCAGGTCACCAACGTCAGCGCCGCCCTGCCCGTCGCCGCCGACAACCAGGCCCAGGTGCAGGTCCGCATGATGACCGCCAACGCCGTCGGCAACGACGAGTGGGTCGGCATCGACGACATCAGCATCACCGCCGGGTCGTGCCAGTTCACGCCCACGCCCACCGCCACGCCCATCCCCACCCCGGTCTTCCTGCCCGAGAACACGAGCTTCAACCTCACCGACCCATTCGACTGCACCGCCCCCGGCGATACCCTCGGGGCCGAGGTGGCCGTCGCCAACACCGGCGACGCCACCGCCTTCGGGTCCGAGCTCGAGCTCGTCTTCCCCGACCGCCTCGTCGGCGTGCCCGGCACGTGCACCTTCACCGGCGGGGCGGGCGGCACCTGCACCATCGACGAAGCCACCCTCCGCTGGCGCGGCGACGTGCCCAGCACGGCCCCCAACAACCTCCTCACCCTCAACTTCTCCGTCCGCGTGGCCGGCGGCACCGTGCGCGGCACCCAGATCTGCGCCACCTCCGCCTTCCGCTGGGCCGCCATCGGCACCGGCCCCCTGGACCGCTCGCTCGACATCGGCGCGTGCACGACGGTCGACTGCCTGCCGACCGTCGACCCCAACCGCCAGCTCAGCGGCCAGGTGCACCTGCCCATCCTGAACTTCCAGGGCCAGGACGACGTCTGCCGGTCCTGGATCGAGATCCAACAGCTCGGGTGCGACCCCGCCAAGGCCGTCCTCATCACGTGGGGCGCCCCCGGCTTCTGCCCGCCGCAGGCCGCCGGCCCGCTCAAAGTCGAGTGCACCGGCATGCTCGTGCCCGGCGCGAGCTGGATCATGCTCGGCGCCCAGATCCCCACCGGCTCCAAGAGCGGCATCCTCTTCAAGTTCACCGCCCGATCGCTGTCCGAGGTCGGCATCGACCTCGGCTTCGACGACGTCGTGGCCGACATGATGTGCGAGGAGCTGTTCTTCGGCGTCGTCGGCGACGCCGACGACTACCGCCGCTTCAAGAAGGCCTACAACGAGGGCCTCGAGTTCCGCGGCATCCCGCAGCGCCTCGCCACCGCCGACGGCTACCTCGCCGTCGAGGTGCTCCGGCGCTGCCCGGGCGACGTGACCCCCGGCGCCGAGGTCACCGGCAAGTACAACGGCCTGGCCGGCACGCACCTCGGCACGTTCGACCCGGTGTACGGCGGCTACGGGTACTACGTGCCGCTGGTGTACGCCGCCAAGGCCGGCTTCGACACCATCCTGTACATCCAGAACGGCGGCATCGAGTGCAGCTCCGTCGAGATCTGGTTCAAGGCCCAGGACGACTGCCTGCGCGCCACCATCTGCGACATCGCCACCCTGGCGCCGGGCGAGACGTTCCAGTTCGACGCCAGCGAGTGCGTCGGCCCCGACTGGCAGGGCAGCGCCTGGGTGCGGGCGTCCGAGCCGATGGGCATGGCCGTCGACATCGCCGGGCGCGACCTGCTCATGACCTACATCGGCGAGCCGGCCGAGCTCAACTTCACGTTCGACCCCGACAAGGCCTACGCCACCGGCGGCAACGCCGTGGCCTTCGGGCCGCTGATCTACAGCGAGTACCAGGGCTGGGACACCGGCGTGCAGGTGCTCAACCTCAGCCCGGTCTACCGCGCCAAGGTCAAGGTGTACTTCCTTGACCGCTCCGGCGACGTCATCACGACGCTGGTCGACTGGATCTGCGAGCGCGGCTCGCAGACGTACTTCCTGCCCGTCATCCACGACCTGCCCGGCAACTGGGTCGGCAGCGTGCGCGTCGAGAGCCAGGAATGGTGGACCCCGGGCACCACGGCGCAGCAGCCGCCCAACATCGTGGGCGTGGTCACGCTCATCAAGTACACCGACGCCGCCCGCACCCAGACGGCCGAGGCGGTGGCGTACAACCTCCTGCCCGAGCACAAGGCGTTCGACTGGCAGGTCGGCGCCAACGCCGGCGGCCTCGAGAGCGGCGTCGGCCTCATCGCCATCCCCAGCCTGCTCAAGGACCTCGAGCAGCAGGGCGTCTCGAGCGAGATCGCGGTGCAAAACGTCGTGCCCAAGCCCGGCTTCACCGACTTCGCGATCTACATCTTCGACCAAAACGGCCTGCTCGACTACGTCTGCCAGAAGCTGCACGCCCGCCAGGTCGAGTACATGGACATGCGCACGTGGGGCTATGTCGGCCCGGGCTTCAAGGGGAGCGCCATCATCAGCGCCACGTTCTGGGAGCACGAGGTGTTCGACCCCGGCGGGTTCTTCCTGCGCAACCTCGTCGGCCTGGCCGCCGTGGCCATCGAGCGCACCGGCACGCGCCAGGGCGACGACATCCCCGGCGACGAGAGCGCGGCGTCGCGCGGTATCCCGTTCTCGCCGCGCGGCATCAACGAGCCGTTCGCGTACTGCTTCGCCGGCCCGGCGGCGGCGTTCTGCCCCGGCCAGCCCGGCGAGCGGCCCGGGTGCCCGGCCAAGCTCGAGTACGACGGCAAGGGCGGGCTGATCCCCGACGACCGCGCCGGCGGCGAGATGTTCGTGGCCGCGGTGCCGGTCAACTTCCCGGGCGTGCCGGGCCAGTGCAAGGTGGAGGACGTCGACCTGTTCCTCGAGATCGAGCACGACGTCCTGCAGGACCTCGACGTGTTCCTCGACCACGCCCAGGTGCGCGGCGAGATGTTCACCGACATCTGCGGCTTCGAGGCGAACGTCCTGACGACGCTCGACGACGACGCGCTGGCGCCGATCACGACGATGTGCCCGCCGATCGACGACGGCCATTACCAGACGGAGTCCGCGGCGGGGCTCAACCGGTTCGACGGGCTGGACCCGAAGGGCCCGTGGACGCTGATGATCGACGACGACTTCGAGAGCACGATCGGCATCGGCGAGGTCGTGCGCTGGAAGCTGGTGCTGACGATCGGCGAGGCGCCGTGAGCTGAGCGCGTTGGGTGGCGGGGTCGGCGCGCCTTCGCCACCCAACGCGCTATAATCCCGCCCCATGGGTGCCCTCGCGCCGCTCGTCGACCGCCCCGCCGCCCGCTGGATCGCCGCCGGCCTCGTGCTT
>CAYQBA010000147.1:0-11811 GCA_964415605.1 uncultured Anaerolineales bacterium | reverse complement strand
CGGCGCCGAAGGCCCCACCGCGGCGCCCACGGCGTCACGCGTGCCGTTGTGCCCCTCGCCGGGATCGATCCACGGGAAGTCCGGCGCCGGCGGTGGCGCCACCGTCGCGCCCGAGGCGGCCGGCGGCCCGCCCGAGACCGTGGGCTCGGGCTCGCCATGCTCGCCGGCGGCGCGATCGATCTCGTGGCGGGCGATGCGCTCCGCCATCGTCTCGGCGTCGAAGGCGCGGGCATGATCCGCCACCACCTGCACCCGATCGCCGCGCGCCTCGACGCGCCCGTGCACGATCACCAGGTTGTCGGACTTCCACAGCGTCCGGGTCTCGGCGTACGTGCGCGGGAACAGGATCACCTCGATGCCGCCCTGCAGGTCCTCGACCCGCACGAACCCCATCTGGTCGCCCTTCTTGGTGGTGGTCTGGCGCACCGCCGTGACCATGCCGGCCACCGTCACCGGCTGGTTGGCCATCTCGGCGCTGATCGAGCCGATGAGCACCGTCACGGCGTCGGCCATGGCGTCGGCGACCCGCTGCAGGGGGTGATCGGAGAGATACAGCCCGATCAGCTCCTTCTCCCACTCCAGCTCGCGCTTGGGATCGCCCTCGGCCGCGGGCAGCGGGTAGAGCAGCTCGGCGCCCGCGGCCGGCAGCGCCTCGCCGAAGAGGCTCATCTGCCCCGCCGCCGCCGCCACGTGGTGCGACGCGCTGAAGCCGATCAGGCGGTCGAGCACCGCCAGGAGCTGCGCCCGCGTACCGAAGCCGTCCAGCGCCCCCGCCTTGATCAGCGACTCCAGGGCCCGCTTGCCGACCTGCCGCAGGTCCACCCGCTGGCCGAGGTCGCCGAGGTCGGCGAACGCCCCGCCGGCCCGGCGCGCGTCGAGGATCGCCTTCACCGGCCCGACGCCGACGTTCTTGACCGCCGCCAGCCCGAACCGGATGCCCCGCTTGCGGCGGACGGCGCCGTCGGGGAAGGCGGCCGGGTCGACCGGCTCGATGGTGAAGTCCAGGTCGCTGTGGTTGACCGAGGGCGGCAGGAGCGCGATCCCCATCCGGCGGCAGTCGCTGGTGACGAAGCCGATCTTGTCGGTGTTGTCGCGCTCGACCGAGAGCAGCGCCGCCATGTACTCGACCGGGTAGTGCGCCTTGAGGTACGCCGTCTGGCACACGATGACCGCGTAGTCCGCGGCGTGCGCCTTGTTGAAGCCGTAGCGCGCGAACGTCTCGATGTCGTCGAAGATCGCCGCGGCCGCGGCGCGCGGGATGGCGTTGCCCACCGCGCCCTCGATGAACGTGCTGCGGTGCTTGAGCAGCTGGTCGCGGATCTTCTTGCCGACCGCCTTGCGGATGGTGTCGGCCTCGCCGGCGTTGTAGCCCGCCAGGTCGCGCGCGATCTGGATGATCTGCTCCTGGAAGACGATGATCGCGAACGTCTCCTCCAGGATCGGCTGCAGGCTCGGGTGGTGGTAGCTCACCGGCTCTTCGCCGTGCAGCCGCGCGATGTAGGTGGGGATGTACTCCATCGGGCCGGGCCGGTAGAGCGCGATGGCGGCCACGATGTGCTCGAACCGGCGCGGGCGCATCTCGCGCAGCATCTTGCGCATGCCCGCGCCCTCGACCTGGAACACGCCGGTGACGTCGCCGCTCGAGAGCAGCGCGTAGATGGCGGGGTCGTCGAGCGGGATGTTGTCGAGCGTGTAGCGCTTCTGGTGGTAGCGCTCGATCAGCTCGGCGGCGCGGCGCAGGACGGTCAGCGTCGAGAGCCCGAGAAAGTCGACCTTCAAGAGGCCGAGCTTCTCGACATCGTTCATGTTGAACTGCGTGACCGGCAACAGCTCGCCGGCCGGGGCGTCCTCGCCGCCGGTCGGCCGGTTAAGCGGCACGTACTCCACCAGCGGCAGGTCCGAGATCACGACGCCGGCCGCGTGGGTCGATGCGTGGCGCGCGACGCCTTCGAGGCTGCGCGCCGTGTCGAGGAGGTGCCGGACCGCGTCGTCTTCGCGGTACAGCGCGACCAGGTCCGGCACGTGGAACTCGTTGGGCGCATCGTCGGACGGTGGGCGCAGGGTGTCGTCGATGCCGCACGGCTTGCCCGGGATGGCCGGCACCAGCCGTGCCACACGGTCGACGTCGGCCAGGTCCATGGCCAGCGCCCGGCCGGCGTCGCGGATGGCGGCGCGTGCGCCCATGGTCCCGAAGGTGATGATCTGCGCCACGCGGTCGTGGCCGTACTTTTGGAACGTGTAGCGGATCAAGAGGTCGCGCTGGTCGTCCGGGAAGTCGAGGTCGATGTCCGGCATCGAGATGCGCGACGGGTTGAGGAAGCGCTCGAAAATGAGCTGGTGGTGCAGCGGGTCGATGTTGGTGATGCGCAGCGTGTAGGCCACGATCGAGCCGGCGCCCGAGCCGCGAACGTTCCACCACACCCCCTGCTCGCGCGCGAAGCGGCACAGGTCCCACACGATGAGGAAGTAGTCGTCGAAGCCCATCTGCCCGATGACCGACAGCTCGTAGTCGAGCCGGGCGCGCACCGCCTCGCCGGGCTCGCCGTAGCGTGCGCGCAGCCCGAGCTCGCACTGCCGCCGCAGGAAGCTGGCGGCCGTCTCGCCGTCCGGCACGGCGAACCGCGGCAGCTTGTACTGGCCGAACGTCAGCTTGACGTCGCACATTTCGGCGATGCGAGCGGTGTTGTCCACCGCGTCCGGCACCTCGGCGAACAGCGCGCGCATCTCGGCCTCGGTGCGCAGGTAGAACGTGTCGCCGATGCGCATGCGCTTGGCATCGCTCATCGTCGTGCCGGTCTGGATGCAGAGCAGCACCTCGTGCGCGGGCGGGTCCTTCTCGGTGCAGTAGTGCACGTCGTTGGTGGCGACGAGCGGGATGTCCATCTGGCGCGCGAACCGGATCAGCTCGCGGTTGAGGGCGGGCAGGAAGTCGATGTCGTGCTGCTGGAGCTCGACGAAGAACCGGTCGCCGAAGACGTCGCGGTACCAGCCGAGGGATTCGCGCGCGGCCTCGAGCTGCCCGTGGATGATCTTGTCGGGCGCGTCGGCGGCCGGACAGCCGCTGAACACCACGAGGCCCTCGGCATGGGCCGCCAGCGTCTCGCGGTCCACCCGCGGGCGGTAGTAGAAGCCCTCGAGCTGCGCCAGCGACACCAGGCGCAGGAGGTTCTTGTAGCCGGCCTCGTCCTGGGCCAGCACCGTCAGGTGGTAGGGCTTGCGGTCCTGGGCCTCGCGGTCGTGGCGCGAGCGCCGCGCCACGTACAGCTCGCAGCCAAGGATGGGCTTGATGCCCTCGGCCTTGGCGGCCTGGTAGAACTGGACGGCGCCGTACATGACGCCGTGGTCGGTGAGCGCCAGGGCGTCGAAACCGCGCGCACGGGCGGTCTTGACGAGGTCCGGCACGCGCGCCAGCCCGTCGAGGAGGCTGTACTCGCTGTGGACGTGCAAGTGCGTGAAGCCGGCCATCGCGCGGACGTCCTCCTCGGGTGCCAGGGCGCAGCGGGTGCGGGTGACGGGTGTCGCGCGGGATGTTTCGGCGCGGAGACGAGCCCCGCGCGCGGCCTGCCCGCCACAGCGGCGATTATATCATCGAACACCCGTTCGGGGCAGGCAATCCGGATGTGAGTTATCCACCGATCTCCGCGCTGGACGACGCCGGCCCCGGCCGACGCGCGTGGGCCCCAGTCCCCCCGCGACGACTGGCGCCGGGACCTGCTCCGGGACGCCGGCGATGGGTCCCGGCTATACTACCCGGCATGCCCGAGCTCCCCGAGGTCGAGACCTACGCCAGCGACCTGGCCGGCGTGCTGCCGGGCCGGGTGCTGGCGGGCGCGTGGACGGACTGGCCGAACCAGCTGCCGCTGAACACGCCGGCCGCGCTCGACGCCGGCGTGCGGGGCCAGGCCGTGGTCGACGTCGGCCGGCGCGGCAAGTATCTTGTCCTGCGCCTGGCGCATGGCTGGCTGATCGTCCACCTGAAGATGAGCGGCCGGCTGCAGCTCGTGCCGGCGTCGACGCCCGCCAACCGCCACGCCCACGTCGTCTTCCGGCTGAATGGCGGCGACGAGCTGCGCTTCCACGATCCCCGCAAGTTCGGGCGGGTGTACCTCGTGGCCGACCCCGCGGCCGTGCTCGGCGGGCTCGGTCCCGAGCCGCTCGGCGATGCGCTGACGCTCGACGCGTTCCGGGCGCGGCTGGCGGCGCGGCGCGGGCGGCTCAAGCCCCTCCTCCTCGACCAGACGTTCGTGGCCGGGATCGGCAACATCTACGCCGACGAGGCGCTCTGGGCCGCGCGGCTGCATCCCCTGCGCACGGCCGACAGCCTGGGCGAGGCCGAGATCGCCCGCCTGTACGCAGCCGTCCGCGAGGTCCTGGCCCGGGGGATCACGGCCCGTGGGACCAGCTTCTCGACGGGGGGCTATCGCGACCTGACCGGCAACCCGGGCGAGATGCAGGGCACCTTGGCCGTGTTCCGCCGCACCGGCGAGCCGTGCCCCGCGTGCGGCTCGCCGGTCGTCCGGCTGGTGGTCGGGCAGCGGGCGACGCACGTCTGCGAAGCGTGCCAGCGGCCGACGGCCGGTTGAGGCGCGGGCGCCTCCACCTTTGGCCGTGACGTTTGCCGGCGCGATCGCGTCATTAGCAAAGATGGGGTATCGGATCACTTTTTTGAGGGGCGGTTTGTCGCTTTGAAGCTCCTTGAAACGGCTGTGCAAGCCGGACCGCGGCGGGCGTCCCGGCGCGTGCCGCCCGTCGCCGCGGCTGTGCTCGCCACCGCCGTCGCCGGGTTGTTGCCCGCCGCGACCGGCCCCGCCGCGCGGGCCGCGCGCCTCGATCCGACATGGGGCGGGCCGGCGCGGGTCGACGCCGTGCTCGCCAGCACGACGCTGGTGGTCAACGAGATCGACTACATCCAGACCACGCCGACCGACACGGCCGAGTTTGTCGAGCTCAAGCATGTCGGATCCGACCCCATCGACCTGGACGGCTACGCCCTGGTCGGGGTGCTTGGCACTGGAACGGTGTACCGCCGGGTGGCGCTGCCACCCATCACGCTGGCGCCGGGCGACTACTTCACGGTGTGCGGGACGTCGGGCCTGGTGCCGAACTGCGACTACGCCGTCAGCCTCGCCGGCGCGATCTGGCGCGACTTCCGGACGGGCGGCTCGACCAATGCCATCGCGCTGATGTTCACCGCCACCGGCGACCCCGTCGACGACGCCCTCGTCGACTCGGTGAGCTACGCGGGGTTCACGAGCGGCGGGCCGCCGACCGGCGGCCTGTGGACCGAAGCGGTGGGCATCACCCAGGCCGACAGCAACATCAGCTCGTTCGCCAACCTCGGCCTGTCGCGGGTGCCCGACGGCAGCGACACTGACCACAACGCGAACAACTTCCGGCGCCGATGCATCACCCCGGGCCAGGCCAACGGCACGACGTCCAGCGGCTGCCCGGCTCCGCCCACGGTGCCCTCGCTCGTCATCAACGAGATCGACTATGCGCAGCCCGACCCGCCGGACCGGGCGGAGTTCGTCGAGATCAAGAACGTCGGCGCCGAGCCGATCGACGTCGGCCGGTACGATCTCCTGGGGCTCGAGGCAAGCGGGGCCGAGTACCTGCGCATCGCCTTGCCGGACGCCGTGCTGCCCGCCGGCGGCTACTACGTGGTCTGCGGCGACGCCGGGCTGGTCGCCAACTGCGATCACGCCATCGCGGCCACGTCGGACATCCTCGAGGACGGGGCGAGCGGTGTGTCGACGATCAACGCCGTCGCGCTGATGCGCAACCCCAGCGCCGACCCGCTGGACGACATGCTGGTCGACGCCGTGAGCTACGACGGCAACGTGCCGGGCGGCCCGCCGACGGGACGCCGTTGGACCGAGAGCACCGGGGTCGACCCCGGCGACCCGGCGGGGTTCGAGTACGTGGGGCTGTCCCGCGTCCCCGACGGCGTCGACAGTGGCATCAACCAGAACGACCTTGGCCAGGACTGCATCACCCCAGGCCTGGCCAACGACCCGCGCCTGGCGACCGACTGCGAGCCGCCGATCACGCTGACGCCGTCGGTCACGCCCACGCCATCGCGGACCCCGACCGCGTCGGTGACCCCGACGCCGACGGACACGCCCACGCGAATCGCGACGCCCACACGGACGCCTACCCCGACCCGCACCGCGACCCCGAGCATCACCCCGACCCCACCGGCGTCCGATACGCCGACGCCAACCGCCACGCCGACGTCGACCGACACCCCGACGCCAACCGATACGCCGACCGACGCGCCGACGTCGACGGACACGCCCACCGATACGGCGACGCCCACGGACACGCCGACTGCGACCCCGACCCCCACCGATACGCCGACCGCCACCCCGACATCGACGGACACGCCCACCGATACGGCGACGCCGACCGACACGCCGACGGCGACCCCGACGCCGACCGATACGCCGACCGCCACCCCGACCGACACGCCAACGCCGACGGACACCCCGACGGCCACCCCGACCGACACGCCGACCCCCGATGAGGTGGCCACCGGCGTCGCCGGCACGCTGACGGCGCTGGCCCCGACGTCGACGCCGACCGACACGCCGACGCCAACGGACACGCCGACGCCGACCGCCACCCTGACACCGACCGCCACGCCGACCCTGACGCCGACGGCCGACGTGTTCGCCACGGCGGTCGCGGCCACGCTGACGGCGCTGGTCCCGACCTCGACGCCGACCGATACGCCCGTGCCCACGCCGACGCCGACGCGGACCCCGACACCCGATGCGTTCGCCACGGCAGTCGCCGCCACGCTGACGGCGCTGGCCCCGACGCCGGCCGATACCGACACGCCCGCGGCGAGCACCCCGACGGTGTCGCAGACGCCGGGAGGCACGCCGACAGGCGAGGCGTCCGCGACGCCGACCAGATCCGCGACGCCCGGCGACAGCCCGACGCCCGGCGGCGAGCCGTCATCCAGCGCGACGCCGTCCGCGACCTCGACCGGGACCGGTACGCTGCCTGCGTCGGCGACCCCGGGCGGCACGATCGCGGCGACCGCGACGCCTTCGGCCACCGGCGGGCCCGGGGCGACCGCGAGCCCGACCGCCACGGCCCCCGCGGCCGAGACGCCGGCGGGGTCCCAGACGCCCTCGCCCCCCGCCACCGCGGGGCCGACCGCCTCGGCGACCTCGACGGGCGATCCGGGGCCGACGGTGGAGCCCACCCCGACGGGCCCGCCGCCGACATCGATCCCGCCCTTCGTCGTCAGCTCGGCGGGCGACGGCGCCGACATCCGGGCGGGCGACGGGCTGTGCGAGAGCAACACCGGGGACTGTACGCTGCGCGCGGCCATCGAGGAGGTCAACGCGCTGCCGAGCAGCGAGGCGCTCTTCATCCACTTCCAGCCGGGGCTGGTCATCTCCGTCCCGGCCAATCGGCCGCTGCCGGCCCTCAAGCGCAACCTCGTCCGCATGCTCGGCAATGCCCCGGGCGGCGGCGCGACCGCCGCGGCGCGGGAAAGCCAGGCCCGGGCGGACGGGCCGCACGTCGTGCCCGAGTGCCGCCCAAGCGTGACGTTGGCCGGCCCCGCCGGGCAGACGCTCATGCCCGGCCTCGACCTCGACGGCACGCGCGGGAGCGCGGTGGAAGGATTGGCGATCGAGGGCTTCGCGGTCGGGGTGCTGGTGCGCGGCGGCGCGAAGGGCAACCGGATCGGCGGGAACGGCGACGGCGCGCGGGACGCCGAGGCGTGCAACGTGATCGCCGGGAACCGCGAGGCGCAGGTGCAAGTGGTCGGGGAGGAGACGACGGGCAACTGGATCACCGGGAACCGCCTGGGGGTGGAGGCGGACGGGAGCGTCGGCACCCACGTGAATCCAGGGGCGGGGGTGGCCATCCTGGACGGGGCGTCGAACAACACCGTGGGGCTGCGCGGGCGCGACGAGACGGTGCAGGGTCTGGGGAACGTGATCGGCGGAGGGCACGTGGTGGGCGTGCTGGTGTCGGGCGGCGGGACGCAGGACAACCGGGTGGCGGGCAACGTGATCGGCGCCGACGGGCTGGCGGGCTGGCCAGGACGCGGCAACGCGACGGGGATCCTGATCACCGACAACGCGGCGCGGACGACGCTCGGGGCGGAGGCCGAGGCGGCGGCGGTGCAGGCCGGGGAAGGCAACCGGATTGGCTGGAACCTGATGGACGGCGTCGTGGTGGACGGGTCGGCGACGGGGACGCTGCTGCGGGGCAACCGGATCGAGGGGAACGGGCGTGACGGGGTGCGGCTGGCCGCGACGCGATCGAGCCGGACGACGCTGCATGAGAACGGGATCACCGGGAACGGGGGCGCGGGGATCGGTGTGGACGCGCTCGGAGCACAGCTGCAGGCGCCACGGATTGTCGAGGTCGACCGTGCCGGCGGCGTGGTGAGCGGGCAAGCCTGCCCCAGCTGCGTGGTCGAGGTCTTCGCCGACGCGGCCGACGAGGCGGACGTGCTGCTCGGGACGGCCACCGTGGCCGACACGGGCCGCTGGGCGGTATCCGGGCTGGCCCTGGCGGACCTCGAGGATCTCAACCTGACGGCGACCGCGACGGACCGGGGGGGCAGCACGTCGGTGTTGGGCGCGCCGGTGGGGCTGGCGGCAGTGTGGTCGCTCGTCGAGGTGCCGGGCGCGAGCCCGGCGGTGTTGCGGGCCGACAGGCATGCCGAGCGGCGCTACCGGCTTCGCGATGCGGGCGGGGCGCCGGTGGCGGGCGTCGAAGTGCGGTTGGCGCCGCTCGGCCGAGTGTTCACGACCGATGCCGAGGGCGTGGTGGCGCTCGACCTCGACGTGGCGGCGCTGGCGCCCCCGGCGAGTGGGAGCGTCAGCCTGAGCCTGGAGACCGTGACCCGCGCCCGGGTGCGGCAGGCGGTGGCGTGGTACCCGCACCTGGCGCTGGCGCGCCAGCAGGCGCTCGACTTCGAGGGCGACGTGCTCTTGGCGCTGGGCGGCCTCGGCAGCCGCGGCCTGGGGGCCGTGGTGCGCCAGCCGGTGGGGCTGTCGGCGGCGGCCGGCATGGCGGCGGGTGCTCCAGCGCCGTGGGCGACGGCCCGCCGGGCACGCGACGCGGGATGGTCTCTGTGGCGGGGGGGGGCGCGCCCTTGGGCCCGTCAACAGGCGCCGGCGGGCATCGGCGCGGCCGCGTTGGCCGGCTCCGACGGACAGGCGGACGGGCCGCGCGCCTGGCAGCTCGACCTTGCCCGCGGCGGCGGGATCTATCACTTGGCCGGCTTCGATGGCACCGCCTCGGGTGCGCTCGAGATCACGGCGCCCGCCGATGCCTACAACGCGGGCGGTGCGTCGAGCCGCTGCCCGAACCCGGTCAGCGGCGCGGTCGTGGCGGGCTGGAGCGCGGACGAGGGCGCATGGGTGCCCGTGCTGGGTACCACGATCAACCCCCCGCCCCCGGGATCGCTGAGCTTCAAGGCCGCGACGAGCATCCGTCTGCCGGCGGCGCTCGCGCGCGCCGAAGCGGGCGACGGTCCGGCCGGGATGGACGCGGCGCCGATCGCCGTTTACACCGTGGGGTTCGACATCGCCACGCCGGTGCTCACGCCCACGCTGTCGGCCGGCGCCGTGCTCACGGCTCTGCCGCCGGTTCTCGGCCATGCCCGTGACGCCCTGGCGGGGATCAAGGCGCAGGCGGGGGTGCAGGTCACGCTGCGCGGCAGCCCGGTGCCGGCGACCTACGATCCCGACACCGGCGAGGTGCGGGTGCCCGAGGCGGCACGCAGCCTGGCGGGGCTCGCGCCCGGCACGGCGCGGCTCGTGATCTCCGTGGTCGATGGCTTCTGCAACACGGCGTCGGCGTCGATTGACGTGACGCTCGACACCGGCGCTCTCGCCACGCCCACCGCCACCCCGCGGCAGTCCGTCACGCCAGGCGCCACGCCGTCGGCGACGCCCACGGGCGGCACGCGCCCGCCGCCGACGGCGACCGCGACGCCTTCGCGCACGCCGACACGGGTGGCGACGACCGGCACGCCGGGGGCGACGCACACGCCCGGGGGACCGCCAACCTCCACGGCGCCGTCCCCGACCGGGGAAGCCAGCCCCACGGAGATCCCACGGCAGCGGCTGTACCTCCCCTTCACGCAGATTCGGCGCTGAGCTCGGCCCACTCGCCGGCGGGACCGCGGCCTGTTGTGACGATTGGCCGTGACGATTCCGCGGACTGCACCGTCATTAGTGGGCAGGTGGGAATGGCGCTCCGGCCGGAGACGGCCAGCGCGTTCAGCCCGGCCGGTCGGGTAGAAGGATCGGAGACGTCGGCCCCACCGCTTTCGGTGCACCCCACGCGCATCGACAGGCACATGTCGCGCCGTTGGCAAGACCTTTCGCTTTCGATGAAGCCGTCTGACAACGCGATACGCCAACCCACGTATTAGGAACCGTTTGCCTCAATGAACCTGTCGCGTGCCGTGGGAATGCTGGGGCGATATGCCGCTCCGGCGCTCTTGTTCGTCCTGCCCTTCGCCTCGCGCGCCTCGGCCGAGCTTGGCGGCCAGCGGGCGGCGTGGATGCGCCCGGCGGAAGCCGACGGGCTCGCCGTCAGCACGACCCTCGTCATCAACGAGATCGACTACATCCAGACCACGCCCACCGACACGGCCGAGTTCGTCGAGCTCAAGCACGTCGGCAGCGGGCCGATCAACCTCGACGGCTACAACCTCCTGGGCGTCACGGGTGCCGGCAGCATCTACCGGCGCATCGTGCTGCCGGCCGTGACGCTGGCGCCGGGCGACTACTTCGTCGTGTGCGGGACGTCGGGGCTGGTGCCCAACTGCGACTACGCCGTCAACCTGTCGGCCGGCATCTGGCGCGACTTCCGGACGGGCGGTGCGGTCAACGCCGTCGCGCTGGTGTGGTCCCCGGATGGCGACCCCGATGAAGATGTGCTGGTCGATTCGGTGAGCTATGCCGGCAGCGCCTCCGGCGGCCCGCCGTCGGGCGGCACGTGGACCGAGACCGCGGGCATCACGCTGGCGGACAGCAACCTCTCGAGCTTTCTCAACGTCGGCCTGTCGCGGTCACCCGACGGCGGCGACACCGACCACAATGCCAACAACTTCGCCCGCCGCTGCGTCTCGCCGGGCCGGGCCACGCTGACCACCAGCAGCAGTTGCGCCGCGCCGACGCGGGTCCCGTCGCTGGTCATCAACGAGATCGACACCGCGCAGACGGAAAGCCCCGACACGGCCGAGTTCGTCGAGATCAAAAATGTGGGGAGTGTGGCGCGCGACCTGGCGAACTACGACGTCGTGGGCATCGATCCCTCGGGGGTGGAGTACCGCCGGATCGCGTTGCCGGACGTCACGCTGGCGCCGGGAGGCTACTTCGTGGTGTGCGGCACGTCGGGCGACGTGCGCAACTGCGACCATGCCGTCAGCCCGGCGTCGGACGTGTGGCTGGACCCGCAGGATGGGGTGACGACGTTTGCCGCCATCGGCCTCCTCAAGAACCCGACCGACGACCCATTCGACGACATGCTGGTGGATTCGGTGAGCTACGACGGCAATGTCCCCGGCGGCCCTCCGACCGGCCGGACGTGGACGGAGACCGCGGGCGCGTCGCCCGGCGACCCGCCCGGCCTGGAATACATCGGCCTCTCCCGGGTCCCCGACGGACAGGACACGGGGCACAACGACAACGACTTCGGCCAGGACTGCACCACGCCGGGCCTGTTGAACGACCCGAACCTCAGCACGGATTGCGAGCCGCCCATCACGTGGACGCCGTCGCCGACGCCGACCGCGTCCAATACGCCGACGGCGACCGACAC
>CAYQBA010000146.1:0-11896 GCA_964415605.1 uncultured Anaerolineales bacterium | reverse complement strand
GGTTTGCGCGACGATGTACGTCTCGTGCACTTGGGCGCGCGCGGCGCCGAGTGGGCCGCGGCGCGCCGAGGCCACCAGCCGGGCCACGGCGGCCTCGCCGTCGGCCACCTGGCGGGCGTGCTGGGCGCGATGGGTTCCGCCCGTCGCGTGCTGGAGGCTCCCGACAACCACCTGGATCAGCGGTGCGGGATCCTCGCCCCAACGCGGGCGGGTGATGTCGATCTCGGACGGGCCCCGCATCCCGTAGCGGGCGACGAATGCCTGCAAGGCGGCGAGGAAGTCCGGGCCGCCCTCGACCGCGCCGACGGCCGCCAGCGCCGCCGCTGGCGGCCGCGACGTCAGGCATTCGACGACCGCCGGGTGGCGGCGCGCCACGTCGGCCAGGTCGCCGACCTCGAGGTCCATCGCGGTGGTGGCGTTGCCGTGCAAGCCGCGCAGGATGGCGTCGACGCCCACGGGGTCGCCGGTCAGCCGGACGAGCATCAGCCGCCCGACCATCCCGCCCGCGATCACCGGGAGGAACTTCAGGACGTGCCTGGCGAAGACGGAGCCGGCGATCGTCTGAGCGAGGCGGAGGCGCGCCGCGGGCGGCCCGGAGGCGGCCAGGTCGCGGTCGATCACGGCCAACACCGCGGCCATGCTGGCTTCGACGAAGGGGACCGCCGACTCGGGCGGCCGTCCCCACAGCCAGCGCAGGGCCTTGCCGACGACGGGCACGACGAAGCGCGCGGTGTCCAGGGGGTGGATGCGGCGGTGCAGGCGCCCGAGCCGCGCGGTGAACTCCGGGCGCTGCACGACTTCGCCGACGGCGTCGGCGATGAGCTGATCGGCGATGGACAAGGCGCGCGGCAGGGCGTGCCTGGCTCGGGCGGTGACGAGCATGGGGGTGAGGTCGACGTACAACCGGCCGCCCGCCGCCGCCATGAACTGGGTCTCGTCGCGCGGGCGATCCAGCTTGCCGATCGGCAGCAGTGTTCGCAGCACCGACCGGCCCATCGGCGGGATCGGGTCGGTCATGACCTGCACGTGGCTGAAGCTGAGGTACACATGCAGCGCATCGTCGCCCGGGGGCGGGTCTGGCAGCGGGTAGAGCGATGTGATCGGCCGGGACTGGACGATGAAGACGTCGCCGGCGGCGTCGATGCACCACTCGATGTCCTGGGGCTTGCCGTAGTGGGCGGCGACGCGGCGGCCGAGCCGCGCCAGGGCGACGACCTGGGGCTCGGACAGCACCTGCGCATGGCGCTGCGCGTCGGAGAGGGTCTCGCGCAGCGTCCCCCCCTCCGGCAGCGAGCGGATCGCGATGGGCTTGTCGCCCACGGTCGCCTCGATGAGGCGGTCCGTGCGGGCGTCGACGCGGTAGAGATCGGCCGACACGATGCCGGACACGAGCGCCTCGCCGAGCCCGAAGCCGGCGTCGATCGACGTGACGTGGCGATGGCCGGTCAGCGGGTCGGCCGTGAAGAGGATGCCCGACATCGCCGGCTCGACCATCCGCTGGACCACCACCGACAGCTTGACGTGGCGGTGATCGAACCCGTTCTGCATGCGATACAGGATGGCGCGGTCGGTGAACAGCGACGCCCAGCACGCCCGGACGGCCTCGACCAGGGCGTCGCCGCCGCGGACGTTGAGGTACGTGTCCTGCTGCCCGGCGAACGAGGCGTCGGGCAGATCCTCGGCGGTGGCGCTGGAGCGGACGGCGTAGGCGTGCCCCACGCCGGCGGCCTCCCATGCGGCGCGGATGGCGGCCGTCACGGCGGGCGGCACGGGGCGCGCCACGAGCCGGGCGCGGATCGCCGCGCCGGCCGCGCGGACCGCCTCGACGTCGCCCGGTGCGAGGGTGTCGAGCGCGCCGAAGACTTCGGCCCCGGCGTCCGCGGCGCCCCCGGGGCCGGGCTGGGCGGCCATGAACGCGTCGAAGGCGGCGGTGGTGACGCAGAACCCGGGCGGGATGGGGAACCCGGCGCGGGTCATCTCGCCGAGGTTGGCGCCCTTGCCGCCGACGGACGGGAGGTCGGCGGCGGAGATCTGGTCGAACGGCAGGGCCCACTGCGATGTTGCTTCCATGCGGGTGAGTATACCCGATCGGCCGGCGGTGTCGACGCCCGGCGGCGGCGTCGTGTATCATCGAGCGCCATGCCCACCGAGCCCTCGTCGACCGTCGCCCCCAACGCCGACGGCGGCCGCGCCGCCCGCGTCGTACGGGCCTCGTTCATCGTCTCCGGCGCCTTCGTGCTGTCGAAGGTCGTCGGGCTCCTGCGCGACCGCGCCATCGCGCACGCGTTCGGGGCGTCGCCCGAGCTCGACGCGTACGTCGCGGCGTTCCGCATCCCGGACCTGCTCTTCACGCTGATCGCCGGCGGCGCGCTGATCAGCGCCTTCCTGCCGGTCTTCGCCGAGGCGCTGGCGCGCGACGACCCGGATGACGCGTGGACCATCGCGAGCGGCGTCACGAACGTCGTCTTCGCGACGACGGCGCTCCTGGCCGGGATCGCCGCGGTGGCGGCGCCGTGGCTCACGGCCCAGGTGGTGGCGCCCGGCTTCGGCCCGGACCAGCAGGCGCTGACGGTCGACCTGATGCGGATCGTCCTGGTCAGCACCCTGGTCTTCGCGTTGTCGGGCATCCAGATGGGCATCTTGAATGCGTTCCAACACTTCTGGCTGCCGGCGCTGGCGCCCATCGTGTACAACGCCGGCATCCTGGCCGGCGCGGCGTGGCTGGCCCCGCGCTTCGGGATCCGGGGGCTCGCGTACGGGGTGGTGCTCGGCGCCGTCGGGCACCTCGTCGTCAAGCTGCCCGGCCTGGCCCGCCACGGCTTCCGCTACCGGCCGGCCTTCGCCTTGGCCCACCCCGCCGTCCGCCAGGTGCTGCGGCTCATGGCCCCGCGCATCGCTGCGCTGGCGACCGTCCAGGCGGTCTTCATCGTCAACACCCGACTGGCCTCGGCGCTGCCCGGCGGCAGCCTGGCGGCGCTCAACTTCGCCTGGGTGATCAGCCAGATGCCGCAGACCATCCTGGGGACCGCCGTGGGCACGGCGGCCTTCCCGACGCTGGCCGAGTTGGCGGCGCGCGGCGACCGGGCGGGGCTGCGCGCGACGATGGCGGGCGCCGTCCGCGCGATGGTCGCGCTCAGCCTGCCGGCGGCCGTCGCCATGATCGTCCTGGCCGAGCCCATCGTGGCCGTCCTCCTGCAAACCGGCCGATTCGATGTCGACGCGGCGCGCGCGACCACCCTCGCGCTCCAGATGTTCGCCGGCGGGCTGGTCGGGCACGTCGTGCTCGAGATCGTCGCGCGGGTGTTCTACGCGCGCAAGGACACGCTCACCCCGCTCTACATGGCCGCGGCAGCCATGGGCCTGAACGTCGTCCTGGCCTACGCGCTGGTCGGGCCCATGGCCCAGGGCGGGCTGGCGCTGGCCAACACCATCGCCGTGACCCTCGAGGTCGCGCTCGGGCTGTGGCTGCTCCGCCAGCCGCTGGGCGGCGTCGATGGCCGGCGCATCGGCGGCACGGCCGTCCGGTCGGCCATCGCGGGCGCCGCGATGGCCGTCGCGATGATCGCGACGCTCGCGGCGGTCCCTCCGCTGGCCAGCGCCGGGATCGGCGGCGGTCCCCTGGTCGAAGCATTGGTCCGCGCCGCGCTCGCCAGCATCACGGGCGGTTTGGCCTATCTCACCGCCGCGATCCCGCTCGGGCTGGTCGACCCCGGCGCGGTGTGGCGCCGGATCCGCCGGACGTAAGACGGGCGGCGATCTCGCCCGAGATCAGCCGGAAGCCCCGGGCACCTCGCGCGGCGGCAGCACGGCTCGGAGCGCGGCGACGCCCAGCTCGAGCGCCGCGGCGTCGCGCGCCCGCAGCGTCACGTGCCCGACCTTGCGGCCGGGGCGGGGCGCCTTGCCGTAGGCGTGAAGGTGAGCGCCCGGGATGGCCAGGACCGCCGCCGCGTCCGGCAGGCGGCCGATGCAGTTGACCATCAGGCAATGGCCCACCGGCGCCGTCGCGCCGAGCGGGAGCCCGGCCACGGCCCGCAGGTGGTTCTCGAACTGGCTGGTCTCGGCGCCCTCGATGGTCCAGTGGCCGGAGTTGTGGACGCGCGGCGCCATCTCGTTGGCCAGGAGCCGGCCGCCGGCCTCGAACAGCTCGATGGCCACGACGCCGACGTATTCGAGGCGCCGCATGACCCGGCTGGCCCACGCCTCGGCCAGCGCCTGCAGGCTCGCCGCGGCGGTGGCCGGGGCCAGCGACCAGCGCAGGATGCCCGCGGCATGGGTGTTCTCGACGAGCGGGTAATAGGCTTCGGCGCCGTCGTGTCCGCGCACGGCGAGGATCGACAGCTCGCGGTCGAACGGCACGTGCCGCTCGAGGATCATGGGCGTCCCGGCGGCGAGCTCCGCGCCGGCGGCCGCCACGTCCGCCGCGGTCCGCAGCCGCCACTGCCCCTTCCCGTCGTAGCCAAAGCGGCGCGTCTTGAGCACGGCCGGCAGCCCGACGGCCTCGACGGCCCGCGCCAGGTCCGCCGGCGTGTCGACGGGCGCGAAGGCCGGCGTCGCGATGCCGAGATCGGCGAAGAACGTCTTCTCCGCCAGCCGGTCCTGCGCCACCGCGAGCGCCGCGGGCGGCGGAAACATCGGGATCCGCGCCGCAAGGGCCTGGGCCGCCGCGAGCGGCACGTTCTCGAACTCGTACGTCGCCCGGTCGAGCCCCGCGGCGAAGCGCGCGACGACCGCCGGATCCGCGAGATCGCCGACGTCCAGCGGCGCGACGCGCCCCCCCGGCGCGTCCGGCGCCGCGTCGAGAAGGCGGCACGCCAGGCCGAGCGGGTGGCCGGCCAGCGCCAGCATCTGCCCGAGCTGGCCGCCGCCGAGGATCCCGATCCGCACCGTTCGCTCAGCCCTGGCGGGGATCGGGGTGGTCCAGGACGGCCCGGGTCTGGGCCGTCCGGTGCCGCCGGACCGCCTCGCGGTGCTCCGGATGGGCCGCGCCGACGATCTCCGCCGCCAGGAGCGCGGCGTTGACCGCGCCGGCCCTGCCGATCGCCACGGTGGCCACCGGCACCCCGGCCGGCATCTGGACGATCGACAGGAGCGAGTCCAGGCCGTTCAACGCCTTGGACTGCACCGGCACGCCGATCACGGGCAGCACGGTCTTGCTGGCCGTCATGCCCGGCAGGTGCGCGGCGCCGCCGGCGCCGGCGATGATGACGGCCAGGCCGCGGCCCTCGGCGGTCGCGGCGTATTCGAACAGCAGGTCGGGCGTCCGGTGCGCCGACACCACCCGGACCTCGTGCGGGACGCCGAGATCCGCCAGCGTCGCGGCCGCGTGCGCCATCGTCTCCCAGTCGGAGCGCGAGCCCATGATCACGCCGACGAGCGGTGTCATCGATCATCCTCTCCAAAAGATGTGGCGCCGCGGCCACCCCACGGCGCCTTCGTCCGCCGCCCCGCGGAACGGCGATCGCGGTGGCGGCCGGATCGAGCCGATGCCGGCATTGTACCGCGCGCCCGCCCGAGGGTCACGCCGCCGGCGTGCCGTCGGCCGCCGCGGGCCGTCCGTGTGCATGGTTCCGTCGCCGCAACAACAGCACGCCGGCGACGACGGCTGCGGCGCCGACGGCCGCGGCCGTCGTGTCGCCCACCGCGTCGGCCAGCGCCTCCCAGCTGCCGGCGAAGCCGTAGCCCAGGCCGAAGCACCACCCGATCCAGATGATCTCGCCCGCCGCGTCGATGGCCAGAAAGCGCGGGAACCGGTAGCCGGCGCCGCCGGCCAGCAGGTTGACGGCCCAGCCCAGCGGCGTGAGGAGGAAGCGCGTGATGAACACGGCCCGGCCGCCCCAGCGTTCGAACAGCGCACGCGCATCGGCCAGCCGGCGGCCGTCGCCGGATCGCCAGCCGAGCCGGCCGACCGCGAAGCCCGCAACGTCGCCGATCACCGTGCCGCCCCAGGCGCAGCTCAAGGTCGTGACGGGGTCGAGCGTCCCCTCGCGGACGAACGCGCCCGCCGCCATGAGCAGGAACGTCCCCGGCAGCGGGGCGCCGAATGCGCCGATCATCAGCAGCCCCCCGAGCGCCGCGGGGCCGTAAGCGAGCACCAGCGTGAGGAGGTCGTCGGACGCGATCATGGCGGCGCGCCGGCGCCGGGCGGCGGCGTCGGCGCCCCGGCGCCGGGCGGTGACACCGACGCTGCGTCGCCCGGTGGTGGTCCCCCGTTCGGGGGCGGCCGCCCGCGCGCCGGGCGGCCGGCGTCCCGCTCGCGCATCAGGCGCGTGACCGCCGCCTGAACGGCGTCCCGCACGTCCTCGGGCGGCCGGTTCTGGTCGCGCGCGATCCGCGCGATGCTCTCACGCGCGTCGGCCGCCGGATCGGCGCCCGCCGCCTCGAAGAGCGGCTCCGCCGGCACGCCGAACGCCCGCGCGATGTGCGGCAGCGTCATCCAGCCCCGGATGGCCTCGACGTCGGTCATGCCGGGGTGGAGCCCCGATCGGTGCAGGCCCAGCAGTCCGCGGACCGCCCGCGTGCCGAAGACAGCCACGATCGCGAGGCCGAGGACGATCAGGATCTTCCCGAGGCGCGATACGTGCCGGTGATCCAGGCGGGACCGGAGGCTCGAGCGGTTGCGCATGATCGGATGGATCTCGCCCGCCGGCGCCGGCAGCCCGGGCGCCGCGAGGCGATTCCCGGAATCGGGATCCCCGTCAGGCCGGCGCGTGCCAGCCGGCGTCGGCCCAGAGCTGGCCGCTGACCGCCGGGTTCGAGGCCAGGAAGCAGATCGCGTCGGCGATCTCGGCCGGGCGGATCAGCCGGCGCAAGAGCGTGTTGGGGAGGATGTGCTTGGCGATCAGTTCCTCGCCCAGCCCGCGCACCATCGGGGTGTCGGTGTAGCCGGGGTGGATCACGGCGCAGCGGACCCCGTGGAAGATGGCCTCGTGGTCGAGGGTGGCCGCCACGCCGGCCAGCCCGGCCTTGCTCGCCGCGTACGAGATCTGCCCCTTGTTGCCCTGGGCCGACACTGACCCGATGAACACGACCGAGCCCTGGATGTCCTCGCTGGGCTCCCACCGGCCGAGGCCCTTGCGCTTGCGGTCGGCCACGATGCGCGCCATCATCTCGAGCGCCCAATAGGTCGGTGCGACGAGGTTGACGCCGAGCACCTCGTCGAACGTCGCCTCCGGATAGATGTCGGTCTGGCCGGTCAGCTTGTCGACCTTGACGGCCAGGGCGTCGCGGATGATGCCGGCAGCGGGCACGCAGATGCGCGGCACGCCCATGGCGGCCTCGACGGCGTCGAACACCGCCTTGCGGAAGGCGGCGGCGGTGACGTCGCCGACGAACGCGCGGGCGACCGGCCGCCCGGCGTCGGCATCGATGGCCTCCGCCACCGCGCATACCCGCTCGCTGCGGTCGACGAGCGCCACGCCCGCCGCCCCGCGCCGGGCCAGCTCGAGGCCGACGGCCTCGCCAATCCCGCTCGCGCCGCCGGTGACGACGGCGACCTTGTCTCGAATGAACATGATGCCTGGCTCCTCCACCACGATGATCGCGCACGATGCGCGTGCGGCCACAACGCTATCGACCAGACCGCCGGCGGTCAAGATATCGCACGTCGCGGGCGGCCTTGGGCGGCCGTGCCGGGGAGGGTCCGTGAGCTTGACCCCTCTTCGCCGATCCCCTAATGTATCCGCAGGCATCCCCGCCCATCCGACCGCCGCCCTGGAGATCGACGCCATGCTGGACATCAGCCTCTTCCGCGAATCGCCCGACGCCGTCCGCGATGCCCTGGCCCGGCGCGGCGAGGATCCGTCCGTGGTCGACGCCATCGTCGACCTCGACGGCCGACGGCGCGGTGCGCTCACCGAGGTCGAGGCGCTGCGCGCGCGGCGCAACGCCGAGTCCAAGGCCATCGGGCAGGTGCGCGATCCGGGCGAGCGGCAGGCCCGGATCGCGGCGATGCGCGCGGTCAACGCGCGGATCGACGAGCTCGACGCGGCGCTGCAGGCCATCGAAGCCGAGCTGCAGGCGCGGCTCCAGCAGGTGCCGAACATTCCCCGCGCCGACGTGCCGGCCGGCACGAGCGAGCACGACAACGTCGTCGTCCGACAGGCCGGCACGCCGCCGGCGTTCGACTTCGAGCCCCGGCCGCACTGGGACCTCGGTCCGGCCCTCGGGCTGATCGACTTCGATCGCGGCACGCGCCTCAGCGGCAGCCGGTTCTACGTGCTGCGCGGCCCTGGCGCGCGCCTGCAGCGCACGCTGATCCAGTGGATGCTCGACAGCCATGCCGCCCGCGGCTACACCGAGGTCCATACCCCGTTCATCGTCCGCGAGCAGTGCATGTGGAACGCGGGCCAGCTCCCGAAGTTCATGGACAACCTCTACCACGACGCCGAGGACGACGTGTGGCTCGTGCCGACGGCCGAGGTGCCGCTGACGAACCTGCATGCCGACGAGATCCTGGCGGACGACCAGCTCCCCCTTCATTATGTCGCGTACACCCCGTGCTTCCGGCGCGAGAAGATGAGCGCCGGCCGCGACGTGCGCGGCATCAAGCGCGGCCACCAGTTCGACAAGGTCGAGATGTACAAGTTCACCCGCCCCGAGGACTCGCCGGCGGCGCTCGAGGCCATGCTGGCCGACGGCGAGGCGATCCTCCAGAGCCTGGGGCTGCCGTACCGCGTGGTGCAGCTCTGCACGGCGGACCTGGGATTCGGCTCGACGATCACCTACGACCTCGAGGTGTGGGCGGCCGGCTGCCAGGAGTGGCTCGAGGTCAGCAGCATCAGCGACTTCGGCAGCTTCCAGGCCCGGCGGGCCGGCATCCGCTTCCGGCGCGAGCCCGGGGCGCCGACGGAGTTCGTGCACACCCTCAACGGCTCGGGCCTCGGCCTGCCGCGCACGTTGATCGCGGTCCTGGAGAACAACCAGCGCGCGGATGGCAGCATCGCGATCCCCGACGTGCTGCGGGACCGCATGGGGGCGGCCGAGATCCGGGGCTGAGGCACCGCATGTCCCGGCCCACCGCGCTCCCGCCCGACGCCTGGTGGAGCCGCCCGGCAGCCGATCTCATGGCCCGGCTCGAGACGACTGCCGAAGGGCTGACGGCGGACGAGGCCGCGCGCCGGCTGCGGCGCGACGGCCCGAACGCGGTCCGTGCCGATGCGCGCGTCGGGGCCCTGCGGCTGGCGATCAACCAGGTGCGCAGCCCCCTGGTGCTCGTGCTCGTCGGCGCGGCCGGGGTGTCGGCCTTCGTCCAGGAGTGGGCCGACGCGGCCATCATCCTGGCCATCGTCTCGGCCAGCACGGTCCTCGGCTTCTGGCAGGAGCACTCGGCCTCCAAGGCGGTCGCGGCGCTGCGGGCGCGGCTGTCGCTGCGGGTCGCGGCGCTGCGTGATGGCGCCGTGGTGGAGATCCCGGCGGACACGGTCGTCGCCGGCGACGTCGTGCGCCTGTCGGCCGGTGGGCTGATCCCGGCCGACGGGGTGGTGATCGACGCCCTGGACTGCCACGTCGATCAGGCCATCCTGACCGGCGAGACCTTCCCGGTGCCCAAGGCCCCCGGTGTCAGCCCGCCCGAGGCAGGGCTCGCCGACCGGTCGAACGCGCTGTACGCCGGGACGCACGTCCGGAGCGGCACCGCCACGCTGCTCGTCGTGCGCACCGGCGCCGGCACGGTGTACGGCGAGATCGCCGGGCGCCTCGCCGACCGCGCGCCCGAGACCCAGTTCGAGCGCGGCATCCGTCAGTTCGGCTACCTGATCACGCACGTCATGTTCTGGATGGTGCTGGCCGTCTTCGCTTTCAACGTGCTGGACCGCAAGCCGCCCATCGACGCGCTGCTCTTCGCGATCGCGCTCGCGGTCGGGATGACGCCCGAGCTCCTGCCGGCCATCATCAGCGTCAACCTCGCCAAGGGCGCGCGGGCCATGGCCGGGCGCGGGGTCATCGTCCGCCGGCTCAACGCGATCGAGGACTTCGGCAGCATGGACGTCCTGTGCACCGACAAGACCGGCACGCTCACCGAGGGCGTGGTCCGGCTCGACGGCGCCGTGGATCCCGACGGCCGGCCATCGGATGCCGTGCTGCGTGCCGGCTGGCTCAACGCGCGCCTGCAGACCGGCATCGCCAACCCGCTCGACGCCGCGGTCGTGGCATCCGCCGGGCTGGGCGACGCCGACGCGGCGGGCGTGGTCAAGATCGGCGAGATCCCCTACGACTTCGTGCGCAAGCGGCTCAGCGTCGTGGTGCGCGACGGCGCCGCGCCGCCGGCCATGCTGACCAAGGGCGCGATGGAGAGCGTCCTGGCGGTCTGCGGGCGGTTGCGCGCGGGCGGCGCGACGCGGGAGCTCGATGCCGAGGCCAGAGCGGCGATCGTGGAGCGATTCGCGGCGTGGAGCGCCGAGGGCTTCCGCGTGCTGGGCGTAGCCACGCGCGACGTCGAGCCATCCGGCGGCCCCGCTGGCCGCGATGACGAGCGTGACCTCGTGTTCATCGGTTTCCTGCTGTTCCGGGACCCGCCCAAGGCCGACGCGCGCGCGGCCCTCGACGCCCTCGAGGCGCTCGGCGTCAGGCTCAAGATCATCACCGGCGACAACCACGCCGTGACCGCGCACGTGGCACGCATGGTGGATCTGCCGGTGACGGGCGCATTGACCGGCCGCCAGATCGCCACGCTCAGCGACGGGGCGCTGGTGCACCTGGCCGAGCGCGCGACGCTCTTCACCGAGGTCGATCCCAACCAGAAGGAGCGGATCATCCTGGCGCTGCGCAAGTCGGGCCACGTGGTCGGCTACATGGGCGACGGGATCAACGACGCGCCGGCGCTCCACGCGGCCGATGCCGGCATCTCGGTCGACGGCGCGGTCGACGTGGCGCGCGAGGCGGCGGACTTCGTGCTCCTGTCGCACGATCTCGGCGTGCTGCGCGACGGCATCGTCACCGGGCGGCGCACGTTCGCCAACTCCATCAAGTACATCTTCACGACCACCAGCGCCAACTTCGGCAATATGTTCAGCATGGCGGTCGCCTCGGCGTTCCTGCCGTTCCTGCCGCTGCTGGCGACGCAGGTGCTGCTCAACAACTTCCTGTCGGACTTCCCCGCGCTGGGCATCGCCGGCGACAACGTCGACCCCGAGCAGGTCGCCACGCCGCACCGTTGGAATCTCGGCTTCATCCGGCGCTTCATGATCCTCTTCGGGCTCGTCAGCGCCGCGTTCGACTTTGTCACGTTCGGCGTCCTTCTGTGGGTGTTCCGCGCCGGCCCGGCAACGTTTCGCACGGGCTGGTTCGTCGAGTCGCTGCTCACCGAGCTGGCCATCGCGCTCGTCGTGCGCACGCGCCGGCCGTTTCTCCGTAGCCGGCCCGGGGCCCTGCTGGCGGTCTCGTCGCTGGCGGTCGCGGCCGCGGCGGTCGCCCTCCCATACGTCCCGATCGGCCGGGCGTTCGGGTTCGTCCCGTTGCCGCCCGTACTGCTCGGCGCGGTCGTCGGCATCACGGCGTTGTACGTCGCCGTGTCGGAAGCGTCCAAGCACGCGTTCCAGAGCCGGGTGGGCGTGGCCTAGATCCGGGGACGCGGCGGAAGGCGTGGGCGCGGCCCGGCTGGGCGGGCGCAGGGCGCATGAAGGTTCCGCGCCGGAAGGGGTCTGGTCACAGGGCGGTTTCGCGCCGAAATGGGTCTGGCCGGCACCCGGCGCCGGTGCTAGAATCCGAGCCAGCCAGCGCCACACCGCCGTCCCCGGCGGCATCCCAAGGAGCATACGCCATGGCCCGCCCTCGCCGCATCCCCCGTGCCGCCCTTTCGACCGCCATCGCCGGCGCGGCGCTGGCCACCGCGGCGCTTGCCCTCGGGCGCCTCAGCCCGCCGGCCGCGGCGGACAGCCCCGCGCCGCCGGTGCGCCCGCCC
>CAYQBA010000145.1:0-11986 GCA_964415605.1 uncultured Anaerolineales bacterium | reverse complement strand
GGCGCCGCGGCCGCCGGCTCGGCGAGCTGCCCCGCCGCGCGGAAGGCCGCCGTCAGCTCGGCGATCATCGCCGGGTTGAACGCGTTGCGCTGCTCCGGTCGGTCCAGCCGGACGGTCAGCACCGGCCCGGCGCGGGCCACCTGGATCATCGTCGTCGTCGGCATCTGCATGAGCTCTCCGCCTACATCCGGAACACGCCGTACGGCCCCTGCGCGGGCGCCGGGCGGTTGAGCGTGGCCGACAGCGCCAGGCCCAGCACCGTCCGGCTGTCGGCCGGGTCGATGATGCCGTCGTCCCACAGGCGGGCCGTGGCGTAGTACGGGCTGCTCTCGACGGCATACTTGTCGAGGATCGGCTGCTTGAAGGCGGCCTCGTGATCCGCCGGCAGCGGGTCGCGGCCGTCCTGGTTGACCGTCCACAGCACCGTCGCCGCCTGCTCGCCGCCCATGACGCTGATGCGGCTGTTGGGCCAGGTGAACAAGAAGCTCGGATCGTAGCCGCGCCCGACCATGGCGTAGTTGCCCGCCCCGTGCGACTGCCCGATGAACAGCGTGATGCGCGGCACGGCCACCGTCGACACCGCCGTCACCATCTTGGCGCCGTCGCGGGCGATGCCACCGTTCTCGTACTGCTTGCCGATCATGAAGCCGGCGATGTTCTGGAGGAACACCAGCGGGATGCCGCGCTGCCCGCACAGCTGCACGAAGTGGGCCGTCTTGAGCGCGCTCTCGCCGAACAGGAGCCCGTTGTTGGCCACGATCCCGCAGGGGATGCCCCAGATGTGGGCGAACCCGCACACGATGGTCGGCGCGTAGCGGGCCTTGAACGGGTCGAGGCGCGAGCCGTCGACGATGCGCGCGATGACCTCGTGCACGTCGTAGGCGACGTGGGCGCCGGCGGGGAGGACACCGTACAGCTCGCGCGGGTCGTACGCCGGCGGCTCGGGCGACTGCGTGACCACCCACGGCGCCTTGCGCCGGTTGAGGCCCGCGACCGCCTGGCGGACGAGCTCGAGCGCGTGCGGCTCGTCGTCGGCGAAGTGGTCGGCCACGCCCGAGAGGCGCGTGTGGACGTCCGCCCCGCCCAGCTCCTCGGCCGTCACGACCGCCCCGGTCGCGGCCCGGACCAGCGGCGGGCCGCCGAGGAAGATCGTGCCGGCCTCCTTGACGATGATGGTCTCGTCGCTCATCGCCGGCACGTAGGCCCCGCCGGCCGTGCAGCTGCCGAGGACCGCGCTGAGCTGCGGGATGCCGCGCGCGCTCATCCGGGCGATGTTGTAGAAGATGCGCCCGAAGTGGTCGCGGTCGGGGAACACCTCGTCCTGCAGCGGCAGGAACGCGCCGCCCGAGTCGACGAGGTAAATGCACGGCAGGTGGTTCTCCTCGGCGATGGCCTGGGCCCGGACGTGCTTCTTGACGGTCGCCGGATAGTACGTGCCGCCCTTGACGGTGGGGTCGTTGGCCACCACCATGCACTCCAGGCCGTGGACCCGCCCGATGCCGGTGACGATGCCGGCGCCGGGCGAGTCGTCGTCGTACAGGCCAAAGGCCGCGAGCGGCGAGAGCTCGAGGAACGGCGTGTCCGGGTCGAGGATGGCTTCCACGCGGTCGCGCACGAGGAGCTTGCCGCGCTCGCGCTGCAGCGCGAGCGCGCGCGGGCTCCGGTTCTCGGCGACGGCCTTCTGGGCCTCGTGCAGCCGGGCGGCGAGCGCGCTGTGGTGAGCGTGGTTGGCGCGGAACTCGTCGCTGTTGGGGTTGATGTGGCTGGTCAGGACCGGCATGCGTCGGCACCGCCTGTCGGGTGGATCACGCCGCGGTGGCGCCCCGCTGCCCGCGCGGTGATCAGGCCACCGGCCGGCGTCGGGCGCCGCGCGTCGCGAATCGGGCGACGACCCCGGAGGTCGGCTGCCGCCGGGACGGCGGGATTCTACGCGGGGGGCGGGGGCGGCGCAAGGCGGCGAGTCGGACGGGGATGAGCGGGGAGCGCCTCCGCCCCGCCCATCCCCGTCCCGGTCCTGCCCAAACGGGCGCTGTCGGTGATCTGGCTGCCGGCTACGGCGTGGTGTCGAGGTCGAGATCGCGCGCGCCGAGATCCTGCACCGGCCGGTTGTTGCCCTCGACGATCGCGGTGAACGCCGCGAGCTGATCGCCCGACAGCGTCATCGGCGTCGTCATGACGAACCAGCTCACGCCCTCGGTGCACGGCGGCGTGGTCAGCGAGCCGCTGTAGCGGTACGTCGCCTGCTCGGCCGGCAGGAGGGCGGCGGCGTCGACGGCGTCGATGTTGTCCGACGCGTCGGGGGCTTCGACCGCCGGGAGGTGGTCCCATACCGGCGCCAGGGCCGCGCTGGCATCGCCCTCGTCGAGCATCACGCCGACGACGGCCAGCTTGTCGTCGGCGTCCTTGTGGACCAGGTGCAGCTCCGCCGCCGCCGCCCGACCGTCGAAGGTGTGCTCGCTCGGCGTGTGGAAGTGGAACTGCTTGAGGTCGTAGCGATGGCCGTCGACCTCGATGAAGCTGCCGGCGGTGTCGGGGAATTCGACCTCGATGGTGTGACCGTTGTTGAAGATGCGGGCGCCGCCGGGCTGGTAGTGGAAGGCGATGTTGGTCAGGTCTTCGGTCGTGGCCCCGGTCAGGTCGATCGGCGACTGCTCGGCGCCCGACGCGCACGTCGCGTAGGAGGCGTCGATCTCGCCCCAGTTGTCGGGCCCTTCCTCGCCTTCGTAGGCCCAGTGCGGGGCCGCGTGCGCGTCGGCCTCCGCGTCGGCCTCCGTGGCCTCCGGCATGGCGGCGGTCGGCTCGGCAGGCGCCTCGGCGGGCACCTCGATCTCATCGGCGGCCGGCGATGTCGCTTCCTCGGCGGCCGGGGCACCGCAGGCCCCGAGTGTCAGGGCGGCCGCCATCCACACGGCCAGCATCGTACGGGTACGCATGTCTTGGTGTTCTCCTCTTTGCAGGTGAAGGCTGGAATGGTCACGCCGCACATCGTGCGGCGCGGCCCGCGCGGCGCGCGGGATCGCCGTCCCACCCGGCGCTCGGGGGGCAACCGCCGCCGGGGCGGGCGATCGAGGCGTCATGCGAGGCCGATCTATATCAACACCGGATCGCCTGACTGGTTGCGACGGCCCGCGAAATCGCCTGGGCCGCGCCCGCGCCGCCGCGGCCCTTGGCGCGCTTCGCACCGCCCCACCCCGAGGTTGCCCCACACGGCCGACCCGAACCCGCGCATCACCCTTGGCCCGGCCGGCCGCCGCCGGTATGATTTGCGGGGGCGGTCACCGAATGATACACCGCCATGCCCGTGGCGGGGCGCCGGCCGGGGCGTCCGCACACGCGTTCTCGTCATTGCTTGGAGGCCTTGCATGCCCATCGATGCCCCCGTCGCCTGCTGCGCTTGGCCCGGGGACGACCCGCTCATGCGCGTTTACCACGACGAGGAGTGGGGCGTGCCGCTCCACGACGACCGCCGCCTGTTCGAGTTCCTGGTGCTCGAGGGCATGCAGGCCGGCCTCAGCTGGCGGACCATCCTGCGCAAGCGCGAGCACTTCCGGCGCGCGTTCGACGGCTTCGACCCGGTGCGGGTGGCGGCCTACGGCGCGCCGGACATCCAGGCGCGGATGCTCGACGCCGGCATCATCCGCAACCGCCAGAAGATCGAGGCCACGGTCAACAACGCCCGCCGCTTCCTCGAGGTGCAGGCCGCGTTCGGGTCGTTCGACGCCTACATCTGGGGCTTCGTCGACGGGCGGCCGATCCGGAACGCGTTCCGGTCGCTTGCCGATCTCCCGGCCACCTCGCCCGAGTCCGACGCCCTCAGCCGCGACCTGAAGCAGCGCGGCTTCAAGTTCGTCGGCTCGACCATCTGCTACGCTCACATGCAGGCCACCGGCATGGTCAACGACCACGTGGTGGATTGCTTCCGCTACCATGCGGTGGGCTGAGATCATGACGCGGGCCCGGCGCGCCCGCGTGCGCCGGACTCCCCTTGACGGCGGCATCGCCTGGGCCGGGCCGGGGGGAGGCCGCCCTCATGCCCGCCGCCGTGGCCGGTGGACGTGATGGCGGGCGCGTCCTCGCCCCAAGCGGGGCTGGCGGCCCTGGCCGAGCTGCGCCGGCTGGCCGGCGACCCCGCCGCGCAGGCGCGGCACGCGCTCGAGATCCTCGGCGGCCGTCCTGATCGCCAGGTGCTGGATGTGGCCCTGGCCTGCCTCGGCCGGCACCCGCTGCCCGAGGCGCGGCCGGTGCTGCTCGACCTCTACGCGGCCTACGACGGGCGGCTGGCGAAGCGCGACCTGGGCTGCCACGTCCGGGCCGCCGTCATGACCGCGCTGCGCCACGTCGCGCGCGGCGCCGACCTGCCGGTCATCGAGCGGGCGCTGGCGACGTATGCGTTCATCCCGCCGGGCCCCATGGAAGTCGGCCAGCCCCTGCGGGCCGCGGCGTTGATCGTCTTGGCCGAGGTCGACCTGCCGCTGGCGGCGTATCGCGCCACCGATCTCCTGTTCGACCCGCACGCCTCGCGGATGTCCGGCGAGCCGGCGTTGACCGCGGTGCGGGTCCTGGCCGCCGGCGGCCATGGCCTGGCCCTCTACCAGTACGCGCTCGCCGCCGCGCCTCCCGCCCCCGAGGTCCTGGCCGAGTGCCTCAAGGGCCTCGCCGACGTGCCGGCGCCCGTGCTGGCATCGGTGGTCGAGCGCCACCGCGCGGCCGCCGACGAGGCCGTGCAGGTCGGGCTGGTCGACTTGATCCTGGCCCACCCGGCGGGGGCGGCGTTCTTCCCGGTGATCTTCGACCTGCTGCGTGCCACGCGATCGAACGACCTGTACCAGTACCTGGCTTTCGCGCTCGTGGCCAGCCGCAAGCCCGGGCTGGTCGACGGGCTCGTCGCCCTGGTCGCGCCGGAGCGCGATCACCGGCGGCTGGCCAGCCTGGCCGCTGCGCTGGCGCTGGCGGCGGACGCCCCGGCCGCGCGTGACGCCGTGCGCGCGATCGAGCGGCGGTTGGGGTGAGCCGGCCGGAGCGGCGCCGCATCCGGCGCTGATCAGCCGCCATCGGCCAGCCCGGCCGCCATGCCCGCCAGCCCCGTCGCCACCACGTGCACCGCCCCGCGGTCGTGCTGGACCCGGCCGTCGGCGACGACGACGGCCGCCCGGCGCAGGACGTCGCGGTCCCGGGCGTACACCTGGGGGTAGAGCACGAGGTTGACCAGACCGTGCTCGTCCTCGAGCGAGACGAACGCGATCCCCTTGGCCGTGCCGGGGCGCTGGACCACCTCCACCCGCCCGGCGACCCGGACCGCTGCGCCGTGCGGCAGCGCTTCGACCTCGCGCGTCGGGATCGCCCCGCGCGCCGCCAGCGCCGGCCGTACGAGCGCCACGGGGTGCGCGTGCTGGGCCAGCCCCAACAGCTCGGCATCGGCGGCCACCGCGTCGGCCAAGGTGTCGGGCGCCATCGCGGCCGGCGTGACGGCCGGCGGCAGGTCCAGCCCGCCGGCGTCCCACCGCATCTCGCCGAGGTCCCACAGCGCCTGGCGGCGATGCGCCGGGCCGATCCGCGAGAGCGGCCCACCCCGCCCGCCGCGCGCATCCTCCCCTCGCGCGTCGACCGGCAGCCCGTCGAGCGCGCCCGCCTGGATCAGCCGCTCGACCGCGCGCCGCGGCGCCCGCGTGCGGCGTACAAAATCCCACAGGCTGGTGAACGGGCCGTCTTGCGCGCGGGCGGCGACGATGCCGGCCGCCACCGCCGCCGGCAGCCCCTTGAGCCGGCCGAGCGGCACCCGCAGGGCGCCGTCCTCCACCGCCCACGCGGCGCCCGAGCGGTTGACGTCCAGCGGCCGCAGCGCCAGGCCGTGCCGGCGCGCGTCCTCGACCACCACGCGCGTCGGGTAGAAGCCCATCGGCTGGTGGTTGAGCAGCGCGCAGTAGAACGCGGCCGGATGGTGGCGCTTGAGCCAGGCCGTCACGTAGGCCAGCCGGGCGAACGCGGCCGCGTGGCTCTTGCAGAAGCCGTAGCCGGCGAACCCCAGCAAGTGGTCGAAGACCGCCCCGGCCACGGCGGCCGCGACGCCCCGCGCCCCGGCGCCCGCCACGAAGCCCGCGCGCAGCGCCTCCATCGCCGCGCGCGAGCGCTTGCGGCTCATCGCCCGGCGCAGCCCGTCCGCCTGGCTGCCGCTGAAGCCGGCCAACGCCATCGCCACCTTGAGCACCTGCTCCTGGAACACCAGCACGCCGAGCGTCTCGGCCAGGACCGGGACCAGGTCCGGGTGCCAGCACGTCACCGGCGCCTCGCCGTCGCGCCGGGCCAGGTAGGCCTTGGCCATGCCGCCCTGGACGGGGCCGGGGCGGATCAGGGCGACCTCGACGATGAGGTCGTGCATCCCGGTGGGGCGCAGGCGCGGCAGGAGGCTCATCTGAGCGCGGCTCTCGACCTGGAAGCACCCCAGCGTGTCGGCGGTGCCCAGCATCGCCCAGACCTCGGGGTCGTCCGCCGGGATGGCGTCGACGGTCAGGTCGGGCCCGCCGGCCGCCCGCACGCGGTCGAGGCACTCGGCCACCATGCCCAGCGTGCGCAGGCTGAGCAGGTCGATCTTGATCAACCCGGCGTCCTCGACGTCGTCCTTGTCCCACTGCACGACGACGCGGCCCGGCATGGTCGCCGGCTCGAGCGGCACCAGCTCGGCCAGCGGGCGCGCCGTGACCAGCATCCCGCCGACGTGGATCGACAGGTGGCGCGGGCAGCCGTCGATCGCGGCGCACAGCTCCCCGAGCAGCCGCCATGGCAGGTGGCCCGCCCGATCGGCGAACCGACCGAGCGCGCCAAGGTCCGCGCCGAGGTCCGCGGCGCGGCGGGCGTGGACGCGGGCGGCGGCGTCGGCCAGGACGTCGGCCGGGAAGCCCAGCACCCGCCCGACGTCCGCCAGCGCCGAGCGGGCCTGGAACGTCACGACATTGGCCACCATGGCGGCGTGCTCGCGGCCCCAGCGATCGTAGACGTACTGGATGACCTCCTCGCGCCGGTCGCCGGCGAAGTCGACGTCGATGTCGGGCGTGGCGTGCGAGTCCTCGGCCAGGAACCGCTCGAACAGGAGGTCGTGGGCCAGCGGGTCCACCGGGGTGATGCCCAGGGCGTAGGCCACCAGGCTGCCGGCGGCCGAGCCGCGCCCCTGGCACAGGATGCCCCGGCCGCGCGCGAAAGTCACGATGTCGTGCACCACGAGGAAGTAGTCCGCCAGCCCGCGCGCCTCGATGACGGCCAGCTCGCGGGTCAGCTGGGCGGCCGCGGCGGGGGTCACGGGGTCGAACCGGGCGCGCAGGCCCGCGTAGCACAAGGCCAGGAGGTGGCTGAAGGCGGTCTCGCCGGCCGGCACCGGGAAGGCCGGCAGGCGCGCGTCCGTCAGGTCCAGCGTGAACGCGCAGCGCTCGGCGATGCGCAGCGTGTTGGCGACGGCCTCGGGCACGTCGGCGAAGAGATCGGCCATGGCCGAGCCGTCCTTGAGGTGGCGGTGGGGGGTGGCGTACAGCCGCGCGCCCGCCGTCGCGAGCGTGGCGCGGGCGCGGATGCAGGCCAGGACGTGCTGGAGCCGGAAGCCGTCCGGCAGGGCGTAGTGGACGTTGTTGGTGGCGACGAGCGGCAGCCCGATGTGCCGCGCCACGCCGATGAGCGTCGCGCACAGCCGGCGGTCGCCGGCGTCGAAGTGCCGCTGGAGCTCGACGTAGCAGCGATCCGGCCCGAAGATCCCGGCCAGGCGCCGGGCGGCGGCCAGCGTCGCCGCGCGATCGCCGCGGCGGGCGGCCGCCGCGACCACGCCGTCGCGGCAGCCGGTGAGGCACACCAGGCCGTCGGCGTGGCGCTCGAGGAGGTCCCACGTGACCGGCCGGTCGTGCTTGGCGCCGGCCAGCCCGGCCGCGGAGAGCATGCGGCAGAGGCTGGCCCAGCCGGCGGCCGACGTCGCCAGCAGCGTGAGGTGCCCGGCGGGGGGATCGACCGCGATCGAGCCCCCGGCCGGCTGCGGGCCGGCACCCATCTTGACGCGATCGCCCGCGGCAGCCGCCGGCGGGGATCCTCCCACCGCCACCTCCGCGCCGTAGATCGGCTGGATGCCGTAGTCCCGGCAGGCGTTGCGGAACTTGACGGCGCCGTAAAGCCCCTGGTGGTCGGTGATCGCCAGGGCCGGCATCCCGAGGTCCGCCGCGCGTGCGGCGAGATCGGCGGGCGCGCTGGCGCCGTCGAGGAACGAGTAATGGGTATGGAGGTGCAGCTCGACATAATTGGACATGCAGGACCGTCTTCGTGTAGCGATTGGG
Organism: uncultured Anaerolineales bacterium; assembly: GCA_964415605.1. Lineage (GTDB taxonomy): Bacteria > Chloroflexota > Anaerolineae > Epilineales > Epilineaceae > UCB3. Next base: position 3,683 of record CAYQBA010000145.1, on the reverse strand, counting down.
CTATGGCGCTGAGACGCATCGGCCAGCCCACAGGGGTTTTACGATGTCAGTCGAACACCCGCGCCAGGTGCCATGCGCCGCCCGCCACGTCGTGGTAGATCTCGCAGATCCACCCGCGGTCGGTGGTGACCAGGTAGTACACCCGATGGACCTCGCCGGCGGGCGACCACCATTCCAACCGCGGCTCGCGGATGTCCTCGACCGTCTCGACCCGGTGGGTCCGCCCCCCCAGCACGAACGTCACCGGCCGGCCGGCCGCGTCGGCGTGCACCGCGATCGGCAGGCCATGGGCGTGATGGCGCATGCCTTACGGGGCGGCTTTCCACGGGATCACCGCCGCCCGCCGCTCGTGCAGCGGCGAGTCGGGCTCGTGCAGCCGGCCGCGCAGGACCACGCCCTCGCCGTAACGGGCCTGGATGCGGCCCAGCGTGCCGGCCAGCTCGCCCGCCTGCTCGTGCTGCTGCCGGAAGAGGGCCAGCTGCCGCCCGGGGGTGGCGCACAGCCCCCGCACCGCGAGCCTGATCCGCTCCACCGGCGCCCGCCAGGGGATCTCGCGTGCCAGCGCCTCGGCGTGGGTGATCAGCACGCGGGCGCTGGCGGTCGGCTCGAGGAGCGACCGCTGGCGGGTGACCTGGGCGCCGCCTTCGAACGTGATGCCCAGCGTGAGCTCGCCGGCCATCTGGTAGCGCTCGCCCAGCGGACCGGCCAGCCGGTGGGCGAGCTGCTCGATGCGAAACTGCAGGCTGCGGGTGTTGGCGATGGGGTCGAGGAAGACGTGCGTGGCCTCGAGGGCGGGCTCGGCCGTCCACGGCTGCACCCGCGGGTCGTCCTGCCCGTGGGCCAGCGCGTGGGCGCGCAGCCCGGCGTAGCCGAAGCGGGGCAGGATGCCGCGCGCCGGCAGCGCCGCGTACTGGTGGATCTTGGTGACCCCGAGCTGGCGCAGGCGCTGGACGACGTCGGCGGCCAGCGGCAGGTAGCGCGTGGCCAGGCCGCCGAGGAACAGCGTCTCCTTGCCGGCCGGCAGGACCATGACGTCGCGCTGTTGGAGGTAGTCGGTGACGATCCGGCTGGTCAGCTTGCCGTGGGCCAGGCCCACGCGGGCTTGCAGGCCGGTGGCGCGCTGGACCTCCCGCGCCATCTCGGCGGCCAGCACGTGCTCGGCACCCCCGCTCGGCACGAGCCCTTCGGCCGACAGCCAGCTGCGGTCGAGGTCCGCCGGCTCGACGGCCCGCGTGAAGCGTGCCAGCGCCTCGAGCATGGCCTGGAAGGTCGCGCGGCAGGCTTCGGCCGGCATAGGGCGGACGATGAGGTCCGGGCAGATCTGGCGCGCCTGGGAGATGGTCAGCCCGGGGGTGACGCCGGTCAGGAACGCGGGGTACGAGACGTCGGCCACGGCTGGCGGGCCGGGTCGGTCGCCGGCGATGGCGACCGGGCGGCCGATGAGGCCGGGGTCGTCACGCCCGACGACGGCGACGGCCACGTGGGGCAGGGTGACGCACGCGATGCGTGGGCTCTTCATGTCAACCAGACCTCCAAGCCGGGGTCGTTGCCCGGCGCGCCCGGGGGCTTGAGCAGCTTGGCACGCGTGCGCCAGCCGCGGAACACGCCCCCCTGGTGGATGAGCCCCACCTTGACCAGCGCGATGCGGACCGCCGCGGCATGCGCCAGGGCCGGGTGGTTGCTCTCCGGGCCCGACAGGATCAGGCATACCGTCGCCGTGCGCCCCAGCGCGGGGGTGACGACGCGCATGAGCTGCTCGACGGCCCGCGCGGTGGCGCCGCCGGGCGGCAGGTCGGCCAGGGCATCGAGGACGACCGTCTCGAGCTGGCGGCTGGCCACGAGCTGCGCGGTGATGGCCAGGGCGTCGAGCGGCGCGGGCGGGCGCAGGATGAACAGGCGGTCGAGGTCGACGCCGCACCGCTCGAGGTAGTGCACGTCGACCAGGCCGCGCACGTCCACCCACGCGGTCGCGCCCCGGCTGGCGGCCACGGCGCGCGCGGCCACGGTCTCGCGCCCTGAGGTCGGGCGGCCGATGAGCTCGGTGATCCGCCCGCGCGGCAGGCCACCGGATCCGGTGGCGGCATCGAGCGCCGGGAAGCCGGTTGAGAGCGGCGCCAACGGCATGGGCGCGGCAGCCCCGACCCGCACGGCCCGAGCCCGCAGCTCGGTGTTGACGGCTTCGGCGATCTGGACGAGGGCATCGGCCGCGCCGGCCTCGGCCGCGCGGCGCGGCGCGGGGGGACGGCGGGTCGGCGAGGGATCCTGGGCGGTCAAGGCGAGATTTCCGTGGGTTGAGCCAGATGCGACGTTCGCGGTTCCGCGGCGCGGCCGCCCCGGTCTTGGCGGGGCCGTCGCCGCCCGTGGCGGGGCACGGGCAAGCATCGCGATGAAACCAGTATGCAGAACATTTGTTTCAATGTCAAGCGACGCGTTACCATCGCGTAAAGGCCCCGGCCACGCCGCGCCCGGGGGCCGATCGCCGCGGATGCGCCTGCGTGGCCCCGCGCCAGGGCCCCACGGCACGACGCCGTGGTTCGCCCGCGTCGCCCGGCGCGGTAGAATTCGGCTCCTGATGATGCGCCACACCCATTGGATCGCCGCGGCATTGGCCGTGGCCGCCCTTGCCCTCCCCCCGATCGGGGTGTTCTCGCAACCGCCGCCCGCCGCCCGCCACGCCCATGCCCGGGCGCGCGTCGGACCCGACGCGCGCCCTCCGCTGGTTGCGGGATTTCTCGGCGCCGATGCCCCGACAACCACGGGCGCCCGGGCGGCTGCCGGCACCACGCCATGCGGCCCCGGGCCGGATTCCCCCGCCGCCCCCGGGGGGATCGAGCACGCCTTCGGGGGCGAGATCCACGCGCTGGCCGTCCACGGCGCGTTGGCCTACCTCGGTCTCGGGCCACGGCTGGCCGTGCTGGACGTCACCGATCCCGCGGCCGCTCGCATGCTCGGGGTCACCCCGCCCTTGCCCGGGCGCGTCGTCGGCGTGCACGTGTCCGGCGCGTACGCCTACGCCGTCACGCGCCGGGCCGGGCTGCACGCGATCGCCGTGTCCGACCTGGCCGCCCCACGCCCGGTGGGGTCGCTGGCGCTGCCCGGTCCCGTCGCCGGGATCCATGGGGCGCGCGACCACCTCTACGTCGCCGGGCGCGGGCTGCATGTGGTCGATGTCACGAATCCGGCTGCTCCCGCGCTTGTCACCACCCTCGACCCCGAGCGGCTTTTGGCGGCGGCGGCCGTCGCGGCCGAGCGCGTGTACTTCGGCGGCCCGGACGGCCGCCTGTCGATCTACGGCCTGGCCGACCCCGCGCGGCCCGCGTGGCTGGCCGAGGTCCGCCTGGGCGGGCCGATCACCGGCCTGGCCGTCGCGGGCGACCGCGTCGTGGTGGCGGGCGGCGTGCCCGAAGGGCGGGGGCTGGTCGTCGTCGACGCCGGCCGCCCCGACGCCCCCCGCCTCACCGGCATGCTGCTCCTCGACCATCCGCTGGCCGACATCGCCGCGCGCGGCGACACGGCCTACGCGGCCGACGTTTCGGGGGGGTGGTCGATCGTCGACGTCGCGCGCCCCGATGGCCCGGCCGTGCTGGCCACGGTCGCGCCCGAGATGGAGCCCGGCGGCCGCGCCGAGGCCGCCGGCCCCCTCGCCGCGGCGGCGGGGCGGGCGTACGTGGCGGCCGGCGGGC
>CAYQBA010000144.1:0-12106 GCA_964415605.1 uncultured Anaerolineales bacterium | reverse complement strand
CGACCCGGCGCAACCCCGCGCGGCCGCCCCGCCGGCGACCGGGGCCCACGGCGGCGCGCTCGCCCCCGCCCGGGCCGGCGCGGCCGCCGCCGAGCCGGCCGGGTCGGCGGCACCGACAGTCGCGGCGCGCCAGCCGGGCGCATTCGCGGCGAACGCCGCCGAGCGGCTGCCGGGCGCCATCTTCGTGCTGTCGAGCCCGCGCGCGGGCTCGACGCTGCTCAGGGTGATGCTGGCGGGCCATCCCGACCTCTTCTGCCCACCCGAGCTGCACCTCCTGCCCTTCGACGGGATGGCGGCTCGCCGGGCCGGGCTGCGCGCCGAAGGCGGTCCCAGGCCAGGCGACGGGACACGCAGCTACCTGGACGAGGGCCTGCCGCGGGCGCTGATGGCGCTGGACGGGCTTGACGCCCAACAGGCCGAGGCGCTGGCTGCCGATTGGGTGGCGCGCGACTGGTCGATCGCCGCGGTCTATCGTGCGCTCCAGGCCCGCTGCGCACCGCGGCGCCTCGTCGACAAGTCCCCGACCTACGCGCTCGACGTGCGCGCCCTGCAGCGTGCCGAAGCGCTGTTCGACGGCGCCCGTTACATCCACCTCGTGCGCCATCCGTACGCCGCGATCGACTCCTACGTGCGCAATCGAATGCACGCCCTGTTCGCCCGGGCGGTGGACGATCCCTACCGGCGGGCCGAAGAGGTCTGGGCGGCCAGCAACGGCAACGTGCTGGCGTTGGCCGAGGCGGTCGGCGCGGGCCGGTATCACCGACTGCGCTTCGAGGATCTCGTGACCGATCCCGAACGCGCGATGAGGGCGCTGTGCGAGTTCCTCGGCATCGCGTTCCATCCGGCGCTGCTGGCGCCCTACACCGGGCAACGCATGACCGACGGCCTGCACCCCGCATCGCGGGCGATCGGCGATCCCCAGTTCCTTTCCCACCGCGCCATCGACCCATCTCTGGCAGATGCCTGGCGCACGGCGCGGCTGCCGCGCCCGCTCGGGGCCGTGGCCGGCCGCATCGCCACCAACCTCAGCTACGACCTGCCGTGGCCGGTCGACCGGCTCGGGGGGGACGTGGCCACGGCCGGCGCGGGACTGTCGCCCCGGCCCGCGCGAAGCAAGCCCTTGGACGGAGCCGCGCGGGAGCGAGTGGAGCATTCCGGCGCGGCCCACGAGCCGTTGCCGCCACCGCTGGAACCCCTCGATCCGGGCACGCCGCCCCCACTGTCGTTCGCGCAGCAACGGCTGCTCTTCATCGACCAATTCGCACCTGGGCGGGCGCTCTACAACATCCCGTTTGTGGCGCGGCTCGACGGTCCGATCGACGAGGCAGCGCTGGCGGCGGCGCTCCGCGCCATCGTCGCCCGCCACGCGACCCTGCGCACGCACTTCACCTGGCGAGACGGGATCCCCGACCAGACCATCGTCGCGCCGGCCGAGGTCCCGGTCCCGCTGGTCGACCTCACGCACCTGCCAGAGCCAACGCGCGAAGCCGAGGCTCTGCGCCGAGCGGCCGAGGAGGTTCAGCGCCCGTTCGACCTCGCGCGCGACCTCAAGGTGCGGGCGCTGCTGCTGCGACTCGGCCCCGGGGACCACGTCCTGGCGATCACCTTCCACCATGTGGCCGCGGACGGCTGGTCGCTCGACGTCTTCATGCGCGAGCTGGCGGCGCACTACATGGCGCCGGCAGGCGCTCAGCCGGCCCTGCCCGAGCTGCCGATCCAGTACGCCGACTTTGCCCACTGGCAGCGGCGGCGCCTGCGGGGCGCCGTGCTCGAGCGCCAGGTGGCGTATTGGCGCGAGGTGCTGGATCCGCCGCCGCCGGTGCTCGACTTGCCGACGGATCGCCCTCGGCCGGCGGTGCAGACCTACCCTGGAGGCCGCGTGCCGATCGCGCTGCCCGCCGGCGTCGTCGATCAGCTCAGAGAGCTCGGCCGCGCGACCGGGTCGACGCTGTTCATGACGTGCCTGGCCGGCTTCGCGGCGCTGCTCGGCCGCTACGCCGGACAACATGACTTCGCGATCGGGACGCCGATCGCCGGCCGCGATCGCCCCGAGGTCCAGGGCTTGATCGGCTTCTTCGTCAACACGCTCGTTCTGCGGGCCGACCTCTCAGGCCGGCCGACCTTTCGAGCCCTGGTCGAGCGAGTCCGGCGGACGGCGCTCGACGCCTATGCCCATCAAGACCTGCCCTTCGAGCAGCTCGTCGAGGCGTTGCGCGTGCCGCGCGATCCGGGCCGAACCCCGCTGTTCCAGGCGATGTTCGCCTTCATGCCGCCGCTGTCCGCGCCGGCGTTGGGCCGGACGAGGGTCAAGCCGCTCGCCATCGACAACGGCACCGCCAAGTTCGACCTCATGCTGCTGCTCGGCGAGATCGGCGGCGGCGTGACCGGATCGCTCGAGTACAACGCCGACTTGTTCGACCGGGCGACCGCCGAGCGGATGGCGCGTCACCTCGAGATCCTGATGGGCGCCGCCGCCGAGCCCGACCGGCCGCTGCCGGAGCTGTCGTGCTTGACCGAGGCCGAGCGCAGGCGGCTGCTGGTCGAGTGGAACGCCACCGACGCGCCCATCCCGCCGGTCACGGTGCACCGGCTCGTCGAGACCCAGGTCGACCGGACACCCGACGCGATCGCGGCCGTATGCGCGGCACAGGCGCTGACCTACGGCGAGCTCGAGCGGCATGCAAACCGACTGGCCCACCGCCTGCGCGCCCTCGGCGTGGGCCCCGACCGCCTTGTCGGCCTGTGCGTCGAACGCTCGCTCGACCTCGTGGTTGGCGTGCTCGGCATCCTCAAGGCCGGCGGCGCCTACCTGCCGCTCGACCCTGCCTACCCGGCGGACCGGCTGGCGTTCATGCTCGAGGATTCGGCCGCGCCGGTGGTCGTCACCCAGGCGCCACTGCTCGATCGCCTGCCGGCGGGAGCGGCACAGGTGGTCTGCCTCGACCGCGACGCGGGCGCCTTGGCGAACGAGGCAAGCACGCGGCCGGACGCCCAAACGATGCCCGACCATCTGGCTTACGTCATCTACACCTCCGGCTCCACCGGCCGGCCCAAAGGCGTCGAGGTCGCCCATCGCGGCGTCGTCAACCTGCTCGCGTCCCTCCAGCGTCTGCTCGATCCCGACCCGGACGACGTCGTGCTCGCGGTCACCACGCTGGCCTTCGACATCGCGGCCGTCGAGCTCTACCTGCCGCTCGTGTCGGGCGCGCGGGTGCACATCGCCGACCGCGCCACCGCCGCCGACGGCGAGCGGCTCGCGGACCAGATCGACCGCGTCGGGGCGACGTTGATGCAGGCGACGCCCTCGACCTGGCGGATGCTGGTCGAGTCCGGCTGGCGCGGACGCCCAGGTCTCTCCATCCTGGCGGGCGGCGAGGCCCTGCCGCGAGAACTGGCCGATGCGCTGTTGGCGCGCGGCGGGGCCCTGTGGAACCTCTACGGCCCGACCGAGACCACCATCTGGTCCACGATCCAGCCGGTGACGCCCGCCGAGGGGCCGGTGCCGATCGGCCGGCCGCTGGCCAACACCCGCCTGTACGTCCTCGACACCCACCTGGCGCCCCTGCCCGTCGGCGTGCCGGGCGAGCTCTACATCGGCGGGGCCGGCGTCGCGCGCGGCTACCTGGGCCGGCCCGCGCTCACGGACGAACGCTTCGTCCCGGATCTCTTCGCATCGGCTTCACACGACGCGGATGGCGCCGGCACGGCGACCCACAGCGTGCCGGGGCGTTCGTTCTCCGCCGGCGCCGTGGCTGCGGTGCATCCCCGCATGTACCGGACCGGTGATCGGGTCCGCTACCGACCCGACGGCACGCTCGAGTTCCTCGGCCGCCTCGACCACCAGGTGAAGGTCCGCGGCCATCGGATCGAGCTTGGGGAGGTCGAAGCCACGCTCTCCCGGCACCCGGCCGTCCGCGAGGCCGTCGTGCTTGCCCGCGAAGACGTGCCGGGTGACCCGCGCCTGGTGGCGTATGTGGTCCTCGACCCCGGCACGGCCGGGGTGCCGGCAGCCGCCTCGCCCACGCCCGCCGAGCTCGGCGCCTTCGTGGCCCGCGCGCTGCCCGCCTACATGATCCCCGCGGGCTTCGTCGTGCTCGACGCGCTGCCACTGACGGCGAACAACAAGGTCGACCGGCGCGCCTTGCCGGCGCCCAGTGCCGCCGCCGACCATGCCGTGCCGGTGCCGGAGGCGCCGCGGACCGCGGTCGAACGGATCGTGGCCGACACCATGTCCGCGCTGCTGCGCGTGACGCCGATTGGCCTCCACGACAGCTTCTTCGCGCTGGGCGGCCATTCGCTCCTGGCCACCCAGCTCGTAGCGCGCCTGCGCGAGATCCTGCAGGTCGAGCTGCCGATCCGGCGGGTGTTCGAGACGCCGACGGTGCTCGGGCTGGCCGGCGCCGCCCTGGAGGATCCCGAGCGGCGCCCACGGGTCGAGCGCGCCGCCGAGATCGCGCTGAGCCTGGCCCAGCTCTCCGACGCGGAGGTTGCGGCACGGCTCAAGGCCGCGCGCGAAGGCAGCCGCAATGGCGGCACCCATCACAAAGGGGAGACCGCATGACACAGTCCATCGAGGGCCGGAACGGCTCCGTGGCGGCGCTGTCTGCGGATCGGCTGGCGCTGCTGCGGCAGCTGTTGGCGGCAGAGGGCCTGGCAGGGCCTGCGCCAGGCGCGATCCAGCCCCAGCCGCCCCAGACCGGCGATGGATCGGCGCCGCTGGCCTTCGCGCAAGAGCGAATGTGGCTGCTCGACCGACTGGAGCCCGGCAACCCCGCCTACAACATGGGCGTCGCGATCCGCCTCGCGGGCGAGCTCGACGTCTCGGCTCTGCAACGGGGCCTGAACACGATCGTCCGCCGGCATGCCGTCTTGCGCAGCACGGTTCGTGCCGTCGACGGTCGACCGGTGCAGGTCATTGCCGCGGCGGCCGATGTGCCGCTTCCGATCGTCGATCTCGGCGACCGACCGCCTGCCGAGCGCGAGGCCGAGGCGCGGCGCCTGGCCGCGGCGGAGGCGGCGCGCCCCTTCGACCTCGAGCGGCACTTCCCGATCCGCGCGTCGCTGCTCGCGCTCGGGGCCACGGAGCACGTCCTGCTTGTCACGGCGCACCACCTCGCCGCCGACGGCTGGTCGATCGGCGTGCTCGGCCGCGAGCTGGCGACGCTGTACGCGGCGACCAAGGGCGGGGCCGAGCACGCGGTGGCGTCTGCGGATCCGCCGGCCCTGCCCGACCTCCCGATCCAGTACGCAGACTATGCCCGGTGGCAGCGGTCGCCGGAGCAGGCCGCGGTGATCGAGACCCAGGTCGACTACTGGCGTGGACAGCTCCACGATCTGCCCCTGGTCGAGCTGCCGCCCGATCGGCCGCGACCGCCGCTGCGGGCCTTCCGCGGCGCGCGCGTCCACGCGGACCTGGCCGGCGAGCGCGCCGACCGTTTGCGCGCCTTGAGCCAGGCCGAGCGTGCCTCGCTCTTCATGACGCTCCTCGCGGGCTTCGCGGTCGTCCTCCAGCGGCGGACCGGGCTCGACGACGTCGTCGTCGGCGCGCCGATCGCCGGGCGCGACCGGCCCGAGCTCGAGGGCCTGATCGGCTGCTTCGTGAACACGCTCGTGCTCCGGGTCGATGTGTCGGGCAACCCGAGCTTCCGCGCCTTGGTCGGCCGCGTGCGCGAGGTCTGCCTGGAGGCCTACGCGCATCAGGATCCGCCCTTCGAGCGCCTGCTCGAGGCCCTCCAGCCTCGGCGCGACCCGAGCCGGACGCCGCTGTTCCAGGTATTCTTCAACATGTTCGTCGAGTCGGATCTGTTGGTGCGTCTACCCGGCCTGGAGGCGGAGCTGATCGCGCGCCCCGAACCGGAGGCGAAGTTCGACCTGACGATCTACGTCAACGACCGAGGCGACGCGATCGACCTGGACGCGGTCTACAACGCCGACCTCTTCGAGGCTGAAAACATCGCCGAGCTGGTTGCCCAGTTCGCATGGGTGCTCGAACAAGCCGCCGCCGCGCCCGATCAGCCGATCGGTGCGCTCGACCTGGTCACGCAGCGGGCCCGCACCCGCCTGCCGGACCTGGCGGCACCCCTGCCCTACGCGGCGAGCGCCGCGCTGCCGGACGGTTTCGTCCGCCAGGCCCGCCGCCTGCCGGACCGGGTGGCCGTCGTCGACGCCCATGGCACGTGGACCTATCGCGATCTCGACGTGTGGACCAACCGGCTGGCCAACCACCTGCTGGCCGCGGGGCTGGGGCCCGAAGCCATCGTCGCCGTCTACGGCCACCGCGGCGCCGCCCTGGTTTGGGCGATCCTCGGCGTGCTCAAGGCCGGCGCGGCGTTCGTCGTGCTCGATCCCGCCCTGCCTGCCCTGCGCTCGGCCGCCACGCTGCGCGCGGCCCGGCCGCGGGCCTGGCTGTCGCTCGAGGCGGCCGGCCCGGTTCCCGCCGAGCTGGCCGAATGCCTGGACGAGCTCGGGGTCGCGTACCGCTTGCCGCTGCCTTCCCGGCCGGAGGCGGCGGCCGGTGGACCGCTGGCCGGCACGCCGGCCTGCGATCCGGGCGTGGCCGTCGGTCCCCGCGACCTGGCCTACGTCGCGTTCACGTCCGGCACCACCGGGCAACCCAAAGGCATTCTCGGCGAGCACGGCCCGGTCACCCACTTCCTCGACTGGCACACCGGCGCCTTCGGCCTGCGCCAGGACGATCGCTTCAGCTTGCTCGCCGGGCTGGGGCACGACCCACTGCTGCGCGACATCTTCACGCCCTTGTGGCTCGGCGCGAGCTTGCATGTGCCGACGGACGGCGACCTCTCGTCGTCGCTCGGCCTGGCGGCGTGGCTGCGGCGGGAGCGGGTCAGCGTGGCGCATCTCACGCCGGCTCTCGGGCAGGTCCTGGCGGAGGCGATTGGCAGCCAGCCCGACGGGGCCAGCCTCCCCGATCTGCGCTACGCGTTCTTCGGCGGTGATGTGCTGACCGGCGCGGATGTCGATCGTTTCCAGGCTCTGGCACCCGCGGCGGCGCTGGTCAACTTCTACGGCACGACCGAAACGCCCCAGGCGATGGGCTACTGGCCGGTTCCGCGCACGCCCGATGCCCGCGACGGCCGCCCCACGATCATGCCGATCGGCCGGGGCATCGCCGGCGCGCAGCTCGTGGTCCTCAACGCGGCGGGCGGGTTGGCAGGCATCGGCGAGCGCGGCGAGATCCACGTGCGCAGCCCGCACCTCACGCGCGGCTACCTCGACGACCCCGCGGAGACCGCGCGCCGCTTCCGCGGCCATCCCCAAACCGGACACCCGGACGACCGGCTGCACCGCACCGGCGACCTGGGTCGCTACCTGCCATCCGGCGCCGTTGCCTTCGTCGGCCGCGACGACCGCCAGGTCTCGTTGAGCGGCATGCGCATCGAGCTCGAGGAAGTCGAGGCCGTGCTGGCGCTCCACCCGGCGGTTCGCGAGGTCGCGGTGCTCTGGCACCGAGGCGGCGGCGAGCGGGACGACCTGAACGGGCGCGCGGGTCTGCAGGGGACGGGTGGCTTGGGCGACGCCGAAGGCGCGCATGGATCATCCGCCATGCCCGGCCTGCTCGTTGCCTACGTCGCCGGGCGGCCGGGGGCGGCGCCGAGCGCCGGCGAGTTGCGGGACTTCGCGCGGGCGCGCCTGCCGGCCACCGCCGTGCCGGCGGGCTACGTCCTCTTGGAAGCGCTGCCCCTCACGCGCAACGGCAAGCTCGACCACGCGGCGCTGGCCGCGCTGCCGTGGCAGGCGATGGCGTCGGCACCGGGTCGGGCACCGCGGACGGCGATGGAGCGCCTGATCGTCGATCTGTGGCAAGACGTCCTCGGCATCGACGGTGTCCAGACCACCGACAACTTCTTCGACCTCGGCGGATCCTCGCTCCTGGCGATGCAGGTTCTGGCCCGGATCGAGGCCCGAACCGGCCTGCGGCTCGATCCGCGCGCCATGGGCTACCAGAGCGCCGGCCAGCTCGCCGCCGACTGCGAGCGCTTGGGGGCCAGCGATGTGGAGTCCGTCAGGTGGTGATGAAGGCTCATGGCCTCGCCTTGGGGCCGGCGGCCCGTGTGAGCGGGCCCCCGCACGGGATGAGCCCCTTCTTCTTCGGCGAGCCGGACGAGTCCCTGTTCGGCTGCTGGCATGCCCCCGTCGAGCACGACGGCCGCTCGATGGGGGTCGTCCTGTGCCCCCCGATCGGCCAGGAGTACATTCGCGCCCACCGGACCTTCCGACAGCTCGCCGGCCGGCTGGCACGCCAGGGCTTCCACTGCCTCCGCTTCGACTGGACCGGCTGCGGCGACTCGGCGGGCGACGACGACGCGGGTCGGGTCGAACGCTGGCGCAAAGACGCCGGGATGGCGATCGATGTCTTGCGGGACCGTTCGGGAGTCCGCACGATCGCGATGGTCGGGCTGCGCCTGGGAGCGGCGCTGGCCGGGCTGGCGGCGGCCGAGCGGGGCGACATCGAGACCTTGGTGCTCTGGGATCCGGTGATCCGGGGCCACGCCTACCTGGAGTCCCTGGTCCAGCAGCATCGCGCGCGGATGCGCGACTTCCCGGTGCTGATCACCACGCCGCCTGCCGGGCAGGCGCCGAGCGAGGCGCTCGGCTTCCCGGTCAGCGAGGGCTTGCGCGCGGATCTCGAAGGACTGGACCTTTCGACTTTGTCTCGTCGACCCGCCCGCGACGCCTTGCTCGTCGAGACCCGCAGGGCGGCTGAGATCGAGCCGCTGAAAGACCCGCTTGAGCGCTTGGGGGTGCGGGTCGAGACCGCGTTGATCGAGACGCCGTCGATGTGGATCGAAGACATCAACAAGGTGCTTGTGCCCCATGCCGTCCTGCAGGCCGTGGTCGCTTGGCTGGATGGGGTGGCGGCATGACCGAGACCGCCATCCTCTTCGGCCCGCGGCAGGCGTTGGTCGGCGTGTTGACGGAGCCGTGCGCCGATGTCCCGCCCGACCGCCCGGCGATCATCTTGCTCAACGCCGGGCGCATCCACCACGTCGGTCCGAACCGGATTCACGTCAAGGTCGCCCGGCGCTTGGCCGAGCTGGGCTTCGTGGTGCTCCGCTTCGACTTCTCTGGCATCGGGGACAGCGAGACGCGAGATGACCATCTGCCCTACGTTCAGAGCGTCGTGGCCGAGACCCAGGACGCGATCGGCTTCCTCGCCGCGGCCAGGGGTGTCCGGCGCTGCGTGCTGGTGGGCATCTGCTCGGGGGCCGCGGCGGCGATCCGCACCGCCCTGGTCGACCCGCGAGTCGGTGGTCTGGCGCTCATCAACGTCCGCGGCCAAGTCTACGACCGCCGGACGGCCTTGCGGGCTTACGCCCGGAAGTTCCGCCGGCACTATTGGAAGCTTCTCCTCTTCAAGCCGCACCGCGCGCTGAAGGGCGTGTGGCTGCGCACCACCTTCACCCAATGGCGCACGGCTTGGGCGGACCGGTGGCAGACTAACGGCCGGAAAGGAGACGGTCGGTCGGCCGCCCGAAACGGCAAGGACGGCGCGACGACCCCTGGGAAGCCGGCACCGCACGCGCGGCCGCGGGACCAGGAGGTCTTGTGGCGCCTGATCGGGCGCGGCATCCAGACGCTGATGGTCTTCAGCGAGTCGGACGTCGGGCAGGACTTCCTCAGCGTCAGCCTCGGGGCGGAGATGCGCCGGCTACGGGCCACCGGCGGCTTCGACCTGGCGGTGATCCCCCGCTCAGACCACGTCTTCACCCGGCTCGAGAGCCAGGCCCGGCTCGCCGATGTGCTGGCGAGTTGGCTGGTCGGGCTGGAGAGTGCCCGGTCCGCAATCGACCAGCCCGCCGGCGCCGACGGGAGCCACCGCGCCGCCGAGCCCGCCGCACCCACCGCTTGGGACTGACGTGCGCCTGCTCTACGTCACCTTCATGCTGCAGCACCCGCGCCTGCGCGGGCCGAACCGGCACTACCACTTCCTGCGCGAGCTGGCGCGCGACCACGCGATCACGCTGCTGTCCCTGACCGACCAGTCGATTCCGCCCGTCGTCGTGGAGGAGATCGAGGGCTACGTCGAGCGGCTGGCGACGTGGCCGATTCCCGGTGGCCGCTGGTCGGCCGCGGCCCAGCCCGCCGGCATCGACCCGGCCCCAGCCCCGGCTGCCGCTTCGCCGCCACGCCAGGGCTGGCTCGCCCGCCGACGCGCCCACCGCATCGCGGCGCGGTCGATGCGGCGGGCCTTCGACGCCGAGATCGCGGCCGGCACCCACGATGCCGTCCTCCTCCACGGGAAAAACCTGCTCGACGTCGTGTCCGGACGCGGGCGAACCCCGCTCGTCCTCGAGTTCTGCGACGCCGGCTCGCTGCGCATCCGGATGCGAATCGGCCACGTCGGCCTGTCCAAGCGGGTGCTGCTCGCCGCCCAGTACCTGGCCGTGCGGGCGATGGAACAGCGGGCCGTTCACACCACGCCGCACCTGTCGTTCATCACCCGCCGCGATCGAGCGGCGATTCTCGGCCCGGCGAGCAGCACGCCGGTGATCCCGAACGGGGTCGATCTCGACTACTGGCAGCGGACGGCCGGCATCGCGTCCCACCCGCGACGCCTGGTCCTGACCGGCATCATGAGCTATGCCCCCAACGCCGATGCCGCGCTCCAACTCGTCGACGCGATCCTGCCGCGCGTTCGGGCGGCGCAGCCGGACGTCGAGGTCGCGATCGTCGGCCGCGATCCGAGCCCGACGCTGCTCGCCCGAGCGGCGCGCGATCCGGCAGTCGTGGTCCCCGGCTTCGTCGACGACCTGCGCGGCTATCTGGCGTCCGCCACGGTCTTCGCGGCGCCGCTGCGCTCTGCTTCCGGCATGCAGAACAAGGTGCAGGAGGCCATGGCGATGGGCGTCCCGGTCGTCACGACCCCGATCGTGGCCGACGGCTTGTGGGTTCGCGACGACGACCCGCCGCCCCTGGAGGTTGCGGCTGACGCGGACGCCTTCGCGGCGCGGGTCGTGGCATTGCTCGGCGACGCCGATCGGCGGAGCCAACTGGCCGCCGCCGGGCGTCGCTATGCCGAGCGGCATTGGCGCTGGCCCGAGCGCGCGGCGCAGCTCGCGGCGCTGTGCGAGGCGGCTGTCGAGACCGCCGAAGTCGCGCGCGGCGCCCGGGTGGCACCGGGACGCCGGCCGGGAGCGGTGCCGCGCGATGTCTGAGCCAGCCTGGATCCTCCGCCCGCTCGCACGCCCCGAGGCACGGCTGCGGCTGCTGCTCATCCCCCATGCCGGCGTCGGACCCTCGGTCTTCCGGGCCTGGCCGAGCGCCCTGCCGCCCTGGATCGAACCGTTGATGGTCCAGTTGCCCGGGCGCCAGGCGCGCTTGCGGGAGCCATGCCTGACCCGTGTGCCGCCCCTGGTCGAAGCCCTGGGGGCGGCGTGCGCGGCCTGGCTTGACCGTCCCCTGGCGATCTTCGGCTACAGCATGGGCGCCCTGATCGGCTTCGAGCTCGCCCACCTGCTGCGCGAGCACCGGGGCTTCGAGCCCGTCCACCTCTTCGCCTGCGCCCGCCGCGCGCCGCAGCTTCCCCCCGCCGATCCATATCTGCATCACCTGCCCGACGCCGCCTTCGTTGACGAGCTGACACGCCGCTACGAAGGCATCCCGCCGGCGGTACTGGCCGAGCCCGACCTTCTCAGGCTGTTTCTGCCGGTATTGCGAGCGGACTTCGAGATGATGGCGACCTACCAATTCCAGCCGCGACCGCCCTTGACCATGCCCATCAGCGCCATCGGCGGCCGAACCGACCCCCAGGTCAGCGAAGCCGATCTGCGTGCCTGGCAACCCATGACGACGGGGCCCTTCTCGCTGCGGCTGCTGCCCGGGGGGCACTTCTTCTTGAACCATGCCAAGGACGCGCTGATCGAGGCAGCGGTCGCCGCTCTGGCGGCAAGCCCCTCGGCGCAGCCCTCAAACGTGAGCCGGCATTAAACGACGGCGATTCACTGCGCACCCGGCCTGCCCCAAGCCCCCCGCCACCCTCCCCGCCGTTCGATCCACTCCCGCCCACGGCGCCCCACCACCCCCCACCTAGCCCTCGTGCGTCGCGCCGCCTGCGCCAAAGCCGCCCTTTGGCAGGTGCCCCCGT
>CAYQBA010000143.1:0-12108 GCA_964415605.1 uncultured Anaerolineales bacterium | reverse complement strand
GGGCGCCCCGCCCCTCCCCGCCCGCCGGCCGCCCGGCGGCGATGCCGAGCCGCGCCCGGTCGGCCCCCCGCGAAAGCGGGCCGGCGCGTCCGATCCCGCAAGTCGGCCGGATCCCGCCGGTCGCCCCGGCGCCAGACCCTCCGCCGGCCACGTCGACGACGCGGTGACGGCGCTCCGCGGCATCGGTCCGCGGCAGGCCGAACACCTGGCGGCGCTCGGCGTCCGGACCATCCGCGACCTCTTGTACCATGCCCCGAGCCGGTACCGCGACTTCAGCCACCTCAAGCGCATCAACCAGCTCCGGCCGGGCGAGGACGCCACCATCGTCGCCACCGTGTGGGACGTGAAGAAGCGCAAGCTCCCGACCGGCAACCGCCACATGCTGACGGTGGTCGTGTCCGACACGAGCGCGAACATCCAGTGCACGTTCTTCAACCAGCCTTACCTCGAGCGTGAGTTCGCGATCGGCGATCAGGTGGTGGTCAGCGGCAAGGTGGACGTGTGGGCGGGGCGCCTGGTGTTCCGCGCGCCGGAGTGGGAGCGCCTGGAGCGCGACCTCGTCCACACCGGGCGCCTCGTGCCGATTTACCCCTTGACCCAAGGCGTGACCCAGCGCTGGCTGCGGCGGCAGATCAAGCACGCCGTCGACGAGTGGGCGCCGCGCGTGGCGGATCCGCTGCCGGACGACCTCCGCCGGGAAGCCACCGTGGTCGACCTGCCCGCCGCGCTGTGCAACCTGCACTTCCCCGAAACCGCCGCCGCGCTCGAAGCCGCCCGCACCCGGCTGGCGTTCGACGAGCTCCTCATCCTGCAGCTCTGGCTGATGCGGCGACGGCGGGCGGCTCGGTCCCGCCCCGGCGCAAGCCTCGCTGCCGGCCGGCCCGCCCTCGATGCGTTCGTCGCCGGTCTCCCGTTCGCGCTCACCGGCGCCCAGGCCAGGGTGATCGAGGAGATCGCGGCGGACCTGGGCCGCCCCGAGCCGATGAGCCGGCTGCTGCAGGGCGACGTCGGCTGCGGCAAGACGGCCGTTGCCGGCGCTGCCATGGCGATGTGTGTCGGGGCCGGCCATCAGGCCGCGCTCATGGCGCCCACCGAGATCCTCGCCGAGCAGCACTTCGGCAACCTGGGCAAGATGCTGGCGGCCGCCGGCTTCACGGCCTTCGACCCGGCCGACCCGGCCCCGGGCCCGCGGCGCCTGGCCCGGTTGGTCGGCGGGATGAAGGCCGGCGAGAAGGCGGCCGTGGCGGCGGCGCTGGCCACCGGCGCGATCGACATCGTCGTCGGCACGCACGCCGTGATCCAGGACGCCGTCCGGTTCGCCCGGCTGGGGCTGGCCGTGGTCGACGAGCAGCACCGCTTCGGGGTGCTGCAGCGGGCCGAGCTGCAGTCCGGCGCGGCCGGCGGGCCGGAGGTCGTCCCGCACATGCTGATCATGACCGCCACGCCCATCCCGCGAACCCTGGCGCAGGTGATCAACGCCGATCTCGACCAGTCGGTGATCGACGCCATGCCCCCGGGGCGCCAGGCGATCAAGACCTACTGGCTGGGGCCGCGGGAGCGGGAACGCGGCTACCAGTACATCCGCCACCGCGTCGAGCAGTCCGAGCAGGCCTACATCGTCTGCCCGCTCGTCGAGGAGTCCGAGAGCCTCCAGTCGCCGTCCGCGATCGCCGAGTACGAGCGCCTGCGCGTCGAGGTGTTCCCCGACCTGCGGCTGGGGCTCCTGCACGGCCGGATGCGGCCCGCCGAGAAGGAAGCCGTGATGGCCGAGTTCCACGCCGGCCGCGTCCAGGTGCTGGTGTCGACGACCGTCATCGAGGTCGGCGTCGACGTGCCGAACGCGACCGTGATGCTGATCGACGGTGCGGATCGGTTCGGCCTGGCCCAGCTCCACCAGCTGCGAGGGCGCGTCGGCCGCGGCACCGCCGAAAGCGTGTGCCTGCTCATGGCCCACGATCCGTCGGAGTCGGCCGCGGCACGGCTCCGGCTGATGACCGAGACGAACGACGGGTTGGTGCTGGCCGAGAAGGATCTGGCGACCCGGGGGCCGGGGGACTACTTCGGCGTCCGCCAGTCCGGCATGCTGGACCGCTTCCGCTTCGCGCGGCTCGTCCCCGGCGAGGCGCTGACCCTCGCTCAGCGTGCCGCCAGGCGCCTGATCGCCGCGGATCCCGACCTTGCCCGGCCCGACGTGTCCGGGATCCGCGCCCAGGTCGACGCGTTCAGCACCGCCGCGGAACGCATCTGAGCGGCCGTCTGTTATAATCCATTACCGACGGCCCGACCTCATGAGCAGCATCGCAGTCTTCCCGGCCACCTTCGACCCGATCACCAACGGCCATGTCGCCGTCGCCGAGCGGGCGGCGCGGCTGTTCGACCACCTGGTGATCGGTGTGTACGCGCACGCCGGCCCGAGCAACAAGCAGCCGCTCTTCACCGACGACGAGCGCGTGATGCTCGTCCGCGCGTCGACCGCGCACGTGGCCAACGCGAGCGTGCGCGCGTTCGACAGCCTGGCCGTCGCGTTCGCGCGCGCGGAAGGGGCGCAGGCGATCGTCCGGGGGCTGCGGGTGGCGGACGACTTCGAGTTCGAACGCCAGATGGCCATGATGAACCGCCACCTGGCGCCCGAGATCGAGACCCTGCTGCTCATCTCGGACCCCGCGCACGCGTTCGTCAGCGCGTCGATCGTGCGCGAGGTGGCAATCATGGGCGGAGATGTCCGGGGGCTGGTTCCGCCGCCGGTCGTGGCGGCGCTGGCCGCCAAGGTTCACGAGATCAGCCAGGTCGGGCGCGCCGTGCGCGCGCCCATGATCTGACCGTCATGCACAAGGAGCGTGCGCCATCGACCTCGAGTACCTGATCGAAAGGCTTGAAGAGCTGCTCGACCGCGGGACGCGCGTTCCGATGACCACCCGGATCGTCATCGACGAGAACGAGTACCTGCGCCTCATCGACCAGATGCGCATCAGCGTGCCGCAGGAGATCAAGAACGCGCGTCAGATCGAGACCGAGCGCGAGGCGCTCCTGGCAGCCGCCCAGGCGCAGGCGGAGGCCATGATCGAGGCCGCCCGCCAGAAAGCGACCGACCTGTCCGCGGAGCACGTCGTGCTGCGGCAGGCCGAGGAGCGCGCCAACGACGTGCTCGGCAACGCCTACCAGGAGGCGGCTCGGATCCGCGGCGAGGCGGACGCCTACGCGCTCGAGGTGCTGCAGCGCATCGCCGCGCAGCTCGACGGCTTCAACCGCACCGTGCGCAACGGCATCCGCCTCTTGGAAGCCGGCAGCCCGGTCGGCACGCCGCCCGACGACAAGGCCGAGCCGCGGCCGGCCGAGGCCGATCGCACCCGGGAGGCACCCCGCCGAGTTTGATCACGGCCCCGATCGCCAGTATAAATATATAGTTGACGTTCGGCCGCCCGCACGGCGCCGGCGCGGCACGCGTCAGGAGGGGGCGCCCGCATGCGCTACAACGTGGCTGGCTTGCTCAAGTCGAATACGGGGGCCGTGCGCGTCGTCGAGGTCGACGAGCCGTTCAGGTTGGGCGAGCCGGGCTTGGCGCTCGTCGCTCCGGTTCGCGGCGCGCTGCGCTTGATCCGGGATCCCGGAGGCATCCTCGTCGACGGTCGCCTCACCACCGTGGCCCGCATGCCATGCGCCCGGTGCCTGGAACCGACGGACATCGGGTTGACGATCGATCTCACGGAGCACTTCCGGCCGACCGTCGCCATCGAAAGCGGCCCACCGATCGAGAAAGACCCTGACGAAGAGGACGAGCCGGCCACCGAGATCGACATCCACCACATGCTCGACCTGTCGGACGTGTTGTGGCAGAACATCGTGCTGGCCGCCCCAATGCATCCGTTGTGCCGGCCGGATTGCGCGGGCCTGTGCCCGCACTGCGGCCGCAACCGCAATATCGAGGCGTGTGACTGCCAACCGGCGCCGGACCCGCGCTGGCAGGCGCTGCTGGACCTGAAGCAGGCACGCTGACCAAGTTGAAACGCCATCCCAGGAGGAGAAGTCATGGGTGCCGTACCGAAGAGCAAGGTCGGACCGCGGCGCAAGCGACAGCGCCGCACGCACTACAAGCTCAGCCCGGTCGCGATCGTGCGCTGCAGCAACTGCAACGAGTACCGCCAGCCGCACCACGTGTGCCCCGCGTGCGGCACGTATCGGGGCATGCAGGTGGTGCGGGTCGACGAGGAAGCCTGAGATCGTCGATGGCGCGCGCCTGCACGCACGCCGTGGCTGAGCGCGGGCGCCCGGCATGAGCGCGGCCTGGCTGTTCCCCGGCCAGGGGTCGCAATACGTCGGCATGGCCTCGGCCTGGGCCGCGCGTTCGGACTGCGCCCGGCAGGCCCTGGCCGAGGCGGCGGACGTCCTCGGCTTCGACCTGCCGCGCATGATGGCGGAAGGGCCCGAGGTCGACCTGGCCGACACCCACAACCAGCAGCCGGCGCTGCTGGCGGCCAGCGTGGCGATTCTCCGGGCCGCATGGGACGCGCTGCCCGCGCCGGCATTCGTGGCGGGGCATTCGCTCGGCGAGTACAGCGCGCTCGTCGCCGCCGGCGCCATCGACTACCCGTCCGCGTTGCGGCTGGTGCGCGAGCGCGGCCGGCTGATGAAGCTGGCCGGCGAACGATCGCCCGGGCGCATGGCGGCGGTGCTCGGGCTCGCCGACGACGCCGTGGCGGCGGTCTGCGACGCCGTGGCGGGGGTCCAAGTGGCCAACTTCAACTCCCCGGGCCAGGTCGTGATCTCGGGCACCCTGGAGGGCGTCGACGCCGCCACCGTCGCGCTCAAGGCGGCGGGCGCGAAGCGCATCATGCCGTTACCCATCACGATCGCCGCCCACTCGCCGCTCATGGCGCCGGTGGCCGATGCGTTCGCGGGCGTCGTCCAGGCCGCGCCGATCACCGACGCCGGGATCCCGGTCGTCGTGAACATCACCGCCGAGCCGATCACCTCCGCCGACGCGATCCGCCAGGAGCTGGCCCACCAGCTGACGGCATCGGTCCGCTGGACCGCCAGCATCGAGGCCATGGCCGGGGCCGGCGTGGACACCTTCTACGAGGTCGGGTCCGGCAAGGTCCTGTGCGGCCTCGTCAAGCGTATCCTGGCGGGCCGGCCGGGCGTGGACCCGGTCCTGGTGAGCCTTGACACGCCGCCGGACGACGGCGAACCGGCCTGAGCCGATCGGGGACCCGCCTCGATCCACCCGTCATCGACGAGAGAGCACATGCACAACCTCACGGACAAGGTGGCGCTGGTCACCGGCAGCTCGCGCGGCATCGGCCGGGCCATCGTGACGCGGCTCGCCGTCGACGGCGCCAAGGTGGTGGTCAACTACCGCTCCGACGCCGCCTCGGCCGAAGCCGTGCTGGCGGACATCCGTGCCGCCGGGGGCGACGCGATCGCCGTCGGCGGCGACGTGGCCGACGCCGCGGCGGCCGAGGCGCTGGTCAAGGCGGCGGTGGATCACTTCGGGCGCCTCGACATCGTCGTCAACAACGCCGGCGTGACGCGCGACACGCTGTTGATGAAGATGCGCGACGAAGACTGGGACACGGTCCTGGCGACCAACCTGCGCAGCGTGTTCGTGGTCTCGCGCGCTGCCACCCGCGTGATGGTCCGGCAGCGATCGGGGCGCATCGTGAACATCACGTCCATCGCGGGCCTCGGCGGCAACGCCGGTCAGACCAACTACGCCGCGGCCAAGGCCGGCATCGTCGGATTCACCAAGAGCCTGGCCAAGGAGGTGGGACCACGCGGGATCACGGTCAACGCCGTCGCACCGGGCTACGTGCTCACCGATCTCACCCGCGACCTGCCGGCATCCTTGTTGGACGACGTCCGCCGCCTGACGCCCCTCGGCCGCCTCGGCACGTGCGACGACGTCGCGGCGGCCGTGGCCTTCCTGGCCTCCGATGACGCTTCGTTCATCACGAGCCAGGTGCTGCGCGTCGACGGCGGGATGATCATCTGACCGCCGATGAAAGGCCGACGGCGCGCGAGGGAGATGGCGTTGCAGGCACTGTACGAGCTCGACCAGAGCACGCACTCGGTGGACTGGGTGGTCGCCCGGCGCGTCATCGATGTCTATGAAGGCGGCGCCCGCACCGTGCTCCCCCCGGCGGATGTCCCGCTGGCCCTGGCGCTGATCCACCAGCACGCCGCGTCCGGGCTGGAGGCCGTCGACGTCGACGCCGCCGCGCGCCAGCATGCCGTCGACGCGGCTCGGGTGTCCGCCGTGCTGGCGCCGTTGCGCGGGCTCCGCAAGCAGGCCGACTACGGCGCCGCCGTGATCCGGGGCGTCGTCGGGCACCGCGAACGCCTCGATCAGGTGATCCGGCAGATCGCACCGGAGTGGCCGGTCGACCAGATGGCGCCGATCGACCGCAACGTGTTGCGCATCGCGCTGTGGGAGATCGGCCTGGGCGAGGTTCCGGTACGGGTGGCCATCAACGAGGCCGTCGAGCTGGCGCGCCGGTACAGCGGCGAGGGCGCCCGGCGCATGGTGAACGGCGCGCTGGGCGCGTTCGTCAACGCCGGCATCCGCCTGGATCTTGCCCCGGCAAACGGATGAGCCCGACGGCCGCGCGGCTGGCATCCGTGCGGGCGATCGTCGCCGCTGCCGCCGCGCGTGCGGCCCGCGACCCCGCCGACGTGACGCTGGTCGCCGTGACCAAGGGCGTGAGCGACGACGGCGTCGTGGCGGCCGTGGCGGCCGGCGTCCACCATCTGGCGGAAAGCAGGGTTCATGCGGCGGAGGCGCGCCGGCCCGCTTGCGCGGGGCTTGCCCCGCCGCCGACCTGGCATCTGATCGGTCACCTGCAGCGCAACAAGGCCCGCCGGGCGGTGGCCTTCTTCCAGCGGATCGACAGCGTCGACAGCCGGCGCCTGGCCGCCGACCTGGATCGGCTCGCCGCCGAGCGGAACCACCGGCTGCCGGTGTTGATCGAAGTCGACTGGACCGGCGACGTGGCGCGGACGGGTCTGCCGCCGGCCGAGGTGGAGGAGGCCGCGGCGGCGATCGCGGGTCTCCCGCACCTCGAGCTCCTGGGGTTGATGACGCTGGCCCGGGATGCCGGGCCCGAGGCGGCACGCGCCGTGTTCCGGCAGACCCGCCTGCTGGCCGGGGCGCTGCGCCGCCACATGCCGGAACGGGACAACCCGGTGCTCTCGATGGGCATGTCGGGTGATTTCGAGATCGCGGTCGAGGAAGGCGCGACGGAGATCCGAGTCGGGTCCGCCCTCTTCGGCGGCGCTGAGCCCCTCGCCTCACCCCAACCACAAGGACAAGCCCATGAATGACCCGCTGGGCGGCGTGATCCTCGCGCTGCTGCTGGTGCTCCGGTTGATGTGGTTCGCCATCCTGGCACGCGTCCTGCTGTCGTGGGTGGACCCCAACCCGTACCCCACCAACGCGCTCAAGCGGATCCTGTTCACGATCACGGACCCCGTCCTCGAGCCGCTCCGGCGGGTCATCCCGCCCATCGGCATGATCGACATCACGCCGATCGCGGCGTTCATCCTCCTGCAGCTCGTCGAACGCCTGCTCGTGCAGATGCGGGGCTACTGACGATCCGCCCGGCGCGCTTCAGCCGTCGGGCGCCGCATCGGGCCTGAACACGTAGCCCACGCCGCGCACCGTGTGGATCCGGTGGGGCTGCCCGGTCCCGTCCTCGATCTTCTGGCGCAGCCAGTGGACGTGGACCTCCAGGGTCCGCGTGTCCTGCACGAAGTCGGTGTCCCAGACGAGCTTCATCAGGAACTGCCGCGACAGCACCTGCCCCTGGTATCTCAGGAACGCCTCGAGGAGCTGGCTCTCTTTGGGCGTCAGGTGGTGCGGGCGGTCCTGGCACGTCAACAGCCGCCGCTCGGTGTCGAGCACGATCGACCCGCACGTCAGGCGCGTGGCCGGCGGTTCACCCGCCCCGCCCTCCCAGGGCTCAGCCGTGGAGCACACGCCCGCAGCCCGAGCAGTACACCAGCGCCGAACCGTCGGCGGCCCGGTGGGCCTCCTCGACCGGGATCTCCATGCCGCACGTGCCGCAAGCCCGCCCATCGAGCTCCGCGACCGCCCGCCCGGCCTTGGCGCGCCGCAGCCGCTCGTAGATGGCGTGATCGGCCGGCGGGATGGCCGCGAGCAGGCTTGCGCGCCGGGCGTCCACCTTGCGGACCGCGGCCGAGAGCTTGCTCTGCGCCTCGGCGAGATCGGCATGCCGCGCCGCGCCGTCCCGCTCCGCCGCCGCCAGACGCTGCCGGGCCTGACCCATGTCCGCATCCGCCGCGTCGCGCGCCAACATCGCCTCGAGCACGCCATCCTCGAGCGTGGCCAGGCGCCGTTTGAGCGACTCGGTCTCACGCTGGAGGTTCTGTACCTCGCGCGGGTTCTTGAAGCCCCCACCGTACAGCTTCTGCTCTTCGGCGTTCACGTGGGTCTGGAGATCCTCGCGCTCGGCGGTGAGCGTCCGAAGCGTGCGGTCCGCCGCCGCGAGCGACGCCTCCGCGGCGCGAATGGCCGCCTCCGCTTCGGCGACGGCGGGGCTGGTCGCCAGCGCGGCGGCGATCCGGTTGAGCCGAGCCACGGCCGCGTCCCGGGTCAGGTCCAGCTTCTGGAGGTCCAACAGGAGTCTCGTGCGCGACATGTTGCCTTCTCTCGCTGCCGCGCGGCGCCGTGCGCCACGGCCACGCGCGGCCAGGGCCGTGATTCTACCGGCCCACGACCAATCCGGCCAACATGCCGGTCCCGGCACGTTGACCGATCGCATGTGGCGGGATCGTGGACCCGACGTTGCACCGATGATCCTCGTAACCAGACGTTTACCGATGGATACAAACCCGTGACTCCGAAGTCAGCTATGCTCATGGCATCTACCGGGGCCGGGATTGCCGGCACGAATCGATCTCGGGCACGCCGGCCGCGATGGGGCCGGAACAGGCGCCCGATCGTTGGAATGGAGGGAATCATCACCATGAAGCGCGCACGCGACACGGTCTCCGAGAAGATCGACCACCTGTTCCGCACCATCCGCCGCCACGATAACCGCGAATACACCTACGACGATGTCGAGCGGGGCACCAACGGCAAGGTTTCGCGCTCGTACGTCTGGAAGCTGCGGCACGGCCGCAACCGCAACCCGAGCCTCGATGTCATCGAGTCGATGAGCGAGTTCTTCCAGGTGCCCCCGGCGTACTTCTTCGAGCCGGGCGACGCCGCGGAGGGCCGCGCGGGGGAGCTGGCCGCCGCCGCCGCGCTGCTGCAGGATGCATCCGCGCGCCTCGTGAGCGAGAAGGTCCGGGGGTTGAGCCCGACCTCGATGGAGGCCGTGAACAGCTTGATCGACAACCTGCACGCCATCGAGGCATCGCGCGGGCGCGGCGCGGCCCAGCGCAACGGGCACGCGGCCGAGTCGGACGCGCCGGCACGCCAATCCTGATCGTTGGGGAGGCCGGTCGGCGCATGGTAACATCCGCAGGCCATGCGAGCGGATGATGCTTGACCCGACCGGCCTTGCGCCTCACCCCCAACGGCCAAGGTGCCGGACCGGCGGGGCGCGCGTCGGGGAGTTGGGCGCATGAGCGAGGCACCGGCGAGGACGCCCGGAGCGTCGGGCTCGATCCGACTGGAGGATGGGCAGGCCGACACGGGTTCTGCTGGGCGCACGCAGCGGGCGCGCCGCTCGTGGCTTGCCGGTCTTCCGTGGGCCGTGCTGCCGCTCGCGCTCATCGCCGGCTACGCCGGCCAGCCCCGCGTGATCCCGTGGATCGGGGCGACGATCGCCGGGATCGCCGTGCTCGGCGTCGCGGCGCTTTGGTTTGAGCCCCGCGGGGCTGATCGGCGCGGCATCGGCGGCCTCGCCATCGGCGCGGGAGCGTTGGCGCTGGCGGTCTACGTCCGGACCCTGTCGCCGACCACCGACGTCGCCGACAGCCTGGAGTTCCAGGTCGTGGCGCACGGGCTCACGTTCGCCCATCCCCCGGGCTATCCGCTGTACACGCTCTTGGGCAAGCTCTTCACGCTGCTGCCGCTCGGCGACGTGGCGTACCGCATGAACCTCCTGTCGGCGGTGGCGGCCGGGGCGGCAGTGGCCGTGACCTTCGTCACTGCCGCCCGGCTGACGGGTCGGCCGGCGGCGGCGCTCGCCGGCGCACTGGTGTTCGCCTTCTCGCCGGCGTTCTGGTCACAGGCGGTCATCACCGAGGTCTATGCGCTGAACGTCCTCCTCGTCGGGGTGGTCCTCATGGGCCTGGCGGGTTGGTCGGCGCCGCCCACGGGCGGGCGGCGCGGCGACGGCTGGCTCGCCGTCGCCGCGCTGGCGGCCGGGCTGGGGGCCAGCCACCACGTGACGATCGTCTTCACCGCCCCGGCGATCGCCGGCACCATCCTCTGGCGCGACGCCGGTCTCCTACGCCAGCCGCGCCGCTTGGCGCGCCTCGCGGCGGCGTTTGCGCTGGGCCTGACCCCGATGGTCTACTTCTTCGTCCGCTGGCCCGCCGTTTACGGCCGCCCCGCGACCGTCGGTGAGGTGCTGCGTTATGTCACGGCCAGCGCGTACGGCGGCCTCTTCGACCCGGCGTGGCCATGGCGCGACCCGTCACGGCTGTGGATGGTGGCGTCTGACTTCGCGGGGCAGTCCGGGCCGGCCGGCGTCGTGCTGTCGATCGTCGGCGTGGCCTGGCTGGCCCGGCGGAGCCTTGCCTGGACCGCCGCGTGGCTGGCGACATGGCTGGCATACGCCGTGTTTCGGGCCGGCTACCACGCGTGGGACGGCTGGGTGGTCCTGCTGCCGGCGCAGGCGATCCTCGGCGTGTGGATCGCGGGAGGGCTGGTCGCGATCGCGGGCACCGTGTCCGCGGTCGAGTCTCGTCTCCGCGCCCGCGCGACTCGTGGCGGTGTCGCGGCGACGGACGGCCGTTCCGGCCTCGGCAACGGGTCGGCGCACGCCCGGCCCGACGACGCCATCCCAGCGGGCGCCGGCAGCACACCGGCCGTCTCGGTCCCGGCCGCCAGGCGGACGACCGCCGCCCAGGCGATGGTCTGGACGCTGGCGCTCGCCGCGCCGGTCGCGCAGCTCTGGACCCACGGCCCGCGAGCAGACGCCAGCGCGGGCTGGCCGGGCGCGGCCGTGGGGCGGGCGGCCATGGCGCAGCCGGTGCCGGTCGGATCGGCGATCGTGGTGGCCCCGGAGCTCGGCTCGGCGCTTCTTTACCCGCAGCTGATCGAAGGCGTGCGCCCCGACATCGCGGTGGCATACCTCGACACCGCATCCGGTCGCAAGACGCTCGAGGCCGCTCCCACGCGGGGGGCGCCGGTGTTCCTGTTGGGGGTGGAGCCCCCGGCGGAGCCCGCCTACCACCTGCGCAGCTGGGGGCCGCTCGTCGAGCTCGGGCGCTCGGCCTGGCAGCGCCCTGGTGCCGTGCCGCACACGGTCGGGCGCTCGATGGCCGGCCGCCCGGGCATCACGCTCGTGGGCTACGGTCTCGATGCCGGCGACGACGCCGCGGTGCCAGGTACCGAAGTGGGCGTCACGCTGGTGTGGCAACGGGAAGGGTCAGGCAGCGGCGACGCGCTGGCTGAAGAGGGGGACCGCGCCATCCCCGGCGGCGAACGGGCGTGGCTGGCCCTTGCCGCCGACGACGGCCCGTCGGCCGCGCTGCACGCCGGCGAGCCGGTCGGTGGCCGCTTCCCGTTTGCGCGCTGGTCGCCGGGCGAGGTCGTGTCCGACTACCATCGCCTGGCCGTGGACGCGGCGGCGCCGCCGGGCCGCTACGACCTCGTGGCAGCCATCGCCGCACCGGGCGAGTCCGACGCGGCGGCGCGGTCGCGGGCGATCCGGATCGGATCGGTCACCATCGTGCCGGCCGGCCGCGATCTGGCGGCGCGCGCGAACCAGCCGGTGGCGGTGGACTGGGGCAAGCGCGTGCGGCTCCTGGGCTACGACGCGCCCAGCGCGGTCCGCCCCGGCGACCCCGTCGACGTCACGCTGTACTGGCTCAACGAGGCTGCCGCCGCGGCGGAACCCGCGACCGCGGCGACCGGCGCCCTGGCCGCGCCCGGCCTGGCGGCCACGGTGGACGCGGGGGCCGCCGGCCGCGTGG
>CAYQBA010000142.1:0-12195 GCA_964415605.1 uncultured Anaerolineales bacterium | reverse complement strand
TCGACGAGGCCCGTCACGTCGGGCCGCGCCGCGTCGCCCGTCGCCGCCAGCCGGTCGCGGACGCGGCCGGCGCGGGCCGCGTCCGCGACGTCGACCCGCACGCGCTGACGCAGCCCCGCCACGGTGTGGCGCGTCACCGCGGCCTTGGCGGGGAGGTCGATGGCGGCGGCGTCCACGGCGCCGCCGCCGGCGGGGACCAGCGTGGCCGTGCTCTCCGCCGGGCCGACGTCGACGATGACGGCGCCGGCGAGCGGCGGGCCGGCCTCGGCGACGGTCCGCGCCGTGGCGGGATAGACCGCCAGCTCGGTGCCGGCGGCCAGGCCGTGGGCGATCCCCGCGGCGAGGACCAGGCGGTCGCCGCGCTGCTCGACGACGTCGATCAGCCGATCCCGGTCCGGGCGGGCGCCGCCGAGCACCGCGCGGTGGATGTCGCCCTCGCATTGCGGGGTCTGGTTGGCGAACTGGGCGTTGACCTGGGCGCGGACGGTGGCGTGGAGCTCGCCGTACGTCATGGGGTGGTCGACCGGCATCCGGCCGAGGGCCTGGATGAGGAAGTACGACAGGGCGCCGTGCTGGCGCACGCCGTCGCCGCCGGCGACGGTCAGCTCGTTGGACTCCTCGCGGTCGCGGCAACCGGCGAGGAGCACGTGGCGGCCGGCGGGCACCCAGTCGCTGGGGCCCGCGATGCCGCGGGTGCCGCCGGTGAGCGCGGCCGGCCGGCCAGCGGGCTGCGGGCGTAGGTCCGGGGCGCAGCGCCGGGTGCGCGCCACGCCCTCGACGATGGCCCGCGTCCCGGACCCGCTATGGCACGAGTCCAGGATGATCGTGACGTTGTCGGAGTGGGCGGTCAGCCGGTCGATCAGGGCGCCGAGCTGCCAGTCCTTGATGTCGTAGACATCGGGCAGGCGGCTGTCGTGCGCCACAAGGGTCTCGTCGAGCCCGTCGGGCTCGGCGCCGGTGGGGTCCAGGGCCTGGGAGCCGTGGCCGCTGTAGTGGAAGAGGAACGCGGGCGCCGGCTCGCGGCGGCCCGCGGCGTCCCACGCCGCGGCGGGGGCGACGAGGTGGGTCTCGAACGCGGCGAGGATGGCGGCATGCGTGGCCTGGGCGTTGGTCAGCCGGGTGATGTTGCCGGCCGGCACGCCGAAGCGCTGCTCGAGAAGCTGGGCCATGGCGTCGATGTCGTTGACGCACCCGCCGAGCGGCGGGACCATCGGGCTGGCGTAGGCGTCGATGCCGACGAGGAGGGCGTGGACGGCGGGCTGGGTCATGGGCGGTCTCCTGGATCCAAGGCGCGTGCTGTCCGCATGGTACACGGGCGGCGGGGGGCGCGGCAAGCGGAATCGGACAGGTTTGGGACGAGGTGGTAGAATCGCGACCTGCGTATGAACGGATGTGATGCACGATGTGACGCTCCGGGGCCCACCGGAGCCCCGGCGCGTGACATGACCGAACCCAGCCCTGCACCCACCGACCCCTTCGAGCTCGTCATCGGGCTCGAGACCCACGTCCAGCTGCTCACGGCCAGCAAGATGTTCTGCGCCTGCGCCGCGGACGCGGACACAGCCCCGCCCAACACGCGCACGTGTCCCGTCTGCCTCGGCCTGCCCGGCGCCCTGCCCGTGCCCAACGCCCATGCCGTCGCCCTCGCTGCCCGCGCCGGCCTCGCGCTCGGGTGCACCGTGCACGCCACGACGTGGTTCGAGCGCAAGAACTACCACTACCCCGACTTGCCCAAGGGCTACCAGATCAGCCAGTACGCCCGGCCGCTGTGCACCGGCGGCGCCCTCGACACCGGCGCCGCCGGCGAGGGGCGCGGCGCGCGCGTCCAGATCGAGCGCCTGCACCTCGAGGAAGACACCGCGCGGCTCGCCCACGCCGCCGGCGAGACCCGGGTGGACTTCAACCGCGCCGGCACGCCGCTCGTCGAGATCGTCACCCGCCCCGACCTGCGCTCGCCCGAGGATGCCGCCGCGTTCGTCGAAACGCTGCGCCACCTGCTGCGCTGGATCGGCGTCTCGACCGCCGCGATGGCCGCCGGCGCGCTGCGCGTCGACGTCAACTGCTCGGTGCGCCGCATCGGCGACCCCGTGCTCGGGACGAAGGTCGAGGTCAAGAACCTCAACAGCATCGCCGCCGTCCGCGCCGCCCTGGTCTACGAGCGCCGCCGGCAGATCGCCGAGATCGCCGCCGGCCGGCCCGTGGCCCACGAGACGCGCGGCTGGGACGAGGCGGCCGGGCGCACCGTCGCGCAGCGCGGCAAGGAGCAGGCGCACGACTACCGCTACTTCCCGGAGCCCGACCTGCCCCCGCTCGTCCTGCCCGCGGCCTGGCTGGCCGAGCAGCGCGCCGCCCTGCCCGAGCTGCCGGCCGCGCGCCGTGCGCGGCTGATCGCGGCGCACGGGCTGCGCCCCGACGACGCCCGCCTCCTGACGCGTGACCGCGCGACGGCCGACTACTTCGAAGCGGCGGTCGCCGCCCGGGTCCCGGCCACCGGCCACACGGCCACCGGCGCCGCGACCACTACACCCGTGACTCCCATGGCCGCGGCCACCGACGCCGCCGCCGCGCCCGCGACCGCCGCAACCGCGTCCACCGTCGCCGCGTGGATCACCGGCCCGTTCTTCGGCGCGCTCAACGCCCGCGGCCTCGACGTCGAGGGCGCGCGTGCCGCCGTCCCGCCCGCCCATCTCGCCGAGCTCGTCGCGCTCGCCGACGGCGGCGCGATCACGCCTGCCGTCGCCAGGCGCGTGCTCGACGAGATGGTCGACGGCGGCCTCGACGCCCGCCACATCGTCGCGCGCGACGGCCTGGCCCAGATTGGCGACGACGCCGCGCTGCGCGACATCGCCGCCGCCGTCGTCGCCGCCAACCCCAAGGCCGTCGCCGACTACCGCGCCGGCAAGGCCACGAGCCTCGGGTTCCTCATCGGCGGCGTCATGAAGGCCACGCGCGGCCAGGCCAACCCGGATGCCGCGCGGCGGTCGATCCTGGACGCGATCGGGCGCGCGGAACGCTGACGAGCGGGCCTGGCGATCCACGTACCCCGGGCATCCTGCCTCCCACGTCGATGGGTGGGCAGGATGCCCGCGGTCCCAGGGTCATCCAACGCTCAAGTGGCTTCGCCCCTCGCTAGCCGCCCCCGCACACCAGCCGCGTCGACACCCGGGCGTAAATCGCCGCCAGGTCCGCCGCCGTCGGCGACGGGATGAAGTGGTCCGGCGACGACGCGACGCCGCGCAAGAGGCCACCGTCGACATCCGGTCCCAGGCCGATGGTGAAGACCACCGCCCCGGCCGCCCGCGCCGCCGCGGCCTCGTCCAGCACCGGCGGCACCGGGCCGTTTTGCAGCCCGTCCGTCAACAGCACGATCGCCGCCTGCGCGCCGGCACGCCGGCCTTCCGCCAGCACCCGGCGCGCCTCGCCCAGCCCCGCGTCGATGCGCGTGCCGGGCTCCGGGCTGAGCCGGTCGAGCGCCGCGTCGACGCCGGCCAGGTCGCCCGACAGCCCCGTCAGCCGCCGGGCCGTCTCGTTGAAGGCCACGACCCCCACGCGGTCCGCCGGCAGGCCCAGGAGCCGCACGAACGCCCTGGCCGCCGCGCGCGCCGCGTCGAGCTTCGTGCCCGGTGCGCCGGCTGCCGCCGGGTCCGCCATGCTGACCGACGCGTCGATGACCAGCACCACGTCGACCGGGCGCGCCTGGCGCACGCACGCCTCGCGCAGGAGCAGCGGGAGGTAGACCGTGGCGCGCTCCGGAGCGTAGACCGTCACCCGCGGCACCGGGAAGACCAGCCGGCCGGCCGCGCCCGTCGCGTCGCGGAAGTCCGCCGTGGCCTCGACGTTCGTCGGCCACGTGCCGACCTCCAGCGGCTCGAGCCGGTACGTCAGCCGCAAGGGCGGCGCTGCCGGCACGTCGCGCAGCGCCCACGTCAGCGTGTTGGTCGGCGCGTCGAACACCGCCGCCGGCCGCGCCGAGCCGGCCACGTAGCGCATGTTGGCCGGAATGCGGTCGACCACCGTGACCGACTCGAACAGGCCGGGCTCCGGCCGCTCCCGGACCAGCGCGTCGGCGAAGTCCGCCAGCGCCCAGCTCGGCGGGTCGAAGAGGACGCGGCCGCCCTGCCCCTCGAAGAGCTCGATGAACGCCGGATCCGCCTCCTGGCCGCTCTGGAATACCAGCGCCGCCAGCTCGATGCCCGCCGCGCGCGCCGCCTCCAGCGCCGCCAGCGTCTGGTCCTTCGGGTTGGCGTCCGTCACGATGAGCAGCATCGGCCGCGCCGCCGGGTCCCGGCCGGGGCCCGTCAGGTTGCGCACCGCCAGCTCGATGCCACCCGTCATCTGGGTGTCGCCCAGGCCGACCAGGGCCGACACATGGCGGGCCACCGCCACGAGGTCGCGCGAGAGCGGCAGCGCCAACACCGGAGCGTCGGCGAACGTGACGAGCCCGACCTCGACCGCGCGCGGGTCGAGCCGCGCCAGCGTCTGCAGCACCGACCGCTGGGCGGCCTCCATCGCGTAGCCCCAGCTCATCGAGCGCGACGTGTCGAACACGATGACCAGCTGGACCGGCGTGGACGTCGCCGGGCACGCGCCCTCGACCTCGAGCGTCACGTCGACGGTGCGCCCAAGCGGGATCCGGGCGGGCGCCGCGCGCTTGTCCGGCCGGGCGGCGCAGGCGCCTGGCCCGGGCGCCGGCTCGGGCGGCGGCACGGCCCGCGGCTCGAACACCCACACTCCGGCCTGGACGATCTCGGCGATCGACCCGCCCGCCGACCGGTCGATGGCGGCGTACGGGACGAGCACCCGCCCGTCGTCGGCCACCCCGATGTCGCGGGCCGGGATGGTCCGGTCCGGCATCGACCACTGCGCCCGCAGCGTCCCGTCCGGCGCGTGCCGGAACGCCCAGCCGCCCCGCCCGAGCACGTAGACGTCGCCGTCCGGCCCGACGCTCGCCGCGATGGGGCTGTCGAGCGTCGGCCACGTGGCGATGCGCCGGCCGTCGAGGCCGCGCACGTCGACCCGCGCCAGCCCCTGCTCGGCCAGGTACACCCGGTCGCCGGCCAGCGCGATGTCCGACGGCGGGGCCACCGGCCCGACCGATCCGGCCGCCCCGTCCGGGGCGATCGGCCAGTGGTCGACGATGGCGCCCGCCGCGTCGAGGACAATCACACCCCCGCCGCCGACGTCGAGCACCGCCACGCGGCCGGCGTCGGCGTCGAGCGCGCCCAGCTTCGTCACGACGTCGCCGTCCCACAGGCCGTCGAGGCACGCCGTCCACTCCGGGAACCGGTCGTCGGGGCGCCGCGTGACGCACGTGGCGTCCATCGTGAACGTGGCGCCGCCGTCCACGGCCACGTCCCACGCCCATCCGGTCTCCTGGGTGCGCCCGCAGATGCCCATCTGGCCCGTGAGGTCCCCGCCGAGCGTCCAGTGCTGCGCGGACTGCGGCTCGGTCGGCCGCGTCCGGTACTCGACGCCCGGGCGCGCGCCGCTGATGCTGTACCGGCCCTGGAGGACCGTGTCCGCGGCGCCGGCCGCCACGCGCAGCGGGTACACCGGCCCTTCCAGCGGCGGCCGGTCGAGCGCGCCGGTGAGCGCGTAGGGAGCCGGGCGCGCCGCGGCGTCGGGGAACGCGATGAGCCCCTGGAAGTGGCAGTGGGCCAGCCCGCCGAGCACCCCGCCGCCCGGCGGCACCGCGAGGCTGAGGCGCCCCGTCCAGACCTGGCCGCGCAGCGGCGTGATGGGCTCGGTCTCGCGCAGGGCGAACACCTGGCCGTAGCGGGCGACGAACACCCCGGCCGGCCCGACGGCGACGTCGATGCCGAACTCGAACGGCACGGTCTCGACGTAGGCGTGGGCGGGGGTCAGGATGATGACACCCGCGACCGGCGCCGCCTGGGCGGGGCCGTCCCGCTCGGCGAGCGCCGACGGTCCCGGCGGCTGGCGCGGGCCGCCGCCGCCCGGGTTGGGCGTGGGCGGGATCACGATCTCCTGGAGGATGTAGGCCGTGCCGTCCAGGGCCACGTCGAGGCGGATGGGCGTGTCCATCTCGGGCGGCTTGATGGTCTCGAGGTACTGGCCGTCGGCGCCGAGGACGTCGACGGCGGCCGGACCGTGCGTGTCGGACTCGGCCGACCGGGCCAGGTAGACGCGGCCGTCGGGGCGGACGGCGACGTCGACATAACGCTCGTTGGCGAAGGTCGCCCAGCCCGGCGTGCCATCCGGCGCCATCAGGTCCAGGCGGGCGCTCGGCCGGCACCGGTCGCAGCTCGTGCTGAGGATGCGCAGCTGCCCGTCGGCGCCGACGTCGAGCCGTGACGGGCTGAGGTCTTGCCCGATATCGGGCACGCGCCACACCGAGCGGGGCGTGCCGTCGGCGGCCAGCACGTGCACGGCCTCGTGGAAGCCGTCGAGCACGTAGATCGTGCCGTCCGGCCCGGTGCTGATATCGGCGACGTCGCCGTAGCGGCCCGGCGTCAGCGACCACGGCCGGTCGCGCCAGGTGTCGACGCGGACATAGGTCGTGACGGCGGGGGACTGATCGGATCGGGCGGGCGCGGCCGGCCCTTCGGGCGCGGCGGAGGCCGGGGAGGGTGCTGCCCCGGCGAGCGAGCCGATCGACGCGGCGGCGAGCAGCACGGGGGCGAGGCGGGCGGCGCGATGCATGGCAAGGACCTCCGGTCGGCGGGCGATCGAGCGTCGGTGGGGCGGTACCTACGATGCCGTATGCGGGGACGCGGGTCAAGCGGTACCCCGGGCACACGCGGTTTAACGTCGCCGGCGCGTGGATAGGTAGCTTTGCGTCGGTGGGGAACGAGACGCCCGTCGCGGCTTGTCGCGCCGGTGCCGTCGGCTACAATCGGCGCCCACGGGTCCCACGAAAGGCGCGCCTCCGAGCATGAGCAGCTTCCCCACCCCGCCCCCCGCCGGCGACCCCGCCGGCCAGCCGACGGACCTCGCCATCGCGCAGGCCGTCCAGCTTCGCCCGATCGCCGACGTCGCCGCGGAAATCGGGATCGGGCCCGACGACCTCGAGCCATACGGACACGACGTCGCCAAGATCCGGCTTGGCGTCCTGGATCGCCCCGGCCAGGCCGGCGCGGCGAAGTACGTGCTCGTGACCGCCATCACGCCGACGCCGCTCGGCGAAGGCAAGACCACCACGAGCATCGGCCTGGCGCAGGCGCTGCGGGCCACCGGGCGGCTGGCGACCGTGGCGCTGCGGCAGCCGTCGATGGGCCCGACCTTCGGCATCAAAGGCGGCGCGGCCGGGGGGGGCTACAGCCAGGTCGTCCCGATGGCGCGCATCAACCTCCACCTGACGGGCGACACGCACGCCGTGACCGCCGCCAACAACCTGCTGGCGGCGATGATCGACAACCACATCTACCATGGCGACGAGCTCGACATCGATCCGTACAGCGTGACGTGGCGGCGGGTGCTCGACGTCAGCGACCGCGCGCTGCGCCAGGTCGTCACCGGCCTCGGGCGCAAGATCGACGGGCCGCCGCGCCAGGCCGCGTTCGACATCGCCGTCGCCTCCGAGGTCATGGCGATCCTGGCGCTGGCGAGCGACGCGCGCGACCTGCGGGCGCGGATGGGCCGCATCGTGTTCGGCTACACGCGCGACGGGCGGCCGCTCACCGCCGAGGACATCGGCGCGGCGGGTGCGATGACGGTGCTGATGCTCGACGCGCTCAAGCCGAACCTGGTGCAGACGCTCGAGGGCGGGCCGGCGCTGGTGCACGCCGGCCCGTTCGCCAACATCGCGCACGGCAACAGCTCGATCCTGGCCGATCGCGTGGGCCTCGGCGCGGCGGAGTTCCATATCACCGAGGCCGGCTTCGGGGCGGACATCGGGGCCGAGAAGTTCTTCAACATCAAGTGCCGGGCCAGCGGGCTGGTCCCCGACGTGGCGGTGGTGGTCGTCACGGTCCGCGCCCTCAAGCTGCATTCGGGCCGGCACCATGTCGTCCCCGGGAAGCCGCTCCCCGAGAGCATGCGCGCGGCCAGCCCCGACGACGTGGTCGCCGGCGCCGCCAACTTGCACCGGCACATCGAGAACGTCCGGCTGCACGGCGTGACGCCGGTGGTGTGCGTCAATTGCTTTCCGACCGACGCCGCGTCCGAGATCGACGCGATCCGGCGGGTGTGCGACGGCACCGGCGTGCGGTGCGCGGTGTCGCGGCACTGGGCCGAGGGCGGCGCGGGGGCCGTGGATCTGGCCGAGGCGGTGGTCGAGGCCGCGGCGGCGACGCCGGCGTTCCGCTTCCTCTACGATCTCGACCGGCCGATCCACGCCAAGATCGACGCCATCGCCCGGCAGGTCTACGGGGCGGGCGACGTGAAGTACGAGAGCCTGGCCGAGCGCCAGATCCGGCAGCACGAGGCGCACGGCCTTGGGAACCTGCCGATCTGCATGGCCAAGACCCACCTCAGCCTGACCGACGATCCGGCGCGCGTCGGCGCGCCGACCGGCTTCACGCTGCGCGTGCGCGAGGTCCGCGCCAGCGTCGGCGCGGGCTTCCTGACCGTGTACCTCGGGGAGATCAGCACCATGCCCGGCTTGCCGAGCCACCCGGCCGCCGAGCGGATCGACGTCGATCCGGAGACCGGCGCGATCGTCGGGTTGTCGTAAGGGGGCACCCGTGCCGAGGGGACGGCGTCCCGCGCGATCCGCCGGCCGCCGTCACTCGACGGCCCCATGTGCGCGCAACAGCGTCGCCATCGCGTCGTCGCCGCGCCCCATGGCCGACTCGAGCGCCGTCTTGCCCTGAAAGTCGCGCCACCCCAGGTCGGGGTCCGCGTGGTCGAGGAGCCAGCGCGCCAGGCCGGCGTGCCCGAGGCGGGCTGCGTGGTGCAGGGCCATCGACGCGCCGGCGCGGGCGCCGCGCGCCCACACATCGGCCACCAGCCCGGCGTCGCCGCTGAGCGCGGCGTGGGCCAGGAGCGGGATGCCGTGCGCCCCGACGGCGCTTGCGCCATCGGGGTGTGCGGCGAGGAGGCGCTCGACGTCGGCGCGCCGGCCGAGCATGGCGGCGGTGCACAGCTCGAGCGGCGCGCCCTGCGCCAGGAGGTACTCGGCGATGGCCGGCTGGCCGACATGCGCCGCACCCTGGATGGCCGTCTCGAAGTCGCCCGGGCGCCACTCGAACGGCGTGTTCAAGAGCTCGGGTGACGCGGCGAGCATGGCCTTGACGGTCTCGAGGTCGCCGTGGCCGGCGATGACGAAGCCGCGGATGCGGTCCGGGGTGAGGTCTGCCATGACAGCGCTCCTGGGCGTGGGTGGAAAGCAGGTCGCCGGGTGATCGAAGGCCGTGTCGTGATCCGGCAGCGTCACGTCCCCGCGCGGCCCGGTATGATAGCCCACGCATGGCCCGCGGGCGTGAAGTCTGATACCCTTGGGCCGCGATGGAACCCATCATCCTGCCCTACGGCGACACCGTGCCCGTCATCGCGCCGGACGCGTGGATCGCGCCGGGCGCGGTGGTCATCGGCGACACCCACGTGGGGCCGGGCGCCGTCGTGCTTTTCGGGTGCGTGATCCGGGGCGACATCCACACGATCACGATCGGCGCCGGCACCAACATCCAGGACCTCTCGATGCTCCACGTGGCCGACGGATGGCCGTGCGTCGTCGGCGACTGGGTGACGGTCGGCCACTGCGCGATCCTCCACGGCTGCGTCGTCGAGGACGCCTGCCTCATCGGCATGGGCGCCCGGGTGCTGAACGGCGCCCGCGTCGGGCGGGGCAGCATCGTCGCCGCCGGCGCTGTCGTCCCGGAGCGGATGCAGATCCCCCCCGGCAGCCTCGTCGCCGGCATCCCCGCCGCCGTCAAGCGGGCGCTGCGCCCGGACGAGGCGGATCCCGGACGGGCGTGGGCCGAAAAGTACCAGCGCGTGGCGCGGGCGTATCGCACCGGCCGCGCGTTCCGGCCGAACGCCGGGCTGGGCGGCTGAAAGCGCCGGATTGGACTCGGTCGGCACCACCTGAATCGGACGCGTCGTGCGCGACGGCCTGACCGGCGTCGTCAACGCGGCTGCGTCGCCCCGCGCCGGCGATATCCGCCATACGCCAGCGCGTGCAGTCTCGTGCAGTTTCTCCGAAGGTCTTGTCACGATTGGATTAAGATGTTATAGTGGTAATAACCAGCGCGCGATCGCCAGAGACCCGATCATGACTCCCGCGGCGCTGCCACGCCGATTGGATTGAGCAATTGAGAGGGGGATGTTCGTGAAACCTCGATGGATTCGCCCGTTGCCAGCCGCCGGCCCTGCCGGGCGCGGTTGGCTTCCCGGCGGCTTGACCGTGCTCTCGTTGAGCCTCGCCCTTGGATCCGGCATCATGGCCGGGTGGTCGGGGCCCTTCACCGCGCGGGCCCAGGTGCAGCTCCAGCTCGCCTACAACACGCTCCGCCTGCACGGCTACCCGGCGGCCAACCACCCCGCCGACGCCCCGCACGCCAACCGGCAGTCGACGGCCGGCTCGGCCACCCAGAACGACCCGCTGACCGGGCGGATCCCCGAGGATGCGCCGTATACCGACGGGGAGGGTCCGTTCGACCCGCTCTCGCCCGAGGCGCCGCGGATGGACTTCGCGACCTGGGACCCGGCGTGGATCTCGGAGCGGTTGGGCGAGGCGGCGCTCCAGGCCGAGTGGCCAGGGCTGAAGGGCATCGACGAGGTCAGCGCGGCAGCCAACATCCGTGCCGGCGGACTCGGCAACGCGTCAGAGAAGGTGTGGCTGCGGCACTGGTACGAGCCGCAGCACCTCGACAAGGACATCGACGCCGACGGCCGGCTGACCGATGCCGACGGCGACGGCATCCCCGACGCGCCGGTCAACCCCACCCCCAACAACATCGACGAATGGTACCCGGCCATCATGGCCGAGGCGACGTACATGCTGGTCGACAACGACCCGCTCCCCGACCGCGATCCGCGGCCCGGCGACGTCCACCACTCGGCCCCACGCCCGGTGTGCGGCACGGCGGGCGGCACGCGCATCGTGTTCCCCGTCGGGATCTCGGCCGCCGAGGTCAACCTGGCGGGCCCGGCGGTCGGGCATGGCCTGACCAGCCTCGACGCCGACTTCGACGGCGACCTCGACATGGTCAACGTGACCGACGAGGCCAGCCTGCCGACCGTGCTCGACGGCATGCGCGTGGACTTCGACGGCGACGGCACGCTCGATGTGCTGAACCCCGACGGCGCCGGGCTGTCGTGCGACGAGCTGGCCGTGCTGCACACCGACGG
Source organism: uncultured Anaerolineales bacterium (assembly GCA_964415605.1). GTDB lineage: Bacteria > Chloroflexota > Anaerolineae > Epilineales > Epilineaceae > UCB3. The sequence continues at coordinate 942 of CAYQBA010000142.1, read as the reverse complement.
CCTCCTCCTCCGGCGCGGCCAGCGGGCGCAGCTCCTCGACCACGTCGTCGAGGTGCGCTCGGTGACCAACAGCTCGGTCTCGCTGGCCGTCTACTACACCGGCGACCTGGTGCCGCGCCTCATCGCCACCACGTCGGTTGGCATCGGGGCTGCGCTGCTGGCGGGTGACACCAGCCCCGTTCAGACCCTTATCCCGGGCGGCACCAACCTTGGCGTCGTCCCCATCGGCGGCTGGTTCGCCTACATCGAGGATGTCGATCCCACGACATCGACGGCCGTCGTGATGCTCGGGCGCGCGCTCGGCGCCCCGTGCGCCGCCATGGAGTCGGCGCCGGGCGTGGCCAACCGCACGGCGGGCGGGCCGTGGTTCCTCAAGCGGATGTACGTCGACGGGCACGAGTACAACGTCGTCGCCATCCAGGCGTGCGGCCGGTCGGGGTTCCAGTACCTGACGCTCCGGATGCCGCTGCCCAAGGTGCCGACGACCATCGAGCAGCACTCGGTGCGCCTGCAGCCCTACGCGGTCAAGCAGCCGCTGCCGCTCCCGCCGCCCTTCAACCACGAGCACACGATCCTCGAGGACATCGTGGCGCTGAACGGCTTCCCGCCGATCCAGGTCCCGCCCGGCTCGCCGGCGTCGAACCTGCCGCGCCCGATCATCCACTACATGGGCGGCCCGGTGGGGCCGATGGCGCCGGTGCTCACGGTGGGCGAGTCGCTGCCCTACGTCGGCCGCGACCCGGCGCGCCCGGTCGGGCCCCATGTCGACGTGCGGGCGACGCGCTGGTTCTACGTGCAGGAGGACGTCGACCCGGCCTTCCTGGGCCAGCTCAAGGAGAAGTTCGGGGCACCGGCGCCAGGGCAGGCCGTACCGGCTGCGCCGCCGGACGGCTTCTTCTACAACGAGCAGATCTTCACGCTGCCGTGGAACTACACCGAGTT
>CAYQBA010000141.1:0-12482 GCA_964415605.1 uncultured Anaerolineales bacterium | reverse complement strand
CACCCCCGCCCCCAAAGGGGCCAGGGGAACGGCGGGGCCTTCGGGGTGGGGCACCTCACACGGGCGCTGGGCGCCGCCCCGCCTCCAAAGAGGGCGGGACACCATCGGCTGCGCGGTCAGGCGCACGACGCGGCGGTGGCTTCATGAGCCCACGTAGGCCTACCGTCGACCCTCACCACCGAAGATGGCGCCGTTCCCCTGGCCCCTTTGGGGGCGGGGGTGGCGAGCGAAGCGAGCCGGGGGTGGGGGTGGGGGTGGCCGTTGCGGCGCCGCAACCACCGGTCACGCCATCAGGTTCAACACGAACGATCCAAGAAGCGTCGACCAGGTTAAATCTGGCGCTCTCAATCGCGCGTCTCGATCCCCCGTTCGCCCCCCGCCCGCGCCTGTGCAATAATCCAGCGCCAAGGAGACATGCGCGCCATGCCTGGACTGCCGAGCGGCGTCGTCGTGTTCATGATGACCGATATCGAGGGGTCCACCCGGCTATGGCAGGCCGATCGGGAGACCATGTCCCAGGCCCTGGCACGCCACGACGCCCTCGTCCGGTCCGTCGTCGAGCAGCACGGCGGGACCATCGTCAAGGAACACGCCGCCGGCGACAGCGCGTTCGCCGTCTTCCGCGACGCCGCGCAAGCCATCGCCGGCGCGCTCGACATCCAGCGCCGCGTGGCCGGCGAGCCGTGGCCCACTGCCACCCCCCTCCGCTTGCGGATGGCCCTGCACGCCGGCGACGCCGAGGTGCGCGACGGCGACTACTTCGGCCCCGCCGTCAACCGCTGCGCCCGCCTGCGCGGAATCGCCCACCCCGGCCAAGTTCTCGTGTCACGCGCCGTCCAGGCGCTCGCCGAGGCCCGCCTCGAGCCCGGCGCCGAGCTTCGATCGCTCGGGCAGCACTGGCTGCGCGACCTCCCGCAGCCCGACGAGGTCTACCAGCTCTGCCATCCCGACCTGTCCGGCGACTTCCCGCCGCTGTCGTCGTCCGGCACCGCGCCCAACAACCTGCCGACCCAGCTCACGTCGTTCATCGGGCGCGAGCGCGATCTCGTGAACCTCCAAGCCTCGGTGACCACCAACCGCCTCGTCACGCTCACCGGCGTCGGCGGGACCGGCAAGACCCGCCTGGCGGTCGAGGTGGCCACCGCGCTCCTGCCGGAGTTCCCGGGCGGGGTGTGGCTGGTGGATCTCGTGCCGCTCCGGCAGCCCGAGCAGGTGCTGCAGCAGGTGGCCCACACCCTCGGCGTGCACGAGACGCCAAACCAGGCGCTCATGGCCACCGTGATCACCGCCATCGGCAACGACCGCAAGCTCGTGATCCTCGACAACGGCGAGCACGTGCTGCACGCCTGCGCCGCCCTGGCCGCGGAGCTCCTGCATGCGTGTCTCGGCCTGCATATCGTCGCCACCACCCGCGAAGCGCTGAACGTGCGGGGCGAGACCGTCTATACCGTTCTGCCCCTGGCGTACCCGGACCCCAAGACCCGGCAGCCGTTCTCCGCCCTCGCCGCCACCGACGCCCTCCGCCTCTTCGCCGACCGCGCCAGCGCCAGCCGGCGCACCTTCGCGCTGACGGCGGACAACGCGCCAGCCGTCGCCGGCATCTGCGCCCGGCTGGAAGGCAACCCGCTCGGCATCGAGCTGGCCGCCGCGTGGGTCAACGTGCTGTCGGTCGAGCAGATCCTCGCGCGCCTGCAGCGGTCGTTCGACCTCCTGCGCGGCGACATCGTCGATCTGCCGGAGCGCCACCAGTCGCTGCAGTCGGTGATGGACTGGAGCTACGACCTGCTGGAGTCGCCGCTCCAGCGCTGCTTCGCCGGGCTGGCCGTCTTCGCGGGAGGGTGGACCCTCGACGCGGCCGAGCACGTCCTGTCCGGCGAGACCGACGACGTGCTGGGAGCGCTGTCGGCGCTGGTCGGCAAGTCGCTGGTGATCATGGAAGAAGGCGCCAACCTCGAAGCGCGCTACCGCCTGCTCGAGACCCTGCGGTCGTTCGCCTGGCAGTACCTCGAGCGCTCCGGCAGTCTCCCGGCCTTGCGGCAACGGCATGCCGAAGCCTACCTGCAGCTCGCCGAGACCGCCGAGCCCAGGCTGGCCGGCGCCGAGCAATCGGCGTGGCTCCCGCGCTTACAGCCGGAATCCGGCAACTTCCTCGCCGCCCTGGGCTGGCTCCGCGCCGCGGGCGGTACCGAGCACGGGCTGCGGCTGGCCGGGGCGCTGTGGCGCCTCTGGTTCATGCAGGGCCAGCTGAGCGAGGGCCGCTCGCAGCTGACGGCCGTCCTGGCCCTGCCCGGCGAAGACGGCACCGCCGTCCGGGCCAAGGCCCTGCACGCCGCCGGCACGCTGGCCAGCCTCCAGGGCGACTACGCGGAAGCCCGGCCGCTGCTGGAGAGCGCCCTCGCCATCCGCCGCGCGCTCGGCGACGAGGTCGGGCAGAGCCAGACGCTGACCAACCTCGGCAACCTCGCCTACGAGCAGGACGACTATCCCGCGGCGCGCCAGGCCTACGAGCACGCGGTGGTCATCTTCCGGAAGGTCGGCAGCCCCTGGAACACGGCCCTCGCGCTCCACAACATCGCCGCGGTGGCGTACGCGCAGTGCGACCTCGCCGCGGCCGAGACTCAGGCGGCCGAGAGCCTGGCCACCAGCCGGCAGCATGGGTTTGATCGGCTGGTGGTCAACGCGCTGGTGGTGTCTGGTCTGGTCGCTGCCGAGCGGGGGCAGCTCGATGCCGCACGCCAGCACTTTGCCGAAGCCCACGCCATGGTCGACACCTTGGACGACGCGCCAGGGTTGGCCGAAACGCACCGCCTCCTCGGCACGGTGTTGTTCGAGCAGGGCCACGTGGACGACGCCGTCGACCACCTCGAGACAAGCCTCAGGATCGAGACACAGGTCGGGAACCGGTTGGGCATCGCAAAGACCATGGACTGGCTGGGGCGCGTGGCGCTCAGCCGCGGGGACTTCCGCGCGGCACAGGACAGGCAGCGCAGGAGCATAGACATCGCCAACGCGATCGGCCACAAGCTGGCGGCGTCCGAAGCGCTGGAAGCCCTGGGTGTGATCGCCTGCGGTCAAGGACACGTGGCCGATGGCGCGGCATCCCTCAAGGAGTGTCTCACGCACCGCTTGCAGATGCGGAACCCACTCCGCATCGCCGAATCCGTCGAGAGCTTCGCGGTGCTCGCGACCGCCGCCGGCAATCTGATCGATGCTGTCGCGTACGCGGGATGCGCCGATGCGACTCGATCCAGGCTGGGCACACCGCTGCCGGCCAGTCGGGCCGTTTGGCTCCGCCCGGCGATCCGGTCGGCGCAAGAGCGCCTCGGAATGGAAGATGTGCGCGCCGCCGAGGCGCGCGGCGCGCACATGTCTACCCAAGATGCCATTGAAATGGCTCTCGCGTTGTGCAGCAATCTCGACGCCGTTCGTTCCCCCTGAGCGTCCGCGACACCCTACTGATAGCCGAATTCGGCGACATCCCCAGATCCTGATGACGGGACATTCACGTTGACCTTGTTGTCCCCGGGACCCGGATTCGAGTCCGTGTCACACACCGACGGCCCCGGTGCCGCAGGGACGACCACGTCGTAGTTGCCAGGTGCCACGCTGACACTCGGGAACGCGTAGTTGCCATCGGGGTCCGTGGTCGCCGTCGAGACGAGGTTGCCGCCGCCGTCACGCAACTCCACCAGGATGCCTGGGATGCCTGTTTCGGTGGCGTCCTTGGCGCAGTTCTGCGGGTCGCTATCGGTCCAGACCATGCCGGCCGGAGCCGGTTGAGGATTCTGACCACCGGGAAGCCCTATCGCTTTGCAGTACAACAAACCGAGAAGGATCCCAGCGATCAGCCCAGCGATGAAGCACTTCCAATTACAGTTCGGCATCTTCTGACGCTCCCGTTCTGTGGTGCGACTCGTGGCATCCGCGCTCCTGCATTGGGGTCGCCGATGCAGCGCCGCCGGACGGTATTCACGCTGTACCTTCAATAACCCCAAGCCGTGTGAAAGGTTTCAGGGCTTTGGGCCCGAGTCCAAGGGCTTCCGGCCTGCTTCGATTCGGCATGCATCTGGACGGCCATGTCACGATCCACACGATCAAGACGTATCATGGTCATCGCCCAACGCGACGACCCAATGATGCATCCAGGACGCCCTTCTCCCGGGACCAAACAACGGAGTCGATGATGCGTTTCCTCCCAGGTCGGATTGCATGCGTTTCGGTGCGGACCCGCGTCATTCTCATGGTATGCGGCCTCGGATTCCTCTGGCCGGCGAATGCAAGTGGCATGGCCTTCTACTCGGTTTCCACCTGGGTCCCGTTCACCGGTTTCACCGATCTCGTCAACAATCCCCACGACCGCGCGTGCTGGAACAAGACCACCATCGCCTACCGGTTTGCCCCGAGCTTCACGAACGCGTTCCCCAACGCCACGCTCAAGGACCAGGTCCGACTCGCGTTCAGGGAGTGGGACGAGGCCAGCGCCACCCTGCCGGGGAGCCAGCCGGCCTACAAGCACGTCGGCTACCAGCCCTACGTTGACATGCGGACCGTCGCCGTCCACGAGATCGGCCACATGTTGGGGCTAGCGCACCCCGAAGAAGCCCACGTCGCGGGCCGCAACTACACGCCGGTCAGCGCCAGAGGCTGCACGCCTGTCGTGGTGGCTGCTTCTGGCGGAATGGAGGTGATGCGGCACACGCTCAACGCCGGGAACACCAACCATGTTCTGACGCACGACGAGCTCAGCGCCTACTGCGTGGCTTACGGAGCCGCCGATCTGGACTTCGTCGAGACCGCCTCTGTCTCGGCGACCGACATCCTCATCCAGGCCCAGGATCTCTTCGACCCGAACATCTGGGCGCGCGCCTTGCCGTGGAACGTCCTGCCCGGTACGCCGAACTGTGACCGCACGACCATCTACGGCACGATCACGTTCAACAGCAACACGGCGGTCGACCGCAAGATCGGCCGCATGAGCAAGGGCATCAACTGGGACTACGTCAACGGCACCGGCAAGCCGATCGCGACCCTTGCCATCACGACGACCGGCACCAACAACCCCTTCCCGCTCTTCCACTACGACAACCCGGGATCCCACCCCTTCACGCTGTTCTCGACCGCGCCGTCCACCGATCCCGACACCAAGGAGCACCTGCGGCACACCTGGGCGGCGCCGCCCGCCGCGGCCGTCCCCGCCGGCGACCTCCTGCACGTCGGGCTGGAGCAGGACGTGTGGCACTGGTGCCCCACGGACATCACGGCCAAGGCCCCCGACGAGACGGTCACGGCCGTGCCGCCGTTGTCGTGCATCCAGAGTTGGATGAACACCGTCGTCACCGGCTCGCCGTTCGCCGCCCGCCCCCTCCACCTGACGTCCGGTCCCCCGGAGACCGTGATCGCCGCCGGGTTCATCGTCTCGGTGCCGCCGGCGCTCCCGTCCGCCGCCCGCCTGTCCGACCTGCGGATCGCCGCCGTCGGGGAGGATGGCCTCACGCTCGCCGACCTGAACCGCGACACCCTCAATGCGCTCGAGGCCGCGCAACGCCTCCGCGCCGTCGCCGGCTTCGGCACGCAGACCCTGGCGCCCGGCACCGACTTCTACGTCGTCCTGCGCGGCTCCGCCGACGACGTCCCGCCCGACGCGCGCGCCGAAGGGCGGTTCGTGCTGGCCACCGACCTGGCCGACCTGGCGGAGGAGACGCTGTTCGTCTACGTCGCCAGCACGACCGACCCCGACGTCGGCGCCGTCGGGACGTTCGCCCAGATCAACACGCCGCCGCTGGCGGGGCGGACGATCCACGGCGTCGCGCTCCCGATGCTCGGCTGGCCACCGGCGGCCGGCGGTTCGCGTTAGGGGCGGCGCGTCCGGCCCCGGGCCGCACCGCGGCGCCCATCACCCACCGCCATCACCCTCCACGACCAGCCGGCCGCCGAGGTCCCGTGCCCGGTAGGCCGGCTGGTAGTCGTAGCGCGCCGCCGCGCGCACCAACGCCGGCGCCAGGCTCCACGAGCCGCCGCGCACCACGCGCGAGATGTCCGTGCCCGTGTCGGGGTCCTCGCGCCCGTCGTCCGCCGCGTACGGGTAGCCGTAGCGCGGGTTCAGACCCTCCGAGTCCTCCACCCAGTTCGTGAACGCGCTCACCGTCCACTCGCTCACGCCGCCCGTCAGGTCGCACACCCCCTCCGGCGTCGCGCCCTCGACGAACACCCCCACCGGCGCCGACCGCTTCAGCCGCGTCGTCGCCACGTTGCACGCCGTGGCATCCAGCGCATCGCCGCACGCATACGCCCGCCCCGCCGCGCCCCGCGCCGCCGCCTCCCACTCCGCCTCCGACGGCAGCCGCACCCGGCGCCCGAGCTGCGCCGACAGCCACGCCGCATACGCCCGCAGCTCGTACCAGCACACCCCCACCACCGGCTGGTTTGGCCGGTTGAAGCGCGGCTCCTGCCAGTACAGCGGCTCCGTATGGCGCCCGCCCGGGAACATCGCCCGCAGCTCCGCCTCGAACGCATCCTCCCCCAGCGTCACCCAGCGCTGCCAGCGCTCCGCCGCCTCCGGCAGCATCCGCGCGTCGTCGACCATTTGCCGCAGCAGCTCCGGCCGGTCGCGGAAGCGCTGCCACCAGAACCGGTTGTTCCAACGCGGCCCGTCCGCCGTCCCCTCCCCCGCCCGCCAGGCCCGGCCGGCGGGCGTGTCCCACCAGGCCTCGTCCTCGTAGCCGCCCGCCGCCATGAAGCACGCCCACTCCGCGTTGGTCACCGGGAACCGCGAGATGCCGAACGCCGCGACCGTCACCGTGTGGCGCGGCGTGTGCGAGCGGTCCCACGCGTCCTGGTCCGGCAGGTACAGCGGCTCGTCGTCGCCCATCGGGTAGGACCCGCCCGGAATCGCCACCCACGGCGGCACGAGGTGGGGGCCGTGGGGGCCTGTTCGCCGCTCCAGCCGCGGGTCGCCCAGATCGCCGAGCGCGAAGCCGCACGCGATCCGGTCGCGCAGGTCCGCCGCCGCGTCCTCGCACCGCCGCGCCAGCGCCGCGCGGAGATCGCCCACCAGCGCCGGGTCCAGCCGGCCCCGCAGCTCCGGCTCCGCCGCCGCCCGTCCCGCCAGCGCCAGGTTCGCGCCCATCACGCCGCGCAGGAAGGCGTTCGGGTCGTCCGCCATCACCGTCGCCAGCACCGTCGTCTCCTCCCAGCCCGTGCCCGGCAGCGGCGGCAGCGTGTCCGCCGGGTCCAGCCCCGCCAGGACCTCGCGGACGCACGGCCGGACCTCGTCCGCCCGCCACGGCACGCGCACCAGCCCGGGGTCCGGCGCCTGGGCCAGCACCCGCGCGGCGAAGTACTCCTGCACGAGCTGGTGCGCGTACATCACCGCCCCCGCCGCCTGGTCCTCGTCCAGCACCGCCAGCGCCGAGCCCGCCGCCACGATCGCCTCGTCGGCGTCGGTGTCGAGGAGGTCGAGCGCCGCGTCGACGTCCAGCCGCACCTGCGACGCGCCGCCGCCCGCCGCGCGCTGCATGCCGTCGGCCAGCGCCGCCAGCTTCGGCAGGAGCGGCCCGCGCTCCGGCAGGTCGTACGCCCCCCGCCACTGCCAGCCCGTGATGCGCCGGAGGTCGCGCCCCTCGAGCAGCACGCCCGGCGCGAAGAGCGGGCTTCCGCGCTCGACCTCGCGCCGCAAGGCCTGCCGCACGAAACCCGTGAACAGCCCCGCCCGGCCCGCCGGCAGCTCGCCCGTGGCCTCCACCTGCTCCACCAGGAGCGCCAGGAAGTACGGGCTGCGCACGACCTCGAGCTGGGGGCTGCCCGCCAGGGCCTTCCAGATCTCGCGCCGCCGGCCGGGGCTGTGCAGCCGCAGGAAGTCGCGCACCTGGGCATCGGAGAGCGGCTCGATCCGGATCTGAGGCACCCGCAGCTCGGGCGTCGAGAGCGGCTGGCTGTAGTCCAGGCTCCGGCAGCTGAACACCACGCGGTTCCCCGGCCGCACCGCCACCAGGTGGTGCAGCCACGCCTTCCAGAGCTGGACGTGCCCGCGCAGCTCGGCCTCGCTGCCCGCCGGCATCTCGTTGAGGGCATCCAGGAGCAGCGTCATCCGGCCTTCGGCGAGGAGATCGTCGAGCGCCGGCAGGGCCGGGTAGCGCGCCGCCCACTGCGCGGCCAGCCACTCGCCCGGGTCCGGCATCGCCGCCCCCGGGCGCGGCGGCACGTAGGTGCTCAGCGGCACGAAGAACGTCACGCGCGGGTTCCCCGCCCCGCGCAGCCCCTCGATGGCCAGGTCGAGCTCGAGATGCCGCAGGAGCGTGCTCTTGCCGCTGCCCGGCGCGCCGAGCACCACCACGGCCGGGTCGGGCACGTGGTCCAGGAGCGCGGCCAGGCCCTCGAAGCGCTCGTCGCCCGCCCGCCACCGCCCCTGCTCCGACGCCTCGCCCTGGTCCACGAGCAGCGTCAACCCCACGAACCGGCCGTCCAACCGGTAGCGGGGCTGGCTCCACTCGGCCACCCGGCCGAGCCGCCACTCGCGCCACGTCGCCGGCGCGTGCCGCGCCAGCGCCGCCGCCTCGGCCGGCGTCAGAGTCAGCGTGGCGTCGGCGCCGCCCTCGCCGAGGATCGCCGCCTCGAGGCTCGCCCACAGCCCCTCGGCGCGGCGGGCGTGCCCGCCCGACTCGCCCGGCTCGGCCTCGCGCACGACCACGCGCTCGCGCGGGTGGAGCACGTCGACGGTCGCCGGCGGCGCCGCCACGTCCGGCAGCCCGGCGCCGACCACCTGGAAGAGGCGCTCGGTATTCCGCAGATCCTTCAGCCGGTGCTCGCCGAGGTCGCGCAGATCGCACCCTTCGGGCAGCTGGTCGCGGATGAGGAGGTACGTCGCGTTGGACACCAGCACCTGCCCCCCGTGCGCCGCGGCCTCGATGCGGGCCACCCGGTTGACCTGCAACCCAAAGTAGTCGCCGCCCCGCTCCTCGGCCTCGCCGGTGTGCAGCGCCATCCGGATCGCGAGCGGCGTGAAGCCGGTCCCGAAGGCCGACCAGTCCTCGGCCATCACGGCGCGCTGAGCGGCGACCGCGGCCGCCAGCCCGCCCGCCGCGGTGGCGAAGACCGCGCAAAAGGCGTCGCCGACCGTCTTGAAGACGTGGCCGCCGTGCGACTCGACAGCCACGCGCAGGAGGTCGTCGTGGCGCGCCAGCGCCGCGCGCATGGCGTCGGGGTGGCGCTCCCAACGCACGGTCGAGCCTTCGATATCGGTGAACAGGAACGTGACGGTGCCGGTCGGCAATCGGGACATGCGGGGACCTCCGCGGGAGATTGTACCGCAGGCGGGGCGAGCTGGGCGCGGAGACACCCCCGCGCCCACCCGCGCCCAGCTCGCCCCGCGGCCGGATTGCCCCCAATCCGCCGTGGCTTGCCCCGCGCGCAGCGCGACCGTGTTGCGATACCTGAACACGTCGGCAATCGGTCATGAACACGCGATGCGTAGAATCCACGCTCGATGGCGCGCCGCATCGACCCTGACGTGTCGGGCGCCAAGCAGCCACCCTACCCCTCGAGGAGTCCCCCACCATGCATCGCCTGCTCCCTGCCCTGTCCGTGTGCCTGGCCCTTTGCCTCGCCGCCGTCGCGCGGCCGCCGGTGCCCGGCGACCTCGGGCCGATGGCCGACGTCCCGGGCGTGCGCGCCGCGCCGGCCGCACCGGCCCAGGTCAACCCGGCGGTGCCCGTGATCGAGGCCACCGTCCACGCCGACGGCCTGACCGTCCGGACGGCGCCCGGCACGCAGGTGCTGGTGGACTTGGTCAACGCGGCGGGCGAGGAGAAGGCGTCGAGTGCGGCCGTGGCGGGCGACGACGGCGTGGCGCCCATCGCGTTCGGCAGCTACGTCCTCAGCGGCGGCAACGTCGCCATCGTGCGGTTTGGCGGGCCGGCGACGGTGCTCGAGCCCGGCGACGTCTTGCGCGTGCTGCAGGCCGGCGCCGCGCCGCGCCGCATCGAGGTCCCCGACCTCACCGCCGACGTCGACGTCGCCAACGACCGCATCGCCGGCACTGGCCCGGCCGGGGCGGTGCTGCACGTCGACGTGTTGCTCGGGTCGGACCCGCCGCGCGGCCGCGACGTCACCGTGGGCGCCGACGGCCGGTGGGTGCTCGACCTGGGGCCGGCGGTCGACCTCGGAACGGGGTCCGCCGTGGCCGCGGCGGCGCACGTCGACCTCGGCGACGGCGTGCGGTTCCACGCCCACGCGCGGACGCTCTCCGGCGCCGTCACGCTCGGCGCGAGCGAGGCGCGCGGGACGGCGTCCCCGGGCACGCGGGTCGGCATCACGATCGAGACGCCGGCGGGCCAGACGCTCACTTTCGGCCCCGAGCCGGTGACCGGCGACGGCCGCTGGTCGCTGGTGCTCGGCGGGGGCGCCTTCGGGCCGGTCGGCCCTGCCGGCCCCGGGCAGGCGCCGCCCCCCCATCGCATCCAGCCCGGCGATCGGGTGACGCTGACCCAGGCAGGCGGCCCGCTGGCGGCCAACCGCGCGGTCGTGGTCAGCGTGCCGGAGATCACGCTGGCCATCGATCCCGGTGCCGACGGCGTGTCCGGGCGCGCGCCGGCCGGCGCGGCGCTGCGCCTGGTGGCGGGCTCGGTGTGGGGCGGCGCGGCCACGGTCGACGCCACGGCCGGCACCGACGGGCGCTTCACGGCCAGCTTCGCCGGGCTGGCCGACCTCGCGCCTGGCTGGCGGGTGACGGCGTGGTGGACGCCCGCGCCGCCGGAGGGCCTGCGCGCCGGCGCGCTCGCGGTCATCCCGGTGGTCGAGGTCGGCGTCGGGGTGGCGCGCCTCGGCGGGCTGGCCGAGCCCGGCCGGGCGATCACCGTCACGCTCAGCACGCCCGCGGGCGAGGTGCGCAGCCGACAGACGACGGTGGCCGGCGCCGACGGTGCGTTTGCCGTCCAGCACCGCCCGCCGTCGGTCGGGGGCGGTTTTGTGTTCGGCGGCGACGCGCTGCCCACCGCGCCTGGCGACCGCGTCGCCGTGGAGACCACGGCCGGCGACCCCCTCGTCTTGACGGTGCCGGAGCTGACGGCCATCTCCGATGCGGCGGCGGACACGGTGCGCGGGACAGCCCCGGCGGGCACGCGGCTGCGCGTCACCGGATCCACTCCGGGCGCGGGCGAGGCCGTCGTCGAGACCACGGCCGACGCGTCCGGGCTGTACACCGCGGAATTCGGGGGGCGGCTGGACATCGCCGCCGGCGCGCTCGGGCAGGTGACGGCGGTCGACCGGCGCGGGCACACCTTCTTCACGCCGTGGTCGGCGCCGCGCCTGGCGGTGCAGGTCGGCGCGCCAGGGCTCGGCGGCACTGCCGCGCCGGGCCTGCGGCTCACGGCGCGGCTGACCGCGCCCGACGGGGCCGTGGTGGCCGAAGCCGCGACGGTCGTGCCGGACTACGCCGGGCTGGGCTTCGCCGGCGCCGAGACGTTCGCGCCGCAGTCCGGAAGCTTCTTCCTGCGCTTCGAGGACATCGCGGGCGAGGGCGTGCCCGTCCAACCCGGCGACACCGTGCGCCTCACCAGCGGCGGCGAGACCGCCGAGGTGCGGGTTCCGGTGCTCGACGGCACCGTGATCGTCGAGTCGGACCTGGTCACCGGCCACACCGAGCCCGGCCGCGCCGTGGCCATCCAGGCCGTGCCGTTCGGCGGCGGGCGCGCCACGGTCAACGTCGTGGCCGATGCCAGCGGCGCCTTCAGCCACGCGTTCGCCGGCCAGCCCGACCTGCGCTACAACGACACCGTCAGCCTCGCCCTCGATGCCGGCGGGCACAGCGTCGCGCGCACCGTCACCGTCCCGGGCCTGACGCTCGACCTCGACGCCAGCCGGCTGGGCGGCACGGTCTGGCCGAACACGCGCTTTCGCCTCGAAGCCCGCCGCGGCGGCAGCGTCTTCGCCACCGCGACCGGCGTGTCGGCCCCCGACGGCATCCTGGATGCCCGGCTCGTCGACGCGGCCGGCGCGCCGGTGCCGCTCCAGGCGGGCGATCGGCTGGCGGTGATCCTCATCACCCGCCAGGGCGGCGCGCCGCTCGAGATGACGGTGCCCGAGCTGTCGATCACGGCCGACGCGGCCGCCGACCGCGTGGCGGGGCGCGCCACCCCGGGCGGGCGGCTGGTGGTGCTGGCCGGCCGCGCCGGCGCGGGCTTCTCGCTGTCGCAGGCGTGGCCGGCGATCGCCGCCGACGGCGCGTGGGCGGCCGACTTCGTGCCGCGCTGGGACGTGGCGCCCGGCACGGCCATCGCCGCCCAGTACCACCTGCCGGAAGGCCACGTGGCGCGCCGCACGCACTACGTGCCGCAGCTCCGGGCGGAGATCGGCGGTCCCAACGTGTGCGGCTTCGCGCGCCCGGGCGGGGCGGTGACGGCCGAGCTGCGCGACGCCGGGGGCCCGCGCGCCACGGCCCGGGCCGGCGCGCGCTTCGACGGCCGTTTCCAGGCCGTGCTGCGCGACGC
>CAYQBA010000140.1:0-12673 GCA_964415605.1 uncultured Anaerolineales bacterium | reverse complement strand
AAGCGCAGTAGGCGCGCGCTTCGAACCAACTGATGCCCACGACCGGCTGGCTGGGCGCGTTGAAGGCGGGATCGTTCCAGAACTGAGGCGCGGTCTTGCGTTCGGCCGGATACCACCCGTCGATCGTCGCCTCGAGCTCGTCCGCGCTCTGGCCGAAGTACCGCTGGTACCAAGGGATGTCCACGTCAGTCAGGTTCGGACGATCTGCCACCCACCGCTTGAACGCGGCGTCATCTCGCGGCCCCTCCCGCCACCGCTTGCGCTCCCATTGCTTCGACGGCTCCACCGACGACGGATCCCCGCGCAGCCACGCCCTCGCCGCTTCGGTCTCCCACCAGCGCTCCTCCGCATAGCCGCCTGACGCGACGAACAGCGCCCACTCCGAGTTGGTGACCGGGAACTGGCCGAGGAAACACTCCGGCAAGTCGACGACATGCTCCCCTCGCTCGCCAGGATATCCGCGGTTGTCGCCGATCGGATACCGCCCCGTCGGCACCCGCACCATCGGCGGCAGGAGATACGGCCCGTACGGCCCCTCCCGCCGGTCGAAGCGCGGGTCGCCGAGCCGGCCGAGCGCAACGCCCGCGGCGATGCGCGCGCGGAGATCCGCCGTCGCGTCGCCCGTGCGGGCGATGAGCCGCCGCCGAAGGTCGTCCTCCACCGCCACCGACACCCGTACGTCCGCCTCCGCCGCGCAGCGACCTGCAAGCGGGAGGTTCGCCGCCGCCACCGCCTGCACGAAGTCGTCCGGTCGCGGCGCCATCGCCGCCGCCAACACCGCCGGCTCCTCCCAGCCGGTCGCGGGGGCCGAGGGCAACGGGTCGGCGGGCGCGATGAGGGCAAGGGTCGCTTCCAGCCGCTCCGGCATCGCGTTCGCCCGCCACTCCGTCGCCACCAGCGCCGGATCCAACACGCGGGCCAACCGCCGCGCCGCGAAGTACTCGCGGAAGAGCTGGTGGAAGAACCGCACGTCCTCCACCCGATCGTCGAGCTCGTAGCGGGTCTCGATCACCACGATGCCCAGCTCCGCCGCCGCCTGGACGACGTCCCCGGCGCGCGGATCGTCGATGCAAGCGCAAGCTTCCCGCAGCCCGACGACCTCCCGTCCGCGCTCCGCCCCCGCACCCCCGCCCGCCTGCATCGCGTACGCCAGGCCGACGATGCATCGGATCAGCGGCCCGTCCGACGGCAACGCGTATGCGTGACCCCCAGGCGCGTGCACCTGCGCATGGTCCGCCGCGGTCAAGAGGCCACCATCGATCATGAACAAGGGATCCCGGTTCCCGATCTCCCGCCGCAGCGCCTGCAGCACGAACCCCGTCACCAGACCCGCCCGGCCGCGCGGCAGCTCGCCGCCGGCCCCCGTCTGCTTCACGAGCAGGCCGGCGTAGAACGGCGTCTTGACGATGTCCAGCAGCTCCGTGCCCTCGATCTGCGCCCAGACCTCCGCCCAGCGATCGGGCAGGTACGCCTGCAGGAAGCGCCGCACCTGGCCGTCGTCCATCCGCTCGACCCGCGCCTGCGGCACCGGCAGCTTGTCCGTCGACAACCCCGCACTGTAGTCCAGGCTCCGGCACGCGAACACCGCCCGGTTCCCCGGCGGCAGGTCCCGCAGCCACTCCCGCCACGCCTCCAGCCGATCGTCGAAGTCCGCCGCGCCGGCGTGCGGCATCTCGTTCAGCGCGTCGAGGAGGACCACGACCCGCCCGGCGGCCAGCATCGAGCGCCATTCCGGCAACTCCGGGCAGCGCCGACGCCACTGATCCGCCAACCACGCATCCGCCGACGGTTCCACGCGCTTGCGCAGGTCGTCGTCCGTGATCGCCGGCGCGTAGCGGCTCAGCTCGACGAAGAACGTCACGCGCTCCTCGCCGGTGCCCGCATCAGCCACGCCAGCGGCCGCCGCGTCCGCTCCACCGGCCCGCCCCGCCCGCAGGGCGTCCACCGCGACGTCCAGCTCCAGCCGCCGCAGCAGCGTGCTCTTGCCTGCCCCCGGCTCGCCCAGGACCACGACGGCCCGGTCGCGGACCGCACCCAACACATCGCGCAGGTCGTCGAACGACTCAGGCTGGTCAGCCCAACGCTGCTCCTTGGAGCCCGATCCCCGGTCGATCATTAGCGTCAACCGCGTGAAGCGCCGGTCGACCGCATAGCGCTCCTGCGACCACTCGGCGAGGCGCGAGAGCCGATACTCCGTCAAGCTCGCCGGCCGGTGACGGATCACGGCTTGGAGGGTCTCCAGCGACAGGTTCGCCGCGGGCGCCGCCTCGATCACGGCGTCGTGCAGCGCCGCAAAGGCGGCGGGCAGAGGGCGGGCAGGCGCGTCGGCCTGCAGGTTGAACACGGGCGGCCGAAACGCCTCGACCTCGGCGCGCAGCTCGGCGAAGTCGGCGTTCTCGGGATCGACCTCGCTGACTCGACTCGCGGCGTCGTCCAGCAGCGCCGTCAGCACGCGCCGGCCGTTCGCACCCTTGTGCGTCAGCAACCACCCGGCGATCCTGCGCGCGAAGTCCAGCGCAGGGCCGCTCCAGTCCACACCGCCGGCAAGCTCGGGCAAGTCGGCCGTCGCGGCCGCGAGGGCTGACCGGCGTTGGGTTTCCGTCTCGAAGATCGGAAAGAGGCGCACGCCAAGCCGTACGACCAGACTGCCCGCAGGACCGTACCCCGCGTCCATGCGTGCAGCCTCGGCCGTGCGATCACCGTCGCTCATGCCGTCATCAGCCGCGCGAACACTTCGGGCGCCGTTGCCCTTATGTCATCCACGATGGCGCCCATCGCGGTTCCGGCGTTCCGCGCGCGGCGTTCCCTGCAATGCGTTGAGCACCAGGGCGCGGCGCCGCTCGAACTGCGCGAACGCGGGCAATCCCTGCACGACTCTGACGAGTCGACGAAAGTCGTCGCCCTCCAACCGGATCGCCATGCCGCTGATCTCCCCCGTCGCTTGTGGTCATGGTGAGCCATTCCCGTCCGCGCATGCGGCATTTTACCATACCGGTGATTGGCGCCGATCTTGATGCTCTTTCGATGCCGGCGCGGCCGTCACCGGCGCCAGAAGCGCCGCCGCCCCTGGCCGGCCCGGCTGCAACCACCGACGCCGAGCCCCGCGCCGCCTCCCTCCAGGATATCCACCCGGCGCTGAACCGCACTTGGATGGCGGAAGGCGGCGCGCCGCGGGGCCACCCGCGCCGTCATCGGGCAGCCCAAGCCGGCATGGCGGAATCGGCGGGCGGATGTGCGGGCGTGGAGGAAGGGGGGGTGAGGGGATGAGGGAGTCGAGCATACCGGCATGTGCTAGAATCGACTGCGTCGAGTGCTTGTCGGCATCGGGGTGCACCGACACCCGGCGAGGGAGGATGCAATGACCTCGACGGTTCTGCGGACAACCGACACCCACATCGTGTCGTCACCTGACGTGCGCGGCGGCAAGCCCCGCATCGACGGCTCGCGCATCACCGTTGCGGACATCGCCTTGATGCACCTGCGGATGGGGCACTCGCCGGCCGAGATTGCTGGGCGGTTCGATCTGTCGTTGGCGGCCGTGCATGCAGCGCTGGCCTTCTACTACGATCACCGCACGGAGATCGATCAAGCCATTCGCGACGATGAAGCCACGGCCGATGCGCTCCGGTCTCGCGGCCCGTCCCCGCTGCAACGGAAGCTCGTCACGGCACGGTGAGCGGAAGCAGGCTTCGCTTCCGACTTAACCGCGCCACAGGGTCCACACACGAGCAGACATCCGCCCCCGGACAGACAAGCACCGTGTTCCCCCAAGGCAAGGACCCGAGGCCAGCAAGGCAAGCACTCTGCCCGCAATAGGCAGAGAACCAAGCCGAGATAGCCCTGGAAGCATGGCAGTCAAGGCAAGGTTGCGACCCCACTCGGCCAAGGAAGTACTGCGGGGCCCCCTTGGTCCCAGCGCCGTCGTCCAGCGGTCAGTGGTGCGGAACGCCGTACGCGTTGCCGCGCGCGGCCGACGGGCCCTCTACGCGGCAACGCGCGGGCGGCGAGCGCCTCCGAAGGCGTGGCAGACGCCGCCTGACCCGCCCAACACGTGCCCCGAGTGGCACCCCGAACGATGCCGGGCCCGGCCGACACGGGGCGCCGGCGCGCCCAACCCCGCGCCGATGCCGACGCCAGGTGCGTGGCCCAGACGACGGAGCGCCGATCCCCACCCCGTCGTGACCGATGTCGGCCGCAGTACGGGCGGATGGCCAGGGGGCTCGCCGAACGGCACGCCCGACGGGTTAGGGCAAACCCCATCGTGATCGTCGGTCGCCGCGACGGCCGCGGTATCCGCCTCGACCGGACCGAGTCCAGACTCCTGGGCACCGTCCGCCGCCCGCACGGCATCATCCCAACCGAACCCGCCAACAACGATGCCCAACGGCGCGCCGTCGCGGCGCCGGTCCGCGTCACCCACGTAGACGACCGCCGCGTGCACGCCGTGTTCCGCCAGCATGGCCCCCGCCCAGGCGTCCACGACGTGGAACAGGTCGCGCGCGACGCCGTCGACGACGAGCGTTGCCCGGCCGCATGCATCCACCACCCGCCGCAGCGCGTGCCGCCGGCCTTGGATCCACACCCATGCCCGCCGCTCGACCTGGTTGCCGTCACCCTCGCCCATGTCCTCGCCCTCGATCTCCACTCGCTCCAGCACCGCACTCAGCCACCCCGGCCGGGGCCGCCCGGCGCCCACCAGCGGCCTGGCCAGCGTCTGCACCCTGCTCTTGCCGAGAGCCGCCCCGAGCACCGCCAGCGCCCGGCTGACGTCGCGGCACGGCAACCCGAGGTCGTGGAGCGCCGCCGCCCAGTGCTTCGCCGCCGCCGGCACCGTGCCGCGGTCGATCCCTTGCGGATACACCCGGAACGTCCGCCGGCAGTCCAGGCAGATGTAGCGCTCGGCGGTCACCGATCCACCCGCGGATCCCCGCACCGGCTTGGCGACCGTCTGCCAATGGCGGACACGCCCGCCGCCGCACCCGGAGCGCGGGCAGGCGGTGGGCGGCGGCGCCGGATGGCCGTCCGTCAGATAGTCGAATGTGAGCTGGAGCTGAAGCATGGGTTCGGGTCCTCGGGTGACTTGTGGTCCTCGACGCATTCCAACGTCTGCCGGGATCGAATGGTTCCCGCGCCGCATGAATCGACTCGCTGAGCTGGCGTTCGGCGGGGGTGGTCCGCCCGTCGAGCGCAACGCCAATCCAGTGGCGCCCATCACTCGAACCATGAAAATCCGCAGTTGACCTACCGATTTTCACGGTTACGATCACCGCGTGATCCCCCGCCGAGCCGTGATCCTCACCATTTGACCTGAGAGAACCCGCAAGTCAATCCACCGTTACATCACTGCTCACCATCACCCACCGCCACCCTTCCAGACCGCCGGACCCAAGGACACCGCCCATGCACGCACTTACCTACGACGGCATCCACGCCATCCGCCACGGCACCGTCGACGACCCCGCGCTGCTCGCTCCCACCGACGCCATCGTCGCGGTGTCGGCGGCGGCGATCTGCGGCTCCGACCTGCACGTCTACCACGGCCGCGAGGTCGGCCTCGACGCGGGCACCGTGATGGGGCACGAGTTCGTGGGGCGCGTGGTCGACGTCGGCCCGGGCGTCGCGGGCGCGGTCCGCGGAGACACCCCCGGCCCGCGCGTGGGCGACCGCGTCATGAGCCCGTTCACCACAAGCTGCGGGACATGCTTCTACTGCGCGGCCGGCCTCACCGCGCGGTGCACGTCGGGCCAGCTCTTCGGCTGGGTCGAGCAAGGCCGCGGGCTGCACGGCGGCCAGGCCGAGCTGGTGCGCGTGCCGCTGGCCGCCTCGACCCTCGTCCCCATCCCCGACGACCTGGGCGACGTCGAAGGCCTCCTCCTCGGCGACGTCATGGCCACCGGCTACCACTGCGCCCGCATGGCTGAGGTCGGGCCGCGCGGCACCTACGTCGTCCTGGGCTGCGGGCCGGTCGGGCTGATGGCCATCCTCGCCGCGCGATGGTTCGGCGCGGAGCAGCTGTTCGCGGTCGACAGCGTCCCGGAGCGGCTGGCGCTGGCGGCCCGGTTCGGCGCCGAGCCCATCCCGTTGCGGCCAGTCGATCATGGCCGGGCAGCCACACCCCGCGCCGGTGGATCGTTGGAGCCCGGCGCCCAAGCCCGTATCGGGACGCCCGAGCCAAGCGCCCACGCCGCGGCGGTCGTCGCCGCCATTCGCGATGCCACCGACGGGCGAGGAGCCGACGCGGTCCTGGAGGCAGTCGGCAGCCCGTCGGCGGGGCGCCTGGCGTACGATATCGTCCGCCCGGGCGGGACGATCGCGGTGGTCGGGGTGCACCACACGGCCTCGTTCGCGTTTTCGCCCGTCGAAGCCTACGACAAGAACCTCACGTATCGCGTCGGCCGCTGTCCCGCGCGGGCGTACATGCCGACGCTGGTCGACCTGGCCCGCGATCGCCGCGGCGACCTCGCGGCCCTCTTCACCCACCGCGTGCCGCTATCGGACGGGCCGGCCGCCTACGCCCTGTTCGACGAAAAGCGCGACGGGTGCGTGAAGGTGATGCTGTCGATGTGACGCCGCCGAGACGACGCACGATTTCGAGTCATCGCCCGGCGCCAGCTCCGTCTGCCCCCGCACCCGCTCCGGCCGCCCCTGACTTCTCCGCCTCCAGCGCCTCGAAGTCGATCCCCAGCCGCTCGCCGAGCGCCGCCCAGCCCGTCCTCATCCGTTCGAGGCGCGGCGCGACGCCCCGGATCATCACCGTGATCCCGGTGAGCGTGCCATGCAGCCCGCGCAGCCCCATCCCGTCACGCGTGGATGCCTGCACATGCGCCATCGCGTTGATCACCAGGTCGGCCAGGTCCGCCTCGGCCGCCCGCAGCTCCTCGAGGCAAGCCGGCACCGGTTCCGCCAGCACGGCATCGCGCTCGGCGCGCATGGCATCGATGTCGATCGCCTGCAGCCGGGCTAGCCGATCGCCCGCCCCGCCCGTGGAGAACGCCTCCATCGGGGCCAGCATGCGCCCGATCCGCGCCGCCCGGCCGTCCTTGACGTACGCCAGCACGGCCTCGCGGGGGCAGTCGTCCTCCACCGACACCGGTGCCTCCGGCAGCGGCGGGATGAGGCGCGACGACGACACGTAGAGGCTGGCGACCGTCGCGACCATGCACAAGGCGATCGCGGCGACGATCCCGAGACAGCCGACGGCGACACGGCGCAACATGGGGCACTCCTTGGGCTTCGACCAACGCCGGGGTCCATGATCGACCCGGCTGACATCGCATACGCGCCACGACCGCCGGGGGTCGCGCCCCGAAGGCCCGGCCCGAACCCACAACCCTGCAAATCTGGGAGCGGCGCTCCACAATTGCAGGGATGATCGAACGCCGCATCCTCGGCCGGATCCCGACCTAGCACCTCGACGAGCCCCCCGCCGTCGTGCTGCTCGGCCCACTTTCGTGTGGCGGGGGCGGTCATCGCCGCCCCCGCCCCATCACCACCCCCCGGCGTAGTCCTGCGCCATCCGCGGCGCCCACGTGGCCATGTGCTGCCAGTGCAGCTCATTGAGCTGCCGGATGTGGAGCATGTCGTGCGCCACCCACGCCGCCAGCATCCCGCCGGCCGTGATCCGGCCCGCCACCGGGTGGTCCGTGCCCGACTCCCAGTCCGGCCCGTCGAGCGCCGCCAGCCAATCCAGCGATTGACGCCGCTCCGCCAGGAACCGCGCCAGCGCCGCGGCCGGGTCCCGGTCGTTGTAGCCCCGCCCGGCCACCCAGCCCTGCGGATCGATGGCCGGGAACGGCTCGCCCGGCCGATGCAGCAGGTAGTCGGTCCGCGTCCGGAAGTCCTCGTCCTCCTCGTCGCCGAGGTGGCACACCACCTCGAGCAGCGACCAGGCGTCCGGCGCCGGCCGCCAGCGCGCCTGGTCGCCTGCCACCCCGCGCGCCAGCGCCTCGATCGCGTCCGCGCCGGCCGCCAGCCGATCGATCGCGTAGTGCCGCAATGGATCCATGTCGTGCCGCCTCCCGCCGGCGTCTCCGAAACCGTGTCGGGGCAACCCCGCGCTCGTCCGACGGAGCGCCCGCGCCCCTGCCGCGACGGCCAGTCCCGCCGCGTGCGTCGATCCGCCCTCAGTCCACCGTCAGCGTCTTGCTCAGGTTGCGCGGGAAGTCCGGGTCCAGCCCGCGCGCCAGGCTCATGTGATAGGCCACCAGCTGCGCCGGCACCGTGGCCAGGAGCGGGAACAACATCCGATCCGAGCCCGGCACCGCCAGGTAGCTGTCGACGTTCTGGCGGAACGCCTCGTGGTCCTCCGCCACTGCGATCGCGTGGCCGCCGCGGCACGTCACCTCGTGCACATGGTTGGTCATCATCGCCTCGTCCCCCGGCGCCGTGAAGAACACCACCGGGAAGCCGTCGTGGACCGCCGACAGCGGCCCGTGCTTGAACTCCGAGCTGAACATCCCCTCGCAGTGCGCGTAGGTGATCTCCTTGAGCTTCAGCGCCCCCTCGAGCGCGATCGCCTCGGTCAGCCCGTAGCCCAGGTAGTACAGCGAGTCCCAGCGCGCCAGCCGCCGCGCCACCGCCTCGGCCGGCGCGTCGGTGTCCGCGATGGCCCGCTCCAGGAGATCCGGCACCGCGTCCAGCGCCGCCACGTCCTTGCCCGCCACCGCGCGCGCCAGGTAGTGAAACAGCAGCGCCTGGTTCATGAACGTCTTGGTCGCCGGCACGCTGATCTCGTAGCCGCACGCCAGCGGCAGGTAGGCCTCGGTGACGTGCATCAGCGTCGAGCCGATGACGTTGCACATCCCCAGGAGCCGCACCGCCTTGTCGCGCGCCACGTTGAGCGCGCTGAGCACGTCCTTCGTCTCGCCGCTCTGGCTGACGAACAGCACCGCCGCGCGCGGGTCGAGGCTGGCCGACGCCTGCTCGATGAACTGCCCGGGGAGCATCGGGATCGCCAGCCGCCCGGCGATCTGGTTCCAGTAGTAGGCCCCCAGAAGGCACGCGTGGTACGACGTCCCGCAGCCCACGAAGTACAGCCGGTCGGCGGCGCGCATGATGTCGACCACGCGGTGCAGGTCCGCCGAGTCGCGCAGGAGGTGCAAGAGGTCCGCCGCCACCTTCGGCTGCTCGTGGATCTCCTTGAGCATGAAGTGCGCGTAGCCGCCCTTCTCGGCCACGTCCATCGCACCGGCGTACACCTCGACCTCGCGGTCGACCAGCGCCCCCGTGTCGACCCGGCGCACCTCGAGCCCGCCCGGCCGCAAGACCACGATCTCGCCGTCCTGCAGCCGCACGATGTGGCGCGTGAGCGGCAGGAGCGACGGCAGGTCCGACGACACGCACGTGAAGCCCTCGCCGATGCCCGCCACCAGCCCCGAGCCCTTCTTGATGGCGTACAGGGCATTTTCGGCGCGCCCCGTGATCACGAACGCGTAGTCGCCGTCGAGGTCGGCGTAGGCCCCGCGGATCGCCGCGACCATGTCCGCGCCAGCGTCGACGTGCGCCTCCACCGCGTGCACGCAGCTCTCGCCGTCGTTGTCGCCGCGCACCGTGTGGCCCGCGTCGACGAACCGCCGGCGCAGGACGACGTGGTTGACCACGTTCCCGTTGTGCGCCCCCACCAGGTCGCCGTCGCAGTCGAGGTGCGGCTGCGCGTTCGGCCGGCTCGGCGCGCCGAACGTCGCCCAGCGCAGCTGCGTGATGCCCCGGAGGCCGCGCATCTGGCGCATGCCGAGCGCCTCGCTGACCGCGTCGATCTTGCCGACGTCCTTGCGCAGGTCGATCGCCCCGTCCGCGCCGACCACCGCGCAGCCCACCGAGTCGTAGCCCCGATAGGCCAGCCGCTTGCCCGCCTCGACGAGCACGTCGCCGAGATCGGACTCGCGTTCCGATACGATGCCGAAGATGCCACACATGATGCCCGTGTCTCGCTGGATGATGGTGGAGGTCGGATCACAGGTCGCCCGGGTCGGGCAGCCGCGCGCCGGCGGGGCGCTCTCCCCGATCGCGCGCGGCCGGCGCCGTGGCAGCACGCGCCGGCGGTCGGATGGGCCGCCCGCCGCCGCCCGCGCCCGGACCTCAGGATATCGGGCCGGCCGGGACCGGCCAAATTTCGCGTCCACCCCCGCCGCGCGCCACCCCCGCGCTATAATCGGCCGGCGTGCGACCGCCCCGGCCACCGGCGGCGATCCGATCCCCACCCGGCGCGAGGAACCCCATGACCGACGCCATCCCAGCCCCTGGCGCCTACAAGCCGCCCGCCGCGCCCCGCAGCCGCGCCACCCTCGAGGCCGCCGAGGAGCACGGGCTCGCCCCGTACGCCGAGCGGGCGTCCGCGAGCCGTGGGCGCGTGCACCCCAGCGACCGCCACCCCTATCGCACCGAGTTCCAGAAGGACCGCGACCGGATCATCCACACCACCGCCTTCCGGCGCCTGCAGTACAAGACCCAGGTGTTCGTCAACTACGAGGGCGACTACTACCGGACCCGGCTGACCCACACGTTCGAGGCCGCGCAGATCGCCCGCACCATCGCCCGCGCTCTCGGCGTCAACACCGACCTGGCCGAGACCATCACGCTGGCCCACGACCTCGGCCACTCGCCGTTCGGGCACAGCGGCGAGGCCACGCTCGACCGGCTGGTCCTCGGGCGCCTCGGCCTGGACCCCAAGGACCCCGCCAACACCGGCCGCGGGTTCAACCACACGCTGCAGTCGCTGCGCATCGTCGAGAAGCTCGAGCAGCGGTGGAGCGACTTCCGCGGCCTCAACCTCACCTGGGAGTCGCGCGAGGGCATCGTCAAGCACGCCACCGAGTACGACGCCGTCCACAGCGATTGGATGGCGCCGTACCTCCCCGACTGGCGCGCCTCGCTCGAGGCCCAGATCGTCAACTTCGCCGACGAGCTGACCTATAGCGCCCACGACCTCGACGACGGCCTGCGCAGCGGTATGCTGCGGATGGACATGCCCGAGCTCCAGCGCCTCGAGATCTGGCGGCGCGCCATCCACGGTGTCGGCGACGACGACCCCGAGCTGCGCCGCCACAAGGCCATCCGCCGCGTCATCGACCTGCTCATCTCCGACCTCGTCTACACGAGCGCCGACCGCATCGCCCAGGCCGACCCGCGCACCCCCGACGACGTCCGCCGCGCTCCGGGCGACCTCATGGCCATCTCCGACGACATGCGCCAGATGCAGCGCGAGCTCAAGGACTTCCTGTACGCCCGCCTGTACCGCCACTACCGCGTGGTCCGCATGTTCCACAAGGCCGAGCGCGTGCTGCAGCAGCTGTTCGAGGCGTTCGAGCAGGACTGCCGCCAGCTGCCCGAACCCACCCTGAGCACCATCCGCGCCGCCCAGCCGGACATCCGGCCCGGCGGCAATCTCACCCCCGAGGCCTACCGCGTGATCGTCGACTACATCGCCGGCATGACCGACCGCTACGCCCTGCAGGAGTACCGGCGGCTGTACGACCCGTTCGAGCGCGCCTGATGGGGCTCCTCGAAGCCGTGGTCCTGGGCGCCCTCCAGGGCGCCACCGAGTTCCTCCCGATCTCCAGCAGCGCCCACCTCGTCATCGTGCCCGCCGCCCTCGGCTGGCACGCGCCGCTGTCGTTCGACGTCGCCGTGCACATCGCCACCGGTCTTGCCGTCCTGGCGTACTTCCGCGCCGACTGGGCGCGGCTGATCGGCGGCGGGTGGCGCGGGCTGCGGGCCGGCAACCCGTGGGCCGATCCCGACGCGCGCGCGCTGATCCTCATCGGCGTGGCATCGATTCCCGTGGCCGTGGCCGGCATCGCCTTCCGGGCGGTCTACGAGCAGCTCCTTTCCGGCGACCTTTCGGCGGTGGCGCGCGAGGCGGGTGCCCAGCTCATCGTAAACGGCCTGCTGCTGGTCGCCGCCGAGCCCATCGCCCGGGCGCAGGCGATGCGCCGCCTCGGTGCGGCCGCCCCCGCGGCCACCGGCGGGGCCGACGTCGGCCCGCTCCAGTCGGTCGTCATCGGCCTGGCGCAGGCCCTCGCGCTCCTGCCGGGCATCTCGCGCTCAGGGGCGACCATCGTCGCGGGGCAGGTGCTCGGCCTCTCGCGCGAGTCCGCCGCGCGCTTCAGCTTCCTGCTCGGCACGCCCGCCATCCTTGGCGCCGGCATCGTCGAAGCCTTCGAGCGCTCGGGGGGGGCCGCGGCACCCGGCGAGGTCGGCGCGCTGGCCGCCGGGTTCGCCGCGTCGTTCGTCGTCGGATGGGTGTCCATCGACTGGCTGCTGGGCTACCTGCGGCGCGCGCCGCTCCACGCCTTCGCCGTGTACTGCTGGGTCGTCGGGGCGCTGGCCATGCTCTGGTTCTGGTAGCCCGCCGCCGTGGCCGCCCCGCCGCCGCTCGCCCTGTCGACGATGTGGTTCCAGCGCTGGGACGACCAGCGCGACCTCGGCCCGTTCTTCGACCTCGGCGCCCGGATGGGGTTCACGGCGTTCGAGCTGAGCCACATCCTGGCGCCCGCGACCGTGGCGCGCGTCGACCCGGCGCGCACGCGGATCGCCGCCGTCCACCACCCCTGCCCGCGCCTCGCGCCTCCGGCATCCGGCGCGGCCCTCATCGCGGCGGACGCGGCGGAGCGGCGGCGCGCGGCCGAGGCGCTGTGCGCGACCCTGCGCACCGCCGACCGCGTCGGGGCGCGGG
>CAYQBA010000139.1:0-12768 GCA_964415605.1 uncultured Anaerolineales bacterium | reverse complement strand
CGCCGCGCGCGCCCTCCACGGCGGCCGCCACGTCGAGATCCACCCCGGCGGACCACGCCTCGTCGAACAAGGCCGGGTCCAGCGCCGCTCTCACGCGGCCGAGCAGGATCTCGTCCGCGGCCACGCGCGCCGGCGGCACGCGCGCGCCGATGCGGGCGCGGATCGCCGCGGACGCCGCTAGGAGCCGCGTCGCGCCAGCCGGGTCGCCGGCGGCCAGCACGTGCGCCAGCGCCAGGAAGCCGTCGGCGGCGCCGAGCCGGTCGCCCATGGTGGCGTAGAGATCGAGCGCGTCGACCAGCCGGGCCGCGGCGATGGCCGGATCGCCGGCGGCCCACGCCACGCGGCCCTGCGCCGCCAGGGCATCGGCGATGCCGCGCTTGTCGGCGACCTCGCGCGCCAGCGCCAGGCCCTCGGCCGCGAGCCGTTCGGCCGCTGCGTGGTCGCCCCGTGCGCGCTTGACCTCGGCCAGCGCGACGGCGGCGTAGGCCTGGCCGCGCCGCTCGCCCAGGTCGCGGCACCGGTCGCGACTGGCGGCCAGCTCGGCCTCGGCCCGTTCCAAGTCGCCCTCGTGGAGCGCGATCTGACCGCGCTTGATCTCGCCGTAGACGATGCTGACCTCGTCTCCCAGCGCGGCGTACACCGCGGCGGACTCGGCCAAAAGATCCCGCGCCCGTGCGTGGTCGCCCTGGTCCACGGCCATGCGGCCGAGGATGTTGAGCGACGCCGCGATGCCGCGCAGGTCGCCGAGCTCGCGTCCGTGCGCCAGGCTGCTCTCGAGATAGGCGGTCGCCGCGCCGTACTCGCCTTGCTGCCACGCGAGCAGGCCCATGACGTCCAGGGTCTCGGCCACGCCGCGCGTGTCGCCCAGCGCCTGGGCGTGCGCCAGACTCTCCTCGTACAGCACCCAGGCTCGGGCGTGGTCGCCCTGGAAGTGCGCCACCCGGCCGAGAAAGTGCAGGCACTGCGCGACGCCGCGGCGATCGTCGAGCCGGCGGTAAAGCGCCAGCGCGGCGGTCAGCTCCTCGGCGGCGGCGGCGTAGTCGCGCTGGCGCCAGGCCAGCGCACCGGCGCCCAAGAGCACCGGCGCCCGCAGCTCGTCGGGCGCGGCGTCACCCAGCGCCAGCGCCCGGTCGAGCCAGTCGCGGCCCTCTCCGAGCCCGCCCCGGACGAACCACAGCCACCACGCCGCGCCCGCCAGGCGCAGCACGGCTGCCCCGTCGCCCGCCTCGATCGCCCAGCCCAGGGCCGCGCGGAGGTTGTCGCGCTCGAGGGCCAGGCGATCGAGCGCGGCGTCCTGGTTCGGGCCCCGCAGGTGGCTCGCGGCGTCCTCGGCCAGGCGCAGGTACCAGTCGCCGTGCCGCCGGCGGAAGCGGGCGGCCTCGCCGGCGGCCACGAGCTTGGCCGCGCCGTACTGCCGGATGGTCTCGAGCAGCACGTAGCGCGTCTCGTCGGCCGCATCGTCGACCCGCACGAGCGACTTGTCGACGAGCTGCGACAACACCTCGAGCACGGCCTCGACCTCGCCGTCCGGCAGGTCGATCCACGCCCGGGCCGGCCCGCCGCCGGCCCCGGGCGCGGCATCCGCGCACACCGCCTCGGCCGCCTCGAGCGAGAACCCGCCGCCGAACACCGACAGCCGGCGGAACAACGTCCGCTCGGGGCCGGCCAGGAGGTCGTGGCTCCAATCCAGGGCCGCCTCGAGCGTCTGGTGGCGCGGCAAGGCGGTGCGATGACCGCCCGTGAGCAGGCGGAACCGATCGTCGAGCCGCGCCGCGATCTCGGCCGGGGAGAGGACCCGCAAGCGGGCCGCGGCGAGCTCGATCGCCAGCGGGATGCCGTCCAGCCGGCGCGCGATCGCGGCCACGGCCGCCGCGTTGTCGTCGTCCAACCGGAAGCCCGGGTCGATCGATCGGGCGCGGTCGATGAACAGCCGCACGGCCTCGAAGCGGATGAGGTCGTCGACGTCGTCGACGCCGGCCGCGTCGGGATGCGACATCGACGGCACGGGCCAGGCGATCTCCCCCGGCACCCCGAGCGCTTCGCGGCTCGTGGCGAGGATGCGCACGGCCGGACAGCGCTGCAGCACCATCGCGACCAGCCGGGCACAGGCATCGACAACGTGCTCGCAGTTGTCGAGCACCAGGAGGAGGTCGCGTGACTGAAGGTGCGCGATGACCCGGGTGAGCCACGCGTCGGTGGCCGCGGCGGACGCGCGGGCGTCGGCGCCGCCCTGGCGCGGGCGCGGCCGGCCGTTCTCGCGGGCGCCGATGGCGCTGGCCACGGCCTGCGGCACCCGCCCGGGGTCGGTCAGGCCGGCGAGCTCGACCAGCCAGGCCCCGTCGCGGTAGTGCTTGGCCACGTCGGCGGCCACCTGGAGCGCCAGGCGCGTCTTGCCGCACCCGCCGGGACCGACGAGGGTCACCAGCCGATGGTCGCGCGACAGGTTCCGCACGGTCGCCAGGTCCCGCCGCCGCCCGACGAACGAGGTGAGCTGGATCGGCAGGTTGTTGGGCAGGCTGTCGAGGGAGCGTAGGCGCGGGAACTCCGATGGCAGGGCGGGGTGGACCACCTGGAACACGTGCTCGGGCCGGTTGAGGTCGCGCAGGCGGTGCTGGCCCAGGTCGCGCAGCGTGATGCCGTCGGGCAACGGCCGCGGCAGCCGCTCGGCCGTGGCCTCCGACAGCACGATCTGTTCGCCATGCGCCGCGGCCACCAGCCGGGCGCAGCGGTTGACGGCTGGTCCAAAGTAGTCGCCCGCCCGCCGCAGCGGCTCGCCGGTGTGCATCGCCATCCGAACCCGGAGCGGGCCGATCTCGGCCCACTCGGCATCCACGAGTTGGCGCTGGGCGTCGACGGCCGCGGCCAGCGCCATCGACGCATCGGAGAACGCCACGAAAAACGCGTCGCCGGCCGTGTGGAACACGTACCCCCCGCGCGGCTGGCACACCGCCCGCAGCACGGCGTCGTGACCGGCCAACGCGGCATGCATCGCGTCGGGATGCTGCTCCCAACGCCGGGTGCTGCCCTCGATGTCGGTGAAGAGGAACGTGACCGTGCCAGTCGGCAGGTGCTCGCCAGGCGCCTGCGCGGCAGCGGCCGACAGCGGGACCGTGGACGCGGCGGGCGCGGAGGTGGAGAACGGCCGCGACGCGGCCGGGCCGGCCCGGCGCCCCGGGGCGGATCGACGGCGGGTCGGCACGTCAGCGCACCAGGAGAAGGGGGCAGCGCACCGCTTCCAGCAGGCGGGCGAGGTTGCCCTCGGCCACAAGCGCGTGATCGGCGGGCAGGACGAGCGTGCCGGCACTGAGCTGGTCGGCCGCGCGGGCCAGGGCGCCCACCGTCACGGGCGCGAGCCGCAGCACCGAAGGATGGCGCTGCAAGGCGACGAGCAGACCGGCGACCTCGGCCGCGAGTCGGTCGGCCGTGGCAGCGTCGTCGGCGGCCACCAGCACCCGCAGCTCGCCGTCGCGGCCGTGGACGACGTCGGCCGCCAGCGTCAAGGCGGCCCGGGCAGCGGGCGAGCCGTCGTAAACCAGCACCGCCGGCGTGGCGATGCCAGCCCGGGCGCGCAGGACCATGACCGGCCGCGGCGCCTCGGCGGCCAGGAGCCGCAGCACCGAGCCGAGCTGGCGCCGCCCGGACGGCGACCACCCCGCCCGGCCAAGCGTGATGAGGTCGATGTCGTGGGCGGCGGCGAGCAGCTCGGGGGCCACCGCGCCGCGCGCGACGCGGAACGACCAACGGATCCGGGCGGGCGCCGCGAGCCGCTCGAGTTGGGCCTCGACGCGGCGCGCCCGGGCCCGCAGCTGACGCTCGACGGCGACGCGGTCCACGGGGCGGACGATCGCCGTGGCCGCGCCGACTTCGTGAGCGATCGGCAGCTCGGCCAGGCGCAGGAGGTCCGCGTCCTCGACGAACAGGCCGAGGATCTCGGCGTGCAGCCGGGCCGCCAGGTCGATGGTCTCGGCCAGCGCCGCCAGGCTGTGCGGCGAGGCATCGACCGCAACGAGGATGCGGCGGATCGCGCGCGCCGGGGCGCGCGGCTCGGGCGCGGTCACGCCTGCCCCTCGGACGGGGACTCGCCAGTCGCGGCGCCGGGCGGAGCCTGGAACGCGCGCGCGGCCTCGCTGAGCTCGCGCAGCCGGGCCGCCACCCGCCCGTTGACGCTGTCGGGGGGATAGGCGCCGTCGGGCCCGCGCTCCCCGGCGGCGACGCCGGTGAGGAGCGCGATGCCCTCGTCGATCGTGGCGATGGGGTAGACGTTGAACTGGCCGGCGGCCACCGCCGCGACGACGTCGTGGCGCAGCATGAGGTGCTTGACGTTTGCCGCCGGGATGAGCACGCCATGCTCGCCGGTCAGCCCGCGCGCGCGGCAGACGTCGAAGAAGCCCTCGATCTTCTCGTTGACGCCGCCGATGGCCTGCACCTGGCCCCGCTGGTTGACCGACCCCGTGACGGCCAGCCCTTGCCGGACCGGCAGGCCCGCGATCGCCGACAGGAGCGCGTAAAGCTCGGCCGACGAGGCGCTGTCGCCGTCGACGCCGCCATACGACTGCTCGAAGACCAGGCTGGCCGACAGCGCCAGGGGGCGGTCGGCGGCGTAGCGAGCGCCGAGGAAGCCCGACAGGATGAGCACGCCCTTGCTGTGCAGCGGCCCGCCGAGCTCGACCTGGCGCTCGATGTCGACGACGTCGCCCTTGCCGAGCCGCACGACGGCCGTGATCCGGCTGGGCTGTCCGAACGCGAAGTTGCCGAGCTGGATGACCGACAGCCCGTTGACCTGCCCGGCGACGGCGCCTTCGGTGTCGATGAGGATGGTCTCGCGCAGGATGCCCTCGTGGATGCGCGCGCGCAGCCGGTCGGACCGGTAGATCTGGGCGTCGATGGCTTGTTGGACGTGGGGGGCGTCGATGACGCCGGCGCCCGCCTGCGCCGCCTGCCAGTCGGCCTCGCACAGCAGGTTGTCGATGCCCTCCTGGAACATCGAGAGGCGCGCCTGGTCGTCGGCCATCCGGGCGCCGTGCTCGATCATGCGGGCCACTCCGGCACGGTTGAGCGGGCGCAGGCCGCGCCGATGGGCGAGCGTCGCGATGAGGCGCGCGTAGTCGGGGAGCCCGTCGTCGTCCCACGTCATCCGGTCGTCGAGGTCGGCGACGACCTTGAAGAGCTGGCTGAACTCGGGGTCGTAGGCACACAAGAGGTAGTAGAGCAGGGGCTCGCCGATGAGCGCGACCTTGATGTCGAGGTCCAGCGGCTCGGGCTCGAGCGACACGGTGCTGACCAGCCCGAGCGCCTGGCCGAGCGCCTCGATCCGGACCTGGTGGGATTGAAGCGCACGCTTGAGCGCCTCCCAGGCATAGGGCTGGCTGAGCACCTTGCGCGCCTCGAGGAGCAGGTAGCCGCCGTTGGCCTGGTGGAGCGCGCCGGGCTTGATCAGGTTGAAGTCGGTGACGAGCGCGCCCATCTGCGCGATGTACTCCACCCGCCCGACGAGGTTGGTGTACGTCGGGTTGTCCTCGTACACGATCGGGCCGTGCGGCGAGGCGCCGTGGTCGATCAGGATGTTGACGCGGTAGCGGCGCAGCGACGGCTGGCTGTCCTGCGCCTGCGCGCCCGCGCTCTCGTGGGGCTGGGGCTCTTCGCGGCCGACGAAGTCGCCGGCGTTGTCGATGACGTCGGACTGGACGCTGTCGAGGTAGGCGACGACGGCCGGCAGCGCGGCGTACTTGACGCGGATCTCGTCGATGAGGTGGACGACGGCGTTGTCGGTGACCTCGCGGTCGAGCTTGCGCACGGCGTCACGCAGCTCGCGCTCCCAGCGCGGCATCTGGCGCAGGATCTTCTGGACGTCGGTCTGCAGCGCTTCGATCTCGCCCTGCAGTCGCTTGCGCTCGTCTTCGGGCAACTGCTTGAAGGCGTCGGGCTCGATGACCTCCTCGGTGCCGGGCTGCAAGGGCGCGAAGACGAGCCCGACCGGCGTCCGCAGCATCGCGAACCCGCGCTCGCGCGCACGGTGGCTGAGGTCGGCGAACGCCTGCTCGGGGCGTTCCTTAATCTCCTCCTCGAGCACGTGCCGCCGGGTCTGATACTCCTCGCTCTCGAACATCGCCGGCAGCGCCACGCGGAGGTCTTCGACGAGCTCGCGCATGTCGTCGCGCAGCGCGGCGCCGGTGCCGGCCGGCAGGCACAGGACGCGCGGTTTGTGCGGCTGCTCGAAGTTGTGGACGTAGCAGAGATCCTGGGGCACGGGCCGGTGCTTGGCCTGGTCCTCGAGGAACCGCCGCACCAGGGCATGCCGCCCCATTCCGGACGACCCGAGCACGAAGATGTTGAAGCCTTCGTGCACCATGCCGACGCCGAAGCGCAGTGCGGCCACCGCGCGCGGCTGCCCGACGACGTCGACCAGCGGCCCCACCTCGGCGGTGGTGTCGAAGGGCAGCGCGGCCGGGTCGCAGCGCCGGTAGAGATCAACGGGTGCGAGCGGACGGACGGAGGCGGGGGGGTCGATCGTGGCCAAGGTCAACCGTCTCCTGGAAGATGTCGTGGCACGGGGGGCGGCCGGATGTGGTTTGACTTGAGTATACCACCCCGACCGGCCGGAGCGCGCACGGCCGCGGGATGTGACGAACCCCGCCTCATCCGGCATGTGCATGGCGGAATCGATCCTCACGCCATCGTGAAAGGAGTGCCGCCCATGCCCGTGACACGCCGTGCGTTCCTGACCGCCGGCGGCGCCGCGGCCGCGACCGCCGCGGTCGTCCCCGCCGCCTCGCCCGGCGGCCCCCCGGGCGCCGTGCCCCGACCCCGCGTCGCCTGGGCGGCCGGTCGGACGGCCCCGCTGCCGGCGCCGTCGCCCGAGCACCACCTTCTCAGCCGCGCCGCGTATGGCGCCACACCCGCCGAAGCGGCGCGCGTCCGCGCCATGGGCACCGGCGCCTGGATCGACGAGCAGCTCGCGCCGGCCTCGGTCGACGACGCCGCCGTCGACGCGGCGCTCGCCAACTTCCTGTCGATCGGCTGGTCGGCCGCCGAGATCCGCGCCAACCGCGGCACGCGCCCGGTGCGCAACGAGCTCATCGCCGCCACGCTCTACCGGGCCGTCAACAGCCGCCGCCAGCTCCTCGAGGTCATGGTCGACCACTGGTCCAACGTCTTCAACGTGTTCCACCCCGAGGAGTTCATCTCGGCAAGCAAGACCGTCGAGGACCGCGACGTCATCCGCCGGCACGCCCTCGGGACCTTCCGCGAGCTCTTGCACGCCAGCGCCCAGAGCCCGGCGATGATGCGCTACCTCGACACCGTCCGCAACACCCGGACCGGGCCCAACGAGAACTACGCCCGCGAGGTGATGGAGCTGCACACGCTCGGCGTCGACGGCGGCTACACCGAGGCCGACATCAAGGACGTGGCGCGCTGCTTCACCGGCTGGACCTACAACGGGACCTCGTGGGCGTTCGAGTTCCGCGCGGCGGACCACGACTCCGACGCCAAGACCGTGCTCGGCCGGCCGATCCGGTCGTCGGGCATCGACGAGGGCCACGAGGTCCTCGACCGGCTCGTCGACCACCCGAGCTGCGCGCGGCACGTGGCGCGCCGCCTCGTCCGGCGCTTCGTCGCGGACGACCCGCCTGAAGATCTGGTCGCCGACGTCGCCGCCGTGTTCGGCAAGGACGGCGACATCCCGGCGATGCTGCGGGCGATCCTGACCTCCGAGACCTTCAAGCGCGGCCATGCCGGCGCCGGCGGCTGGGCGCCGGCCAAAGTGCGCCGGCCGCTGGAGTACTGGGTCGCCGTCCTGCGCGCCATCGGCGCCGACACGTCGTTCATGTTCGAGGTGCCCAAGGATGTGTACGAGGGCGACGACACCCCGGGCGCGGCCGACTACACGGGGCGCGCCGAAGCCTACCTCCAGCAGATGGATCAGATCCCGTTCCGGTGGCTCTCGCCCAACGGCTATCCGGACGTCGGGCCGCGGTGGGGCGGCATGCACGTCGTCGTCGCGCGCTGGAACTACGCCTACGCCGTCGCCAGCGGTGCGCTCGAGGGCATCCACTTCGACTGGGCCGAGCGCACGCGCGCCGCCGGGGTGCCGTTCGCCGCCGCCGCGGTGGTCGACCACTGGGCGGACCGGCTCCTCGGGCGCGGCCTCCTGCCGGCCGATCGCCAGCTCCTCGTCGACTTCGTGGCCCGCGGCAACGGCGGGACGCTGTCGGCGGCCGAGCTCGGCCGCCGGCTGCCGTCGGCCATCGCGCTCATGTTCGACAGCCCGTACTTCCAGCGCCGCTAGGAGGCCATCCCGATCATGACCCTGACGCGCAGGCAAACCCTTTCGCGCATCGGCCACGCGGCTGCCGGCGCCATGCTCCCCAGCTGGATGCCGCGGATGGCGTTCCGTCGATCCGGCACGCCGCCGCGCGGCGACGTGCTGATCTGCATCTTCCAGCGCGGCGCCATGGACGGCCTCTCGGCCGTCGTGCCCTACGCGGAGCCGCGGTACTTCGAATCGCGGCCGACGATCGCCTTCAAGGAGCCCAAGGCCGGCGACGCCAAGACGGTGCTCAAGCTCGACGACCGCTTCGGGCTCAACCCGGCCATGACCGGCCTCAAGCGGATCTGGGACGACGGCCGGCTGGCGGTGGTCCATGCCGTCGGATCGCCCGACACCTCGCGCAGCCACTTCGACGCCATGGACTACATGGAGCGCGGCACGCCGGGCCGCAAGAGCCTCGACACCGGCTGGCTCGGCCGCCACATCGCGGCCACCGCGCGCGCCACCGACTCGCCGTTCCGCGCCATCGGCATGGGCTCGATGCTCCAGGCCAGCCTGCGTGGCCCCATCCCGGCCGCCTCGCTGCAGTCGATCGCGGACTTCCACCTGAAGGGCAGCGCCGACGACCTGGCGGCGTTCCGGCAGTCGCTGCAGGCGCTGTACGCCGGCGGCGACTGGCTCGACGACACCGCCCAGGCGACGTTCGAGGCGCTCGACCTGCTCGAACGCACGAACCCGCGGCAGTACGAGCCGGAGAACGGCGCGGTCTACCCCCAGACCAACTTCGGGCTGGGCATGATGCAGATCGCGCAGCTCATCAAGGCCGACGTCGGCCTCGAGGTGGCGTGCGTCGACATGGGCGGCTGGGACACCCACGCCAACCAGGTGTGGGTCAACTACGGCGACCCGACACGCGGGATGATGTACAACCTGCTCGGCAAGCTAAGCGAGGCGATCACCGCGCTGTACCTCGACCTCGGCCGCCGCTGGGACGACCCGGGGGTCACGCTGGTGACGATGAGCGAGTTCGGCCGCCGGGTCGCCCAGAACGCGGCGAACGGGACCGATCACGGCCACGGCGGCTGCATGTTCGTCGTCGGCGGCGGGGTGGTGCGCGGCGTCCACGGCGACTGGCCAGGGCTCGCCCCCGACCAGCTGGCGGCGGGCGAGGACTTGGCCGTGACCACGGACTACCGCGACGTGCTGGGCGAGATCCTGCTCGGGCGGCTCGGAAACCCGCACCTCGATCAGGTGTTCCCGGACTACGCGCCCAGCTTCCGGGGTGTCGTCGAGCCGCTCCCCGGCGCGCCGCAGCCGATGCGGCGGCAGGCGTGGCTGCCGTTCGCGGGGCGGGGCTGACAACGCCCGGGAACCACGGCGGCGGGGCCGTGCTCTAAAATGATGGGAGGGCGTCGCGGGTGCGGATGCGGCCCGGCCACGTTCGTCGCGGCCGCGGGCTCCGACGAGCAACGCTTCCATCGGATCGATACCACGAGGAGAGAGAAGGCACATGAAGGACATTCGGGGCGGGCGCGGCTCGGGCGCGGCGCTGATCGCGCTGCTGGGGCTGGGGCTGGTGGCATGCGCGCCGGCGGCGGAGCCGGACACCGGCGCGGCCCCGCCGGCCGCCGGCGAGGCGGCGGGCGCGACCGAAGCCAGCGCGGGGGACGCCGGCGGAGCCGAAAGCGACGCAGCGGGCGACACGGCCGGGGCACCGGCCGGCGCGGCGGATGCCGCCGCCACAACCGCCGCGGGCGCGTCCGCGGTCGTGTCCGACACGGCGAGGCCGGGAATGGGCATGGGGATGGGCGGCCAGATGGGCGAGATGCACCAGCGGATGCAGGCGCTGATGCACCGCGCGATGCTCGACGAGGCCGTGGCGCAGGACCTCATCGGCGCCGAAGACGTGGCGCTGTTCGAGAAGGTCCACGCGGCCATCGACCCCTATCGGCCGGTCGGGTCGGGCATGGGGATGAACATGACCGACGAGTCCCGCAAGGCGATGCAGCGCGGCTTCGTCGCGCAGGCCGTCGCCGACGGCAAGATCACGCAAGCCGAGGCCGATCGGTTCACCGAGATCCACGACCAGCTGATCGACAGCGGGATCATGGGGCGGTTCGAAGGCACGGGCGGCGCGGCCGCGACGGCGGCGCCGGACGACGCGTATCCGGCCGCGCCGCCCGCCGCGGCGAGCGCGACGCCGGGAAGCTGACGTTCTGGCGTCATCGGGCGTCGCGACGACGATGCGGCGGGGGCGGCCCGGGCGGGTCGCCCCCGCCGCGTGATCGGAAGAGGCCCGGCTCTACCCGCCCTGACCGCCGCCCCCGCCCATCTGCTATAGTAGCGCCATGATCACCCGCAGCCTTGTCCTGGTCGTCGCC
Organism: uncultured Anaerolineales bacterium; assembly: GCA_964415605.1. Taxonomy (GTDB): domain Bacteria; phylum Chloroflexota; class Anaerolineae; order Epilineales; family Epilineaceae; genus UCB3. Next base: position 2,118 of record CAYQBA010000139.1, on the reverse strand, counting down.
GCCGTGTCGGCTTTGGCCCTCGCCGCCTCCGGCCGCGCTTCAACCGCACTGGCCCAAGCGGTCCCCACGGCCGTCGTTCTCCCCGATCGAACCGAGCGAACGCCCGCGGCCGCCATCACCGTTGCCGACGACGCGGCCGAGTATCGGTTCGCCGAGTCGATGACCTTCCAGCTCTCCGCATCGGCGGCCGTGCCCATCGAGGACGTGGTGTTGCGTTATGTCATCGGGCGGGACGGGATCCGCAACCGGCGCATCCCGACCTTCACGCCCGGCACGCGCATCGAGGCGACGCACGAGGAGACGCTCGTGCGCGGGCAGATCCCCCCGGCGTCGGAGATCCGCTGGTGGTGGGCGGTGACGACGGCGGACGGGGCGGTGGCCGAGACCGAGCCGCGGTCGCTGATCTACCTCGATCAAAACTTCGAGTGGCAGTCGCTCGACGCATCGGACGTGCGGGTCTGGTGGTACGACGCCGAGCCGGCGTTCGCCGAGGAGATCCAGGCCCGGACGCGCGAGGCGCTGACCAAGCTCGGAGACCTCATCGGCACCCTGCCGGATCGGCGCATCGAGATCGTGGCCTACCAGAGCCAGGCAGACCTGCGGCCCGCCCTGGTGGACCGCGGCGGGACATACGAGACGCGCCTGGCGACGCTGGGCGCGCGCGTGGCCACCGACATCCTCGTGCTGGACGCCGGGACGCGCGGTCAGGACCTCTACGAGGTGCTGACGCACGAGCTGAGCCACGTCGTCCTGAACCTGCACTTCGACGAGGAGTACATCGACGCGCCGCTGTGGCTGGACGAAGGCCTGGCGATGTACGTCGAGGGCCCGCTGGCGGCCGACGAGCAGGCCGACCTCGATCGGGCGATCGAGCACGACACGCTGATGTCGGTGCGCTCGCTGACGTCGTTCCCCGGCGACGCGAGCCTCGTGCCGCTGGCGTACGCCCAGAGCCAGGACATCGTGGCGTTCCTCATCGCGTCGGGCGGCGAGGAGAAGTTCCGCCGCTTCCTCGACGCGATCGGCGCCGGCGAAGCCGGGCCGGAGCAGGCCCTCCTGGACGTCTACGGGTACGACCAGCTCGCGCTTTACCAGGCGTACCGCGCCCACCACGGCCTGGCCGAGGCCGCCACGCCGTCGCCCGACGAGATCGCGGCGTGGCAGGCCGAGCGGATGCAGCGGACGGAAGGCGACGAAGGGGCGCCGATGGGGTGGCCGTGCGGGAGCACGGGGCTGGCGGCGGTGGGCATCGGGCTGGCGGTGGTGGCCCGGCGCCGCGGGGTGATCGCGGGCTGACGGGGACGGCGGCCGCCTTCGGTCGTCGGCACCGCCGTCAGCCGGACGGCGCGGGCTCAGCGCTGCCCGCGGCCCGGCCGGGTCGACTCGCTCAGCCGCGCCGGCGCGCCAACGTCCAGTACGCCGCCGGAAAGCCCGGGCCGCGCGGATCGATGGGATCGAGCCGCAGGATGTCGTAGTCGGCCCGGAGCAGCCAGCGGATCCCGTGCTCGGTGAAGCGCCAGTAGTCGTGCGGCGCGCCGTGGATCGCCTCGCGGAACGGCAGGCACACGAGGAGCGTGCCGCCTGGCTTGAGCACGCGCGTGATCTCCGCCACGGCGGCGCCGACGTCGTCGACGTGCTCGAGGACGCAGCTGGCGTAGACGCAGTCGAAGGCGGCGTCGCGAACCTCGGGCATCGACCGGACGTCGAGGACGAGGTCGCAGCCGGCCGCGGGATCGATCTCGGACGTCGTGTAGCTAGCGGCGCGCGCAAAGTAGTCGCGGTAGCGCCCGCCTTCCTTGTCGCGGTCGTGCCCGCTGCCGATGGACAGCACGTCGCCCTCGACGCCCGCGGCGTGCTGGCGCAGCCAGGCGTTGCCCGCGCGGCGCGCGGTGGTGGGGGGAACGACGAGCCGGTAGAACGCGCGCACGGCCCAGCGTGGGGCGAGCGGCTTGAGGCGCGCGAAGGCGCGGGTGCGTGGGGTGTCGGTCATGGTTCGGGCGACGGTGTCTGGCGTGTGGTGTCTGGTATCTGGCGAGGGCACGGCCATGCGCGCCGCGAGGGGGATTCTAGCAGAACCCCGCGGCCGCGGCGCCGCCGGTCGGCGCCGGCCGGCGCGCC
>CAYQBA010000138.1:0-12783 GCA_964415605.1 uncultured Anaerolineales bacterium | reverse complement strand
GCCGCCGCCCGCGCGCGACTTCCTCCCGCCGGCCGGCGAAGGCGGCGCGGGCGACACGCCGCGCCGATCGTCACGCGCCGACGACGGGCGTGGCGTGACGGGGCTCTCGATCTACTGGCCGTTCGTCGGCCCGGTGTCGCCGGCCTACGCCGGGCTGGCGTTCGCACGGGACTGCCGCTGGCCGGCCTTCGTCGACGCGTTTCTCGAGGCCTGAGCATGGCCGCCCACCCGCTCGACACGCGGACCTTCGAGATCATCCTGGGCGCGCCCGGCGGGAGCTCTGACGCACCGCCCGGCTACCCCGTGCGCGTGTCCGTGCAGCCCGACGACATCCGCGCCGCCGGGGTGTTCGCCGACCCGTTCGCGCCCGGGGAGGTCGACGAGGCGCTGGCGTGGCTCGAGCAGGGGCTGTTCGACGACCACCACGTGCGGGCGTTCGGGGCACGGCTATTCGAGGCGCTGTTCGCCCCCGGCGACCTGCGCCGCGCGTACGACCGCGTGCCGGTGGACGGGCGACCGCTGCGGTTGCGCCTGGTGGTGGACCCGCCGGCGGTGGCCCGCATCCCGTGGGAGCTGCTGTACGACCCGGAGCGACGGGCGTTCCTCGCCCTCGAGCAGTCGGTGGTGCGCGGGTTGACGGTCAACGCGCCGGCGCGGCCCATCGAGGTCGCGCCGCCGCTGCGGGTGCTCGTGGCGACGGCGTCGCCGGCGGGGCTGCCGCCGGTGCGGGCCTGGCCCGAGGCCGCGGGGATCGGGGCGGCGCTCGAGAAGCTGCGGGGCCGCCGGCACGCGGTCGTCGAGACCGTGCCGCACGCCACGCTCGACGATGTCCGCGACCGCCTGCGCGCGGCGGCGGCGGCCGGGCGGCCGTTCCACGTGTTCCACTTCGTCGGCCACGGCGAGCACGACCCCCGCACCGACCGCGCCGGGCTGTTCTTCGAGCCGGATGCGCCGCCCTCCGATCCGGCGAAGGGGCTCGTGTCCCCCGAGCAGCTCGCCGACGAGATCGCGGCGCACGGCGTGCGGCTGGTGTTCCTCAACGCGTGCGACTCGGCGCGGTCGTCGGCGTTCCGCGTAGCGCAGGGGTTCGCGCCGGTGCTCCTCGGGCGGGGGATCCCGGCGGTCGTCGGCATGCAGGCGCGCGTGCTGGACGACGTTGCGGTGCGCTTCGCGCGCGAGGTCTACGAAGGCGTGGCCGAGGGCCAGCCGGTGGACCAGGCCCTGTCGTTCGCGCGCCGGGCGATCCAACGCCCGGGCCGGCGCCGCAACGCCGACATGGCCGTGCCGGTGTGCTATCTGCGGAGCCCGGACGGCGTGATCCTGCGCGTTGGCGGGGACGGCGCCGCGCCGGGGCGCCCGCCACGGCGACGATGGTTCACATGGGGGAGCGTCGCCACCGCTCTGGCGCTGGCGCTGTCCGCGGCGGCGCTCGTCGTGGGGCCTCAGGACCTGAAGCGCTTCCTGTGGCGCGACCCGATCCCCGGCCAGTTCCGCATCGCGGTGGCGGAGATGAGCGCCGAGCCGGGGGCTCTCCAACCCATCGCCAGCGGCCGTTCGGCCGAGGTCTACGGCGCGCTGCGGGCGCGACTGGCGTCGCTCGGCACCGCCACGGGCGGCGATCTGCGCGTCGGCATCATGCCGCCCACGCAGACGGGCCGCATCTCGTGGCTCTGGCCGGTGGACCGCCTGGCCGAGCAGAGCGGCGCCAACCTGGTGGTGTTCGGGACGCTGGCCGAGATGGCGGACCCGACTTCGGGGCGACGGTCGTCCTCCGTGACCCCGCGCTTCTACCTCCAGGACGACGGCGCGCCGGACGAGGAGATCCGCGTCTCGGGCGAGCACGCGTTCGGCGCCGACATCGCGGTGCCGGGCGACGCCGGCAACCCGTTCACGCTGCGCGACCTCGATGCCCGCCTGGCGCCGCGGAACGTGGCGCTCGTCCAGTTCGTCATCGGCCTGTTCGCCTACGCGCGTGGAGATTATGTCGAAGCCGAGTCGCGGTTCGCCGCCGCGCGGGATGCCGAAGCGGCGTCGGCGAGCGGCACGACGATCGTCGACCTCTTCCTCGGCAAGACGGCCGTCCACCTGGCAGGCGAAGCCGCCGACCGAGGCGACGCGGGCGCAGCGGAGGAGCTGCTGGGCGCCGCGCGCGAGCGCTACGCGAGCGTGGGCGACGATCCGCTCGCCCACCTCTACCTCGGCGAGCTCGCGTTCCAACGCGCCCACGGCGCGTGCGTCGACGCACCCGCGTCCGCACCGCTCCCCGCGGGCTGCGTCATTCCCGCCGGCTGCGCGGCCCCGCGGCCGGTGGACCGCGCCGGACTGACGGAGGCCGAGCAATGGTACACCCAGGCCGCGATGGCGCCCGCCGGCGACCTGCTCGACGACCTCGGGGTCAAGGCCCGCTTCGGCCTCGGGCGGACCCGGCTTTGCCAGAGCATCGCGGGGGCCGATCGTTGGGACGACGCCGCGCGCGACCTCGGCGCCGTCGTCGATGCGCATCGCGCCGGGAACCGCCGCGTGGCGATGCTGGCGGCGGAAGCGGAGGCGAATCTGGGCTTGCTGGCGCTGGTTCGGCCCCAGTCGCGCGGCGGTTCGGTGGGCGACCAGGGCCCGCCGGCGGCGTCCACGGACGCCGCGATCGCCGAGGCGCGTCGCCGCATCGACCTCGCGCTTGCGCGCTTCGCGGCCGCGGTCGCGACGGCCGACGGCGCGCCCGGCGCCATCGATCCGGTCCGGACGGCGGGGTTTCTGGCGTGGCGGGCCAGCCTTCAGCGCCAGCGGGGAGACCTCGAGGCCGCCGCCCGCCTGCTGGCGGAGGCGGACGCCCGCTACGCGGCCACCTGGCGGCCGCGCAAGAGCTTCGAGTGCTTCCGGGCGCGGGTGGCGTGCGAGGTCGAGGCGGGAGCGGCGACACGGCCGTAGCCCCTACGGTCACCAGTTTAGGGTTGGCGGAGGCGGTCAACCGTGTCATCTTGGCAGGTGGGTGGGGGGTTAGGGGGGCCAGAGTCGCCCGCTGACAACTTGACACCGCCGCCAGACCGCTAACTTGGCACCGATGCCGTAGCCCGCACGCTATACTGAAGCTCCATCGGGTCACAGCGGGTAGGGCACGCCCATGACCAACGCACCATCGATGTCCCGGCGCCATCATCTGGCGCGACGACGCGGACCGATCACCGATCCCGCGACCATGCGGCTCGCGTTCGCCGCCTTGCTCACGGGACTCGCCGCCTGCCGCGGCGCCCCGTCCGCGGCCCCCGAGCCGACATCCGTCATCGAGGCCCCGTCCGCGTCCCCCGAGCCCACACCCGTCATCGAGGCGCCGTCCGCGTCCCCCGAGCCCACACCCGTCATCGAGACGCCGTCCACCGCGCCCGCGACCACCGCCGCCGACATCGGCGACCCCAGCGCCCCGACCCCCGTCGCGCTCCTGCCCGCCGGCGTGACCCCCGAAGGCGTGGCCGACCTCCTGGGGGGAGCGATACCATACATCCCCGACCCGTGCCGCCAGCTGGCCGAGGCGCAGGGCGCGGCCGCCGCGGGCACGCCGCTCGTGGTGCCCCACCCGATCGAGATCGGGACCACCGGCCAGATTTGCCTGTTCGGCTACCCGGCCAGCCGCGCCGTGCCCGTAACCGTCTATGCGCCCGACGACACGGTGTACAACCTCGCCGTCGAGATCGTCGACGACGCGCTGAGCGGGACGATCGTTGGCAGCCAGCGGTGGACGGCATTCCCCGGCGACCCCGTCGGCGCCTACACGCTGGCGGCCGGCGGTCCCGATGGGCTGAGGACGACGGCCATCCTCGAGATCACGCCCGCCACGGCGCCGCACGTCATCGCCGATCCGGCCGAGGTCCCCGCCGGCGGCGAGCTGCGAATCGGCGTGGCCGGCTTCCCGCCGGGGCAGCCGCTGCCGATCCACGTGTACGCCCGGCAGCCGGCCGGCACCGCGCAGCGGCCCTGGCGGTACCTCACCACCCTTGGCCCGCTCATGCCGGACGCCGCGGGCGCCGCCGGCGTGCGCGTCGACGTGCCGCAGGGCGCCGCGACGACCGACTACGCGCTGGTGCCGGGGGCAAGCGTGGCCGACTACCGCACGATCGCGGTGCCCGACTTCCGCGTCGTGCCGTAGGCGGCCCGACCGGGATCGCCGCGCACTGTCGCGCATCGAGGGCATGTCACGCTTGCACGACCTCCCGCTCGCCCGCATCCGCGCACGGCTCAGCCCGCCCCCCGCCGTCGACATCGCCCCGCTGGCGGCCTTCCGCATCGCGTTCGGCGGGCTCATGGCCGTCGAGATGGGGCGGTTCTTCCAGCACGGGTGGGTGCGCGGCCTCTTCGTCGATCCGGTTTACCACTTCACGTACCCCGGCCTCGATTGGGTCCGCCCGTGGCCCGGCGACGGCATGCTGTGGCACTTCGGGGTCCTCCTTGCCGCCGCCGTCCTCGTCGCGATCGGCGTCTACTACCGCGCGGCGATCGTCGTCTTCGCGCTCGGCTTCACGTACGTCTTCGTGCTCGACGCCGCGTTCTACCAGAACCACTTCTACCTGATCTGCCTCCTGGCCTGGCTCATGGCGCTCGTCCCGGCCGACCGCGCCTGGTCGCTCGACGCCGCGCTCGACCCGCGCCGCCGGTCCGCCACAGCGCCCGGTTGGACCCTGTGGATCCTGCGCGCCCAGATCGCCATCGTCTACACCTTCGCCGGCCTGGCCAAGCTCAACCCCGACTGGCTGCGCGGCGAGCCGGTGCGGACGTTCCTCGCGCAGGCACCCGAGGTCGCGGTCCTCGGCCCGCTGCTCGCTCATCCCGCCGCGCCGTGGGTCATCAGCTACGGCGGGCTCGTGCTCGATCTGGCCGTCATCCCGCTCCTGGCCTGGCCACGCACCCGCCTCGTCGCGCTCGCCGCCGTGCTCGCGTTCCACCTGACCAATGCCGCGCTGTTCCCGATCGGGATCTTCCCGTGGCTGATGATCGCCGCGCTCCCGCTGCTCCTGCCGCCGGCATGGACGCGCGCGGCGGGGGAGATCGCGCTGGCCACCTTCGCCCCAAGGCGCGGGCGCCGGGCGCGCGACAGCGTGGCCGCCGGCCCGATCGAGCCGGATCCCCCGTTGGCGCAGCTCCCCCACGCCGTGCCCAACCCCGTACCCGCCGGGCCCGTCCCCCCAGCCGCGCCCGGCCCACGGCCCATGCCCGTCCTCCCCGCCACGCCCGCCGCCCCGACGTCGCCAGGGTGGCCGACCGGCCCGCTGCGGGCAGCCCTCGCGGCGTACGTCGCCGCCCAGATCGCCCTGCCGCTGCGCCACCTGGCGTATCCCGGCAACCCGAGCTGGACCGGCGAAGGCGAGCGCTTCGCCTGGCGGATGATGCTCGACCTCAAGACCGGGTCCACGACCTTCACGGCCGCCGACCCGGCGACCGGCGCGCGCTGGGAGATCGATCCGGCGACGCAGCTCGCGGACTGGCAAGCGCGCAAGCTCGAGATCCGTCCGGATCTGATCTTGCAGCTCGCCCACCACCTGCGCGACGGGTTGTCCCCGGACCGGCCGGGCATCCGTATCTACACCCACGCGGCCATGTCGCTCAACGGCCGCCCCGCCCGGCCGCTCGTCGACCCGGCGGTGGACTTGGCGTCGGAGCCCCGAACGTTCCGCCCAGCCCGCTGGATCCTGCCACCGGATCCGTAGTCGCGGCCGTGGGACGTTTTTGGGACGCCCCACGCCGATAATGGAGCCAGTTGGTCGCCCAGGCCCCAGAGCCGGACGAGGCACGCATCCGCGGCCGGCGCAAACGCCGCCCACGGGATATCCGCCAAGACGCCGGAGTGATCGAAGCCGCGGCGACCGCCCACGAACCCCATCCATGGAGGTCATCAATGCGCACCGGATTGTCCACCCGCATCGGCGTGCCCGCCCTGCTGGCCGTCGCCGCCCTCGGCGGCGCCTACGCCGCCCTGTCGACCGACGCGTCGCCCAGCCATGCCGCCGGACCGATCGTGACGCTCCTGCCGCGGCTGGAGTACGACGACTCGTGTCCACCGAAAGAGCCCCTCGGCCGACCGAACCCGCGCCCCATCAACCCCGGCTCGGGCCACCCGCTGGCGCTCGATCCGGCCACCTTCTGCCCGGACTCGACAAGCTTCCGCGTCAAGGTGGTGGGCGGCGACGGCTTCCTCGTCACCCGGCGCGAGCGGCCGTGGCTCGGCTGCTACGACTACTTTGCGTGGGACCACGGCGAGGAGATCACGAGCGGCTGCTCGGGTTTGGACGGCGACAACCTCTCCGGCTATGCGGATCGACAGATCTTCATCCACTTCTACGGGCCCGACCCGGTGACGCTGGAGATCCAGTGCGGGTGCAATGACGGCAACGGGCTGATCGGAGCCGTCGAGACGGTGACGATTCCCAACCCCAACCCGTGATCCCGATCGGTCGGTGCCGGCCCCGTCGCGCTGCCGCCGACATGGTGGCCAGGACGAACCGCCGCTGCCGCCGACATGGATGCCGCGCTTTCGAACCGCGGCGGTAGCGGTACCGCCGCCGCGGGGCCTCCATGGATTCCTCTGCCCCCGGCCTTCCGGGCCGGGGGCAGAGGTCCATCGTCCACCACCCTGCCCCCCTTATCTCTCCCCACCCCCACGCCGCTGCTCCCGTTCCCCCGCCGCACGCCCACGGCCCCGCCGTTGCCTCGCACTTGCACGCAATCTTAAGCATCCCAATCCTGACGCCGGCGCGCGCCGCCTCTGCAAAGCCGACCGGACATCTTGTGGGCCGGGTTGACATGCATCACTACATGTAGTAGTTTTTGCGGGCTATACGCCAGCCTGCGTGGTGCCGGCATCCGATCGATCGCGCGCTTCCCCTGTCCTGCCCGGCCGGGCAGCTCCCCAGACCATCGGACGACCCGACCACCGACCGCGCGGCGACCCTCACATGCCGGGCACCGGCAGAGCGACGCGGCGGGCGTTCGCCGCGATGGCCCACTCCGGCTCCCACCATCAGCAAAGGAGATTGCGTCCATGCTTGACCTGAAGGTCGTCAAGCGCACCGGCGATGTCGTCGACTTCGACCAGACGCGTATCCGCAGCGCCATCCAGAAGGCCATCGACGCCACCGGGCAGCCCGTGCCCGAGGCCACCCTCGACGCCATCGTCGACGCCATCGGCGCCGAGATCCAGGGGCGCTTCGTCGACTTCTACCCCAACGTCGAGAACGTGCAGGACATCGTCGAGAAGCACCTCATGCGCGAGGAGCTGTACGGCGTCGCCAAGGCCTACATCCTCTATCGCGCCGACCGCAACAAGCTGCGCGAGGCCGCGCGCGAGCAGGCCGTCGAGAACGCCCGGCTCGGCCGCCTCACCGTCGTCAAGCGCGACGGGCGGACCGTGCTGTTCAACGTCAAGACCATCGAGGAGGCGCTGCGCCGCGCCGCCCAGGGCTTCGAGGACGCCGTCGACATCGACCCGGTGCTGCGCCAGGCCATCAACAACGTCTACGACGGCATCCCGACCAGCCGCATCGAGCAGGCAATGGTGCTGGCCACGACCGGGTTCATCGAGCGCGACCCGGCCTACAGCTACGTGGCGGCCCGGCTGCTCCTGCAGCGCCTCTTCAAGGAGGTCGTCGGCCGGTCCGTCGGCGCCGAGGACCGCGACGCCGCCTACCGCCAGGCCTTCGTCGACGGCATCCGCGCCGGCGTCGCGCGCGGCCACTTCGACGCCCGCCTCGGCAACCTCGACCTCGATCGCCTGGCGGCGGCGCTCGCGCCCGAGCGCGACCTGGACTTCCACTACCTCGGCCTGCAGACCCTGTACGAGCGCTACTTCGCCCGGCTCGACGGCCTGCCCGCCGAGCTGCCCCAGGGCTTCTGGATGCGCGTCGCCATGGGCCTGGCCATCGAAGAGGCCGACCCCGAGGCGCGGGCGCTCGAGTTCTACGCGCTGATGAGCACGCGGCGCTACATCCCGTCCACCCCGACGCTGTTCCACGCCGGCACCACGCGCCCCCAGCTCAGCTCGTGCTACATCACGACCGTCGAGGACGACCTGCAGCACATCTTCAAGAGCTACGCCGACAACTCGCAACTCAGCAAGTGGTCCGGCGGCATCGGCAACGACTGGAGCAACGTCCGCGCCACCGGCTCGCCCATCAAGAGCACCAACGTCGAGAGCCAGGGCGTCATCCCGTTCCTCAAGATCGCCAACGACGTCACCATGGCCATCAACCGCAGCGGCAAGCGCCGCGGGGCCACGTGCGCCTACCTCGAGACGTGGCACTACGACATCGAGGACTTCCTCGACCTGCGCAAGAACACCGGCGACGACCGCCGGCGGACCCACGACATGAACACGGCCAACTGGATCCCGGACCTGTTCATGAAGCGCGTCGTGGCCGACGGCGAGTGGACGCTGTTCTCGCCCGATGAGGTGCCGGACCTCCACCACCTCTACGGCCGGGCGTTCGAGGACCGTTACGTCGCCTACGAGGCGCGCGCCCGGCGCGGCGAGATGCGCCTGGTCAAGACCGTGCCGGCCAAGCAGCTCTGGCGCAAGATGCTGACGATGCTGTTCGAGACCGGCCACCCGTGGATCACCTTCAAGGACCCCTGCAACCTGCGCTCGCCCCAGGACCACGTCGGGGTCGTGCACAGCTCCAACCTGTGCACCGAGATCACGCTCAACACCTCGGCCGACGAGACGGCGGTGTGCAACCTCGGGTCGGTCAACCTCTCCGTGCATGTCACGTCCGAAGGGCGGCTGGACGAGGCGCGCCTGGCCGAGACCGTCAACACCGCCATCCGGATGCTCGACAACGTCGTCGACATCAACTACTACCCCACCCCCGAGGCGCGCGCGTCCAACCTGCGCCACCGCCCGATCGGCCTGGGCATCATGGGCTTGCAGGACGCGCTGTTCCAGATGGACCTCGCCTTCGAGGATGCCGCCGCGCTCGACCTGGCCGATCACGTCATGGAGATCGTGGCCTACCACGCCATCCTGGCATCGTCCGAGCTGGCGCGCGAGCGCGGCGCCTACCCGTCGTTCGCCGGCTCGAAGTGGGACCGCGGCATCTTCCCGATCGACACGCTGGACCTCCTCGAAGCCGAGCGCGGCTTGCCCGTGGACGTCTCGCGCGCCAGCCGGCTGGACTGGGCGCCGGTGCGCGACCACGTGCGGCGCCACGGCATGCGCAACAGCAACACCATGGCCATCGCCCCCACGGCCACCATCTCCAACATCGCCGGCTGCTACCCGTCCTTCGAGCCGATCTACAAGAACCTGTACGTCAAGGCCAACATCAGCGGCGAGTTCACGGTGGTCAACACCTACCTCGTGGCCGACCTCAAGCGGCTGGGGCTGTGGACCGCCGAGATGCTGGACCAGCTGAAGTACTGCGACGGCGACGTGGCGCGCATCCCGGCGATCCCGGCCCGCCTGCGCGCCAAGTACAAGGAAGCGTTCGACATCGACCCGCTGGTGGCGCTGCGCCAGACCGCCGCGCGCGGCAAGTGGATCGACCAAAGCCAGAGCCACAACGTGTTCATGAAGGGCGCGAGCGGCAAGCTGCTCTCCGACATCTACGTGGCGGCGTGGCAGATGGGCCTCAAGACCACCTACTACCTGCGCACGCTGGCCGTCAGCCAGATCGAGAAGAGCACGCTCGACGCGGCGCGCTTCGGGTTCACGCAGAAGCGCGACTACGCGGCGCTCGGCGCCGACGCCGTGGCGGCCGGCGGGCACGGCGACGATGCGCCGCAGCCGGCGGCTTGTGGTCATCCCCCCCCCCCCCCACTCGGGGCCGGGGCCCCCCCGCGGGGGGGGGGGGGGCGGCCGGGGCTCCGTGCGCCCCCGGCGGGGGGCCCGCCGCCCCCCCACGGCCGCGCCGGTCTCCAACGGCGGCCGCAACGGCGTCGCGCCGCATGCGCACGCCCATGCCGGCGTGGCCGAAAGCGTCGCCGGTGGTCGCGCCGGCGCCGGTGACACGCGGTCGGCGATGGCAACGGGCATGGCCGCTGCCACCGCCGACGTCAAGCTGTGCCGCATCGACGACCCCGACTGCGAGGCCTGCCAGTAGGCGGGCCGGCGCGGCCGCGCCCCGCCCCATCCCAACCCGATCCGCGACGAGGTGGACCATGCCGATCATCAACAACTCCAAGACCGACCCCAACAAGATCCTCCCGATCCACTACCCGTGGGCGCGCGAGCACTACAAGGCCGGGGTGGCCAACAACTGGGTGCCCGAGGAGATCTCGATGCAGCGCGACGTCGAGCAGTGGAAGTCGCCGGCGGCGCTCAGCGAGACCGAGCGCCGCCTGATCCTGTGGAACCTCGGCTTCTTCTCCACGGCCGAGTCGCTGACGGCCAACAACATCGTGCTGGCCGTCTACCACCACATCACCAATCCCGAGGCGCGGCAGTACCTGCTGCGCCAGGCCTTCGAGGAGGCCATCCACACCGATACGTTCATCTACTGCTGCGACACGCTGGGGCTGGATCCCGACGAGATCTACAACATGTACAACACGATCCCGTCGATCCACGCCAAGGACGCGTTCGTGGTGGACCTGACGCAAGTGGTGTTCGACCCGCACTTCACCACCGAGGGCGACGCCAACGTCCAGAAGTTCGTCCGCGACCTCGTGGGCTTCTACGTCATCATGGAGGGCATCTTCTTCTACGCCGGCTTCGCGATGATGCTGGCCCTCAAGCGGCAGAACAAGATGGTGGGGATCGGCGAGCAGTTCGAGTTCATCATGCGCGACGAGAGCCTCCACCTGGCGTTCGGCTGCGACCTCATCAACACCATCCGCGCCGAGAACCCGGCGATCTGGACCCCCGCGTTCGAGGCCGAGCTCGTCGCGCTGATCCGGCGCGCGGTCGAGCTCGAGAAGGCCTACGCCCACGACGCCTGCCCGCAGGGGCTGCTCGGCATCAACGCCGAGCAGTTCAGCCAATACGTCGAGCACATCGCGGACCGGCGGCTGGAACGGATCGGCCTTTCCAAGCAGTACGGTACCGCCAACCCGCTGCCGTGGATGTCGCAGGCCACGGACCTGGCCAAGGAGAAGAACTTCTTCGAGACGCGGGTGACCGAGTACCAGGTGGGGGCCGCGCTGTCCTGGGACTGAGGCGCCACCCACTCCCACCCGCATCGCACACGCCCCCGGGCCGTCGCCCGGGGGCGTGTGCGCGTGACCCCGGCGCCCGCCCCGGGGCCGCCCGGCGTCGCCGACTTCGCCGGCCCGCGCGGGCCATGCAATCATTAGCCCCGCATGAGCCGTATCGATGATGACGCGGGATGCGATCGAGACCGTGACGGAGACCATTCAGCTTGGTCGATGACCTGATCCAGCGAGCCCGATCGCGTGACGAGGCCGCGCTGAGGCAGTTGTACGAGCGGCACCGGCAGCCCGTGTTCCGGCTGGCGTACGGCATTCTGCGCGACCACGACGAGGCCGAGGACGTGATGCAGGACGTGATGGTGCAGGCCTTGAGCCACCTCGAGCGCTACGACCCGCAGCGCGGGGCATTCTCGACGTGGCTGCATACCATCACCGTCAACCGCTGCCGCGACCGATTGCGGCGCCGGCGGCTGCAGGACCGGCTGTTCGGCTGGCTCCAGCGCGGTGACGTCGAGGAGCCGGCGACGCCGGCCCCGGACATCGAGCACGTCGACACCGACCGGCGGATCGCGCGGGCGCTCGGCGACCTCACGGACCTGCAGCGCGAGGCGCTGCTCCTGCGCGAGGTCGAGGAGCTGAGCTTCGCCGAGCTGGGCGAGGTGCTGGGGGTGCCGTTGCGCACGGCCCAGGCCCGCGTCAACTCCGCCGCGGCGGCGCTGCGGCGGGCGTGGGCGACAACGGAGCCCCGGGGGGGGAGCGCCGCGCGAGCGGCGAACGAGGGGAAGGGCGGAGACGCGCCATGAACACCCATCTGACCGAAGCGCTGCGCCTGGCAGCCGCGCTCGATACGCTGGATGCCGCCGAGGCCGACGCGGCCCGCGCGCACATCGCGGCGTGCCCCGATTGCGCCGCGGCGGTCGCGCGCCTGCGGGCCGAGCACGCCGAAGTCGTCGAGGCCCTGCGGGCGTATGCCGCACGCCCACGGCCCGGCCGGGCCGCCGACTGGGCGGCCATCGCACCGCGCGTCCTCGGCCCCCGGCGCGAGCGATCGCACCCGGTGATCCGCCTGGCGCTCGGAGGCACGGCCGCGCTCATCGCGCTGTCGGTCCTGGCCGTGGGCGGCACGGCCGCGTTGGCCGGTGAGGCGCCGGCCACGGCGGTCGCCCGGGCGATGCGCCAGGCCATCACGCACGTGCACCACGTGCTGTGGATGCTGCCGGATGAGGCAACCCCGACGGCCGCGCCGGCGCCGACGCGCACGCCGGCGGCGAGCCCCGTGCCGGAGTGGACGGCCACGCCGACAATCGTGCCGCCAACCGCCTCTGATCCGGGCGGGGCGCCAGGCGCCGGCAACGACGACGACAACGCCGACAACGATGATGACCGCCAGAAGGGAACGGGCCGTGGCAGCGACGCCGCCGGCACGCCGTCGGCCCCCGGCAGCGCGGAGGACGTCACCGCGACGCCGGAGCCGACGGCGTCCGGCGCACCGCCGACCGCGACCGCGCGCCTCGCGGGGTCGACGCCACGCGCGACCGAGATGCCGGGGCGCAGGCGCGACCGCGGGAACGCGACGCCGGATCCGAACGCCACGCCGCGCGCCACCGGCGAGCCGGGGCGACGGCCCGGCGGCGGGCGCGAGCCGAACCCCAACGC
>CAYQBA010000137.1:10407-12792 GCA_964415605.1 uncultured Anaerolineales bacterium | reverse complement strand
GCCACGTGGACGTCGGGGACAAGATCATGATCGGGGGGTTCATCATCGAGGACGGGCCGGCCAAGGTGATGATCCGGGCCCTGGGCCCGAGCCTGCCGGCGGAGCACGTCCCCAACCGGCTGGCGGACCCGCGGCTGCGGCTGATCCGGATGAGCGACACGGCCGAGATCGCCGCCAACGACAACTGGGGCGACTCGCCGCGGCAGGCCGAGATCGCTGCCGACCCCTTGCGGCCGACCGACCCGCGCGAGGCGGTGATCCTCGCCGAGCTGCCCAAGGGCGCCTACACCGCGCTGGTCGACGGCGTCGGCGGCGGCACGGGCATCGGGCTGGTCGAGGTGTTCTGGGTGAGCGGCGAGGGCCGGCTGAAGAACATCTCGACGCGCGCCGGCGTGCGGCTGGGCGACGAGGTCATGATCGGCGGCTTCATCGTGCGCGACGGGCCCACCGAGGTGGCGATCCGGGCGCTCGGCCCGAGCCTGCCGCCGGAGCACGTGCCCGACCGGCTGATGAACCCCACGCTGCAGATCTACAGCGGGCAGACGCTGCTCGCCGAGAACGACGACTGGGGCCAGGCGCCCAACGCCGGCGTGATCGCGGCCGATCCGCTGCGGCCGCAGAGTCCCAGCGAGGCGATGATCATCACGACGCTGCAGCCGGGCCCGTACACCGCGATCGTGCGCGGCGCGGGCGGCACGACCGGCATCGGGCTGGTCGAGGTGTTCAAGCGGACCCCCGCCTTCACGCCGGGGCTGTTCGGCCCCCTCGATCGGCTGGACCGGGGCCTGCGCGTGCCCTTACCCGCGGGCCGGATCGGCTCGCGCTAGCGGCGGATAGCCCCCGCGCGGCCCGGGCCGGACGGGCCCGGGCCGCGCGGGGAGTCCCGCTCACCGTCATACATCGATTGACGGCCCGTTCCGAGGACGTGCTTCGCGGGCCTGGAACCACCGTCCTCGAACGCGAGAAAGGCCGGTGCCACATGTCAGCGCTTCAACGCTCGCCACGTCCTTCCCCGGCGCGCGGCCGCATCGTCGCCGCAACGGCGCTGGTGTGCTTGATGCTCGGGCAAGCCGCCCCGGCGGCGGGACAAAGCCCGGCCGCGCTCGCCTGGCCGGATGATGGCCTTGTGACCGACGTGCGCTCGCTGCTCCTGGCGTACTACAATCAGGAAGCCGCGCCCCTTGCGCCCCCCGACGACCTCGCGCCGCTCGACACGGCGCGCCTGGCGGCCGCCCCCAAGGACCCGGACACGCTCTGGGAGAGCCTTGGCGGGCGTGTCGATCCGCGCGTCGACGTCTCGCCGGCCTGCCACGGGGCCCAGGGGGCCGCCGCTGTCATCGACTGCACCGGCGCGCGGCTGGCGCTGGCGCTCGCCAGGCCGTATCGCGGCGGGCTGACCCTGTTCGGCCCAGGGGTTCGATTCTCGGCGGCCGAGTCGCTGGTGATCGCCGCCGGCCAGCACGCGCTCTATCATGCGTTTGTCCTGGAGTACGACGCGGACCGCGCCGACGGCCCGGCGCCGACGACGGGCCGCGGGCCGCGCGACCACAAGCCCTACCATGCGGCGCTCATCCGTGCCTACGAGGCCCACATGCGGGACACGCTGGTCAAGATGCTCCGCGACCGGCGTGAGGATGCCGCGTTCCAGGCCAGCTTGACCCGGAGCGCGGGCTGGCTGCTGCTCCCGTACGTCCGCACGCTGCAGGCCCTCGAGCGCCATCATGCCTGGGGCAGTGTGGCCGATCGGCGCAACGCGCTCGCCGTGATCAGCGCGCTCGGGCAGCGGATCTGGTGGGAGTGGGTCCAGGCGCAGCCGTCGGGGCCGCGCACGGCAGGCTTCGCGGACCTGGGCAGCCGGGCGACGTACGACGCGGCGGTCGCACGTGAGCCGGCGCTGGCGGGCACGGGAAGCTTCGTGATCGACGGCCAGCCCATCGAGAGCCTGCGCCCCGCGAGCGTGGATGCCGGGACCAACGACGGGCTCTGGTTCGACGCGGACTTCACCGTGCCGGGGGAGTGGTATTGCGCCCAGTTCGGATTCGACGCGGGCGATGGGCGGGCGTGCATGGCGCATGCCCGGCGCCTGAGCCTGGGGGGGCAGAACTCACCGTTCGGCGGCTACTACGGCGCGGACGGGTGCGGCCAGCGTGCGGGAGCGCCAAGCGCGTACGGCTGCGGCGAGACGAACCTGGGATCGAGCGCCGAGGAATGGCTGGGCACGTATGTCGGCGCGCGTGCCGGCATGCGCCTGCTCGGCCTGCTGGCCCAATCCGGTGATCCCGCGGCGCCGCCCCCGCCCCGGGGGGGGGGGGGGGGGGCGCGGGGGTGGGGGGGGCGGGGGGGGGGGGGGGGCGGGGGGGGGGGGGGGGGGGGGGGGGGAGGAGC
>CAYQBA010000137.1:0-10397 GCA_964415605.1 uncultured Anaerolineales bacterium | reverse complement strand
GGCGCGATCGGGCCGGGCGGCTACACGGTCGTGTCGGATCGACTGGGCTACGGTGTCGCCGGCTGGCATGGCGGCGAGGGCTATCAGGACGATCTGGAGTGGACGTGGGCCCCGGGCGGCGTGCAGGCCATCCGCACGTTGTCCGCGGGGCGGCACGACGCCGAGCGCCAAAACGGGAGGCTCAGCCTCGGAGAGGACAGCACCAGCCCGCAGTCGATGGCCCTCGACGGGGACACCTGGGCCACCGGCGGGGCCGAGTCGCCGGGCGCCATCGAGAACCACATGCCAGGTCCGAACCCGCTCTACGGGTCGGTGATCTTCGGACAAGTGCTTGACGACAAGGCCGACGCCGTGCTCGCGCCGTCCCTGTACGACGCCGTCCACCGCAACCACCCCGACGAGTTCAGCGTGTGGGTGTGGTTGCTGCAATCGACCTACTACCGCTGCCTCGCCGGCGCCGACCCGGCGGACCCGGCGTGCTTCGCGTTCGCATCCCCGCTGCGCAAGCCGCTCTTCGTCGACCCGAGCGACGCGACCGTTCCGTTGGCCACGCGCTACCTGTGGCGGGATCGCGACGTGGCCCTGCCGGCCGGGAGCGTGGCGTCCGGCGCCGCCAACGGCCGCGAGGGCCCCGGCCTGCCGTGGGTGGCCGTGCCGGCCTGCGCCAGCGGAACGCCGTCGGGCTACCTCGTGACCGAGTGGGGGTTCGGGGCCTACAACCTGCTCTTGCAGGGCGCCGGCGGGTTCATGCGGCTGGCCGCGGCACGCGTCGCCGAGGCGCCGCCGCCGGGCTTCGAGTCGAGCTACGCCGAGGCCAACGCGGCGGTGCTGGCGCCGTGGTTCGGCGAGATGCGGCGCCTGGTGCGCGAGATCCTGCGGCTGTACCGCACCTCCGTCAACGGCTATGGCTACGTACCCGACATCGAGCACGGCCGGTGCCTCGGCCCCGGGGGCGCGCCGCTCACATGGCGCGCGGCCACCGGCGAGCTGCTGACGACCGCGGTCGCCCGTCGCGCCCATTGGTACAGCGCCTCGGCGACCTGGTACTGGTGGTACGACAGCCGCTGGCTGGCCGTCGACGCCGCGACGTGGAGCCCCGCGGCCGCGTCGCCGACGCCGACTTGGACCCCGCGGTCGACCGCGAGCCGCACGGCGACGCCGACGGAGGCGCACACGACGACCCGTACACCGACCCGTACACCGACGCGCACGCAGACCCCGGACGCGAGCGCCACGCCGAGCGCCACCCCGAGCGACACGCCCAGAGCGCCGGGCGACACGCCGACCGCGACCCCGAGCGCCACGCGGACCGCCACGCCCACGTCGCGTCCAACCGCCACGCGCACGCCCACCATCGCCGCCAGCCGCACCCCCAGCCCGCCCGCAAGCGCCACGGCATCCGCGCTGCCGTCGGCCACGCCCACGACGCTGGTGCCCACACCTACGGAGGTGCCGTCCTCGACGCCGACCCGGCAGCCGTCGTGCGATCGGGACCTCGTGCCCAACGGCGGATTCGAGAGCGGCTTCCAGGGCTGGCGCTGGGACGGTCAGGCCGCGCTGCGCTACGTCGACCGGACCGGCCAGGGCACGGCCTCGGCTATGTTGACGGGACGCAACGACACGCGCGCGACGCTGACCCACGCCATAGCCCCGCCGTCAGGCGCGACGCACCATTGGGTGTCGTTCTGGTGGAAGGTGGAGAGCGAGGAGCCCGGGTCGAACACGCGACCGGAGGACTGGATGGCCTTCGTGTGGTACGATGGGGGCGGTGTGAAGACGCGCGTCGAGATGGTCAGCAACCTGAGCCCGCGCGGCGCGTGGCGCCCATCCGGCTACCGCCTCCCGGCGGACGTCAGCGCGATCGGCTTCGAGGCGGGCAGCAACCGCCGCGATCCCACGGAGCTCTACGTCGACGACGTGCGGGTCGAGGGCTGCCGGGATGACCAGCCGTGGCCGGTCGTCCAGATCGCACCTGCCCAGGCCATCGTGGGGGATCTGCTGGCCGCCTCCGCCTCCGAGTTTGTCGCGCACGACACCATAGCCTTGTGGCTGATCGAGCCTGCCACGCAGCGCCGAATCGATCTGCCGGACCGTGTCGCCGGATCGGCCGGCGCCTGGAACGCCGAGGTCATCGCGCGCACGCCCGCGGGCATCTGGAACCTGGCCGCCACCGAGATCGGCCGTGGCCGCTCAGCGGCCGCCGCGTTCGAGGTCACAACCGGCGCGCGCGAGCTGGTACCGGTCAGCCGGTCCGACCGCACCGAGCAGTCAACGACCCTGGACTTCGTGCCGCCGGCGGCGACGGTCCGTGTCGGCGATACGATCGACTTGGACTTGCACCTGGCGGATGTGCGCGACCTCTACGCCGGCCAGGTTGAGGTGGCGTACGATCCCGCCGTGCTCGAGATCGTCGACCAAAACCTCCTTCAACCCGGCATTCAGGCCGTGCCGGGGGACTTTGTCGCCCCGTTCACCATCCTGCGCAACGTCGTCGACACCGCGAACAACAAGCTGCTCTTCTCGTTCACCCTGAGCGGCGCCCGTCCTGGCGTCAACGGCTCGGGCACGGTCATGCGGTTGACGGTGCGCGGCGTCGGCGCCGGCACCAGCACGCTGGGGCTCGCCCGCACGCTCCTGTCCGACTCGGGGTCGCGCGAGATCGCCCGCGTGGCCACCGATGGCGTCATCACCGTGACCGCGGGTCAGCCGGGAACGCCGCCAACGCCGCCAACGGCAACCGGCACGGCGACACCCAGCCCCATCCCGGCGCGCACGGCGACCCCGACCGCGACGGCAACCCGTACCGCCGCCACGCCAACGCCGGGATCGGCGACCCCGACCGCGACGCCGCTTCGCTCGGCGCCCGGCTGGGCCACGCCCGGCGGCATGCTCCCGACCGGCCCGGTCCGGGCCGTGGCCGTGGACGCGGCCGGGCGCGTGTGGTTCCGGGTGGCGGCCATCGCCGGCGGCCCCGACACGGCGACGGTCATCGAGCCGAGCGGGCGGCGGCGCGACTTTGCCAGCTTGCGCGCGGCCGTCGCCGCCGACCGTGCGGCGATTGTCGCGGGCGGCACGCTGCCGGAGTTCTGGGCGCCGGGCGCCGGAGGCGCCGTCTGGGTCGGCGCTTCGAGGTACGACGGCGCTGCGTGGCAGACGCTCCGGCCGGATGTCGCCGACGCGGCCGGCGACCTGCGCCACGCGGAGCGCGTCGTGATCGACGGTGGCGAGCGTGTGTGGGTGCCGTTCTCGACCACGGCCTCGTGTGACGCCGGACCGGACTGCGGAGCCGAAGGGATCGTCGGCATGGACGCCGCCGGCGGGGCGGAAGGCGACATGCTGTTGCCGCGGCGTTCCGAGCCCGGCGCCCTCGGCGTCCCGTCCCTGCGCCTCGAGGCTCGCCTTGCGGGCGGCGGCGTCGCAGTCGTCGGCCCGGAGGCCGCCTGGTTCCCGCCCGACCGCACGCCGCATCCGATTCCGGACCTCGCCCGCAACCCGGCCACCGGGCGGGCCGGGTTCGGGTGGATCACGGCCTCGACGCGGCGCCCGGACGGGCGGCTCGAGGTGTTCGCGGTGGTCGATGCGGCGGCCGGCCAGGGCACGTACCGGGCGGTGTCGTATGGGTGGACCGGCGGGAGCTGGCAGCGCGATCCGCTCGACGGGCTGCCGTTGGCCGACGCGGCCGCCGCGTACCCGATCCCGATCGTGGCGGCTGCCTACGACGATCAGGGCGCCTTGTGGATCGCGACCCGCCGCGGGGAGATCGCGGTGCGCCAGGGCGGCCGCTGGGTGCAAACGTTCACGTCCGCCAACAGCCCGCTCGGAGCGCCCGTCGCGGCCATCGCGGCGGGCGCGGGCGCGGTCTGGATCGGCACCGAGCGCGGCGCGTTGCGCTATGGCGGCGCCACCGGTCAGACGGCCTACCTGCCGTTCCTGACGCGGCTTCGCCCATGACGCCGGGCACCACCTGGGACGCGCACGCGTCATCGGGCCCGGATCGGCACGTTGGGTTGGCGCGGGCGACCTCGTCCAGGTGAGCGGATTGCCAGGCAATCCCGGCCTGCCCACCCGGGCCAACGCGTGTGGCGTCGCCGCCGTCGTGACCGCCGTCGGCGGGCTCATGCTCGTCCTGGCAACGGCGAGCGCCCGGCCGTCCCGGGGCCTCCCCCCGACGGAGCCGGCGACGGCGGTGCGCGTCGGGTCGGACGGCACGGTCTGGCTGCGTCATCTGGCCGCGCCAAGTGGTGCCGAGGCCGTGACTCGCGTCGCGGCCGACGGTGCGCGCGCGCGATTCGCGTCCCTCCGGGCGGCAGTCGAGCATGACCCCGAGTCCCTGATCCGTTCAGGAACGCTCCCGGGTTTCTGGGCCGTCGACCCCGCCGGGGGCGTCTGGGTGGGCGGAACGCGGTTGGCCGGAGGCATCTGGCATGCACCGGCCGCGCCCGCGGCGCAGCTCGTCGACCGCGTCGCGCTTGACCCCGCAGGGCGCGCCTGGGTCCCGTTCGACCCGGCCGGCGCGTGTCCCTCGCCGGTCGCGTGCGCCCCGGCCGGCTTGGTGGCCTTCACCGCGGATGGCGGCCTCGCGGCCAGCGTGGCGCCGGACTTCGAGCCCGCCCTTTCCGTGCGCGAGCTTCCGATGGTGCACTTCCCGCCGCTGAGCGCCGACCCGGTGGCGGTTCTGCCGCACGGCCTCGTCAGGCTGTCGGACGGGTCGGTGCATGCCTATGCCGCCCTGTCCCCGGATCCCGCCAGCGGGCGCCGGCCGGCCGGCTTCGCCTCGGCGGCCGCCGTTGACCCCGCGGGGCGGCCCGTCGCGTTCCTGACGCTGGAGCGCGACGATCCCGCGCTGCCGGGCGGTCTCCGCTACGACCTCCTGGCCCACGCATGGACCGGGGGCGGTTGGGACATCACCGACCTGTCGGACAATCCGCTGTGCGCCGGGCATCGCCAGGTGCCTTGCATCGTCACCGCGGCCGAGTTCGACGGCGGCGACACGCTGTGGCTCGCCGTGCACTCCGGCGGCCTGGTCGTCCGGGGCTCGGATGGCGCCTGGCGCAGCCGCTACGATTCCGGCAACAGCCCGCTGCGCGCGGGGGTGGCCGGCATCGCCATCGCGCGCGACGGCACGGTGTGGCTGGCGACCGCCGACGGCGGCTTGACGCTCCGCGACGGGCGCTGGTTGCCCGCGGGTCGCTGGCACCTGCCCGCGGTCTGGAATGGGGATCGCGCGGGCGCCAGTCGCTGAAGGGTCCGGGGGGCGGCGGACGCTGCGCGGCCCGGGCTCCCTGGCCCGGTCCGGAGGCGCGACCTCGCCACGAGCCGCGGCGCCGGCCGCACCAGGCGGTCGGCGCCGCGGCGACCGCGGGCGGGGCTAACCCTGCGGGGCGTCGTGGCGGAGCAGCGGCAGGTATGCCGGCCGCGGCGTGGGTGTAGGGGTGGGGGTCGGGGTGGCCGTGGGGGTCGGCGTGTCGGTCGGGGTCGGCAGGGACGCGCTCGGTCTTCCGCCGCCCATCAGCAAGGGCATGACCTGCTCTCGCGCGCCGCGATCGACGAGGCCCACGTAGATCGCCTGGTCGTAGGCTCCCGACAGGCTGAGATCGTCGACCACCACGGCCACCGGCTGGCTGCTCTCCACCCACGCGGAGCCGTAGGTGCCCGCCGGCCACGCGGCGACGTCGGTGGGCCACCATAATCGGCTGCCACCGGGAGGAATCGTGGCCTGGCACGCCGATCCGCAGGCGATGTCGAGACCTCTTGAGTCGCGCAGTCGCAACGTGGCGCTGGCCGGCGCGTCCGCGAGGTTCTGCACCTGGATCGGCGTGGTCAGCCGCGCAGGCGTATGCTCGCGCCTGATCATCGGCAGCGCCACACGCCTGCCGGCATCCACATCGGACACCGCACCGTAGGCGCCCCCGGTCCCGTGTGTCGAGTGGGCCGCGTTGACCACGGCCAACACCGCGCCGGTGGCCTCCACGACCGCCGACGCCGCACAGTTGGCGGGGAGACCGCTTCGCCCAGTCACCGGAATGGAGACATCGCCTTGGTAGAAGATCGCGAGCTCGCCGGGGGCCAGCGTCACCGGGGCCCCGCCATTGTGCTCGATCGTCTGCCCGGCGCAAGCGTTGGCCCGGTCTCCGGTGTCGGCGCCGCGGTACGTCACGCGCACCTGGACGGGCGCGGCGCCTGGGTTGAGCACCGAGATGCCGGACGTGAGCGCGCCGTTGGAGTCGTCCGCCTTGAACGCGTTGAATGCCATCGGCGCCGCGAGCCGGACGGAGGCCCGTTCAGCGGGGACTCCGGCGACGTCGTAGACCGTTCTGGCCGTTGTGGCGGCGTTCACGATGCTCGTGACGGCGATCGGCACGTCGGCCGTCAGGCGTCCCCACAGGGCGACGCTGCCCGGCAGCGCCAAACCCACCGGGTGGGTCTTCAGGTCGATCACCGTCGACCGACCCGCGTGGAGCCGATCCCTCCACACGACCAGTGGTTCGCGCTGCCCGCTGGCGAAGATCTGGAACGCAACTTGGGTTGCCGTGTCGGCGCTGGCGTTGTGGATGGCCACGAGCGAGTCCTGCCCGCCGAGCCCACGCAAGAGCAGCGGCACGATGACGTCGGTCGATGGCTCAGAGGGACCCTCCACCAGCGCTCCCCCGGATGCCGACCAGTCTGTTCGGCCCAGGGCCGCGATCGGCTGTGCCGACGTGGCGCGCGCGGCGTAGAAGTCGTTGCTCAGCTCCGGCTCGGCGGGCAGGTAGATGCTCGCGGCCGCACCGGCGGCGACGCCGCGACGGTCCACGGTAACCGGAGCCCGCCCGGAGTAGCCGTGAAACCCCACGCCGATGTCCGCCGCGTCGGATGACGACAAGTTGACGACCAGCATCCCCGAGGTACCTGCGCCCTTCTGCCCGCCTCCCGTCGGGAGTTGCGTCGGCGTCGGCGACGGGCCGCTCGTCGGCGGCGCCGTCGGCGTCCGGGTCAGCGTCGGCGCCGGCGAGACAGACGGGGTCTGTGTCACCGAGAGCGGGATGAGGGTGTGGGCCTTCAGCGCCAACGGGAAGCGTGCGACACGCGTGCCGCTGCCGGGAAGGCCCACGTACGCGGCCTGATCCAGCCCGTTGTCGAGGCTCAGATCGTTCACGACCGCGGCCACGGGCTGGTCGCTGTCGATCCAGGCCTCGCCATAGGTCCCGGCCGGCCACGCCGAGATGTCCATCGGCCACCACAGCCGGCTGGCGCCAGGCGGTATGGTTCCACTGCACGCCGCATCGCACGGGATGTCGGTGCCGCGGGAGTCGCGCACCCGCAGGGTGACGGCGGCGGGCGCGTCGGCGAGATTCTGCACCTGAATCGCCGTGGTCAGCCGCGCGGTCGTATGCTCGCGCCGGACGAGCGGGAGCGCCACCCGCCGGTCGCCGCCCCCGGCGGCCACCGCTTCGTAGGCGGCGACGGTCTGCTTCCCGCCGCCGCCTTGGATGCTCACCACCGCCAGCACGGCGCCCCCGGTGGTCTCGATGACCGCCGACGCGGCGCAGCTCGGCGCCAGCCCGCTCGGGCCCGCTACCGAGAGGGGCCCGGTGCCCTGGTTGAAGGTCTGCATCTCGCCCGGTGCCAGCACCACCGGGACTCCACCGTTGTGCTCGATCGTCTGCCCGGCGCACGCGTTGGCCGTGCTCCCGGCGTCCGCACCGTGATACCTGACGCGCACGCTGACCGGCTCGGCGCCTGGATTGAGAACCGTGACGCCCGACGTGAGCACCGCCGACGGGTCCGCCACGAATGCGTTGTACACCATCGGCGCGTGGAGTGTCGCCGCCGCCCCTT
Organism: uncultured Anaerolineales bacterium; assembly: GCA_964415605.1. Classification (GTDB taxonomy): domain Bacteria; phylum Chloroflexota; class Anaerolineae; order Epilineales; family Epilineaceae; genus UCB3. The sequence continues at coordinate 2,579 of CAYQBA010000137.1, read as the reverse complement.
CGACCGGCACGCCCGCCACACCGAAGCCCGCCATGCCGAGGCTGTCGACGACGCTCTGCACGGCGATCGGCTGACTGGCCGTGATGCGCCCCCATCCAGCCAGCAAGTCTGGAAGCGCCGCCAGGCTGGCGTCGGTCAGGTTAAGGGTGCGGCCGGCTCCGGCCGGGAGCGCAAAGGACAGGGTTGCCTGCGGCTCGGGCAGGCCACTGGCGAAGACCTCGAGGTCGACGGTGGCCGCCGCGTCCGGGGAGGTGTTCTGGACGGCCATGACCGAGGTCCTGCCGTTGAACCGCCGATAGAGCAGCGGCACGATGATGTCGCGGCCGGCTTCCGCGGCGTTGGCTTCCACGATGCCGCCGTTGGGCGACCACGCGGTGTGTGACACGGCGCCGATGGGCTGGTCCGACAACACCTCCAAGGCGTACGCGCCGTTCGCGAGCGCCGCTTCGGCGGGCAGGTAGACTGTGGACGGCGACCCAGGCGGCACGTTGGCGCGAGCGACCTCAATCGGCGCCGCCCCGCCGTGCTTGGCGAAACGGAAGACGAGGTTCGCAGGGTCTGTGTGTGACAGGTTCATGACCGCCACACCGGTCGACCCGCCGCCTTCGATGCCACTCGCCGGGCCGGCGGTCGTGGTTTGCGCCGGCGGCTGGCTCACGCCGGCGACGGCGGCAAGGCAGAGCGGGACGAGAAGTCGGCGTGAGTATAGGCACGTTCGCATGGCACTCTCCTGTGGTTGGTGGGCGGCGGGCCGCCCCGAGTCGGGTACCCTTGGAACAGCCCGGCCACCTGGTCGACGGTTGACGGCCCCGCGCGGCCCGGACCTGCCCGGGCCGGGCCGCGCGGGGGAGGAGCGCTGGGGCGCTAGCGCGAGCCGATCCGGCCCGCGGGCATGGGCACGCGCAAACCCTGGCCCAGCCGGTCGAAGGTGCCCAGCAGCCCCGGCGTGTTGGCGGGGGTCCGCTTGAACACCTCGACCAGCCCAATGCCGGTCGTGCCGCCCACCCCGCGCACGATGGCGGTGTACGGTCCCGGCTGCAGCGTCGTGATGATCATCGCCTCGCTGGTGCTTCGCGGCCGCAGCGGATCGGCCCCGATCACGCCGGCGTTGGGCGCCTGGCCCCAGTCGTCGTTTTCCATCAGCAGCGTCGACCCGCTGAAGAGCTGCAGCGTGGGGTTCATCAGCCGGTCGGGCACGTGCTCCGGCGGCAGGCTCGGGCCGAGCGCCCGGATCGCCACCTCGGTGGGCCCGTCGCGCACGATGAAGCCGCCGATCATGACCTCGTCGCCCAGCCGCACGCCGGCGCGCGTCGAGATGTTCTTCAGCCGGCCCTCGCCGCTCACCCAGAACACCTCGACCAGCCCGATGCCCGTGCCGCCGCCGACGCCGTCGACCAGCGCGGTGTAGGCGCCCTTGGGCAGCTCGGCGAGGATCACCGCCTCGCGCGGGTCGGTCGGCCGCAAGGGGTCCGCGGCGATCTCGGCCTGGCGCGGCGAGTCGCCCCAGTTGTCGTTTGCGTCGATCTCGGCCGTGTCGCTCATGCGGATCAGCCGCAGCCGCGGGTCCGCCAGCCGGTTGGGGACATGCTCCGCCGGCAGGCTCGGGCCCAGCGCCCGGATCATCACCTTGGCCGGGCCGTCCTCGATGATGAACCCCCCGATCATGATCTTGTCCCCGACGTCGACGTAGCTCCGCGTCGAGATGTTCTTAAGGAAGCCGTCACCTCCGATCTCGATCTCGCCCGGGCTTGCCGTTGCCGGCATCTCCAGCGAGACCGGCCGGGCGTTGTTGGCCAGACGGTGACGCTCGAACGCGATCGGGCTCTTGCCAGCCGCCTTGCCCTCGAACACGATCGTACCGAGCACGCCGTCCCCGGACTTCCCGACCGCCGGTCGCTGCTGGGTCATCGCGAACACGATCCGCCCGGCCGCATTGTCGACCTCGTTGAAGACGACCTGCTGGTTGATCGGGTCCAGGAACTCGCCGATCCGGATCTGAACCGGGGCGTCGTTGGGGTTGGCGTCCTTGACCCGAACCACCGCCGGGTCGAACGTCAGCGCCATCGTGAACGCGTACAGGTCCTCGACGCCCTCGACCACGATATCCACCGGCACCTCGCCACCGACGCTCCCGCGGGCGGGCGACGGCTGGAGCTTGATGGTCGCGCCGGCCTGCTTGCCCACCGCGCGGGCGGCTCGTGGTGCCGGCTCGGATATGGCCGCGGGTCCGCCCAGGCCAGCACGGTCGATTGGCCTGCCGCCCAGGACCGGCGTCTCCGACCATGGCATCGGGGCCGTGCGCCACACGTTGACGTACACGCCGGTCGTGTCGGCCACGTTGACGGCGTTGTTGTTCGTGATGTCCGCCGCCGACTCCCACTGCGGGTTGGGGTTGGCCGGGTTGAGAACCAGGTCGAGGTTGCGGCCTGCCGTGGCCATGTCCTCGGCCTCCACCACGTCGTCCTGGTTGAGGTCGCCCGCGATCAGCGTCACCGTCGGCACGTCCACGGTGTCCCCGGGCTTGGCGTTGGGGAAGTCGATCTGCCGCTCGCTGCGGAGGTAGCTGATGTGCCTGACGC
>CAYQBA010000136.1:0-12805 GCA_964415605.1 uncultured Anaerolineales bacterium | reverse complement strand
CAACGCCCAGGAGACCCCGGCATGAACCTCCGCACGACCTACCTTGGCTTCGACCTGCCGCACCCGTTGATCCCCGGTGCCTCGCCGCTCGTCGACGACCTCGACACGGTGCGGCGGCTCGAGGATGCCGGCGCGCCGATGATCGTCATGCACTCGCTCTTCGAGGAGCAGATCCTGGCCGAGCAGCTCGGCCATGCGCGCGCCATGGAGCACGCCGACGAGTCGTACGCCGAGGCGCTGACGTACCTGCCGCGGCCGGCGGACTTCAAGCTCGGACCGCACGAGTACCTCGACCACATCCGCCGCGTCAAGGCAGCGGTCGGAGTCCCGGTGGTGGGCTCGCTCAACGGGACCACCGAAGGCGGCTGGCTGAAGTACGCCCGCCACATCCAGGAGGCCGGCGCCGACGCGCTCGAGCTCAACATCTACGACGTGGCCACGGACCTGGACGAGCCCGGCGGGGCCATCGAGACGCGGGCGCTGCGTGTGGTTCAGGCGGTCCGGGCGGCCGTTTCGATCCCGCTGGCGGTCAAGCTCTCGCCGTTCTACACGTCGGTGCCGCACTTCGTCCGCGAGCTCGACGATCTCGGGGTGGACGGCGTCATCCTGTTCAACCGGTTCTACCAGCCCGACATCGACGTCGAGCAGCTCGAGGTCATCCGGGTCAACCTGTCCAGCCCCGCCGAGCTGCCGCTCCGGCTGCGCTGGCTGGCGGTGCTCTGGGGCCGGGTGCGCGCGTCGCTGGCGGTCACGGGCGGCGTCCACTCGGCGGTCGACGCCATCAAGGCGGTCATGGCCGGCGCCAGCGGGGTGCAGATGGTGTCGGCGCTCCTGCACCACGGCCCGGCGCACCTGGCCGCGGTGCGCGCCGACATGGCGCGCTGGCTCGAGGAGCGGGAGTACGACTCGCTCCTGCAGGCGCAGGGCAGCATGAGCCTCGAGCGCTGCGCGGACCCGCACGCCTACGAGCGCGCGAACTACATGCGGATCCTGCAGAGCTGGCGGCCGTGAGGGCGGCGCCGGCCCTCGTCGCCGCCGCCGTGGCCTTCGCGTCGGCGGGGGCGGCGCCGGCCGTGGGGCGCGGGGCGCTGGCATCGACGGCTCGCGGAGAGGCGTCGGCTCCATCGGCCGGACACGCGGCGGCCGCGGCGGAGCCGCTGGCGCTGCCGGTGGCCTTCATCGAGAACCGCGGCCAATGGGCGCCGGCGGTCCGCTTCGCCGCGGCGACCGGGGACGGGGCGCTGTTCGTCACCGACGACGGGTTGACGCTGGTGCGCCGCGGCGAAGCGCCCGGGGTCACGCACCTGCGGTTCGACGACGCGGACCCGCGGGCGGCGGTGGTGCCCGGCGCGCGGTTGCCCGGCGTCGCCCACTTCCTGCGCGGCAACGACCCGCGCGGCTGGGTCACCGGCGTCCCGACGTATGCCGGCGTGACGCTGCGCGGGCTCCGCCCGGGCGTCGACCTGCGCCTCGACGGCAGCGGCGGCCGTGTCGGGCTGGCGCTGTCGATGGCGCCGGGAGCCGATGTGGGCGCCGAGCTCGACGGGATCCGGTGGCGGCTGACCGAGCCGGGCGGTCGATCAACGGCGGGCCGGGGCACGCCTGATCGGATCGATGCCGCCGCGCCGCGCCTGGTGTACAGCACGTTCCTCGGCGGGCGCTTCAGCGACCTGATCCGCGGCCTGGCGGTGGACGGCGAGGGCTTCGCCTACGTGGCGGGCACGACGACGTCGCTGGACTACCCCACGGCCGCGCCGCTCCAGCCGGGCCTCGGCAACAGCGGCAGCCTGCAGGATGCTTTCGTCGCCAAGCTCGACCCCACCGGAACGCAGCTGGTGTACAGCACCTTTCTCGGCGGCAACCGGCAGGACGAGGCGTTCGCGCTGGCGATCGACCGCATCGGGCGGGTGCACGTCACGGGCTACACCCAGTCGCCCGACTTCCCGACCCGCAATCCCGTGCAGCCCGAGATCCACCTGGCCGACGGCATCTTCTCCGGCGACACGTTCATCGCCAAGCTGACCCCCGACGGCGGCGGGCTGGAGTTCAGCACGTTCTTCGGCGGCACGGCCCGCGACGTCGGCAAGGGGATCGCCGTCGACGCGGAAGGCTTCGTGTACACGACCGGCTGGACGGGCTCGAACTTCCCGGCGTTCAACGCCATCTACCCCCTCAACCGCGGGGTGCGCGACGCGTTCGTGGTCAAGCTCGCGCCGGCCGGCGACCGGGTGGTGTACAGCACGCATCTCGGCGGCTCGTACGCCGACGACGCCAAGCGGATCGCCGTCGACGGCGCCGGCAACGCCTACATCGTCGGGACGACGACGTCGCTCAACCTGCGGGTGGTCGCGCCGTTCCAGCGGGTCATCGCCGGCGCGAGCGACGCCTTCGTGGCCAAGCTGAACGCCGACGGGACGGCGTTCGGGTACGCCACCTACCTCGGCGGGCGGGGCGACGAAAGCGGCATCGACATCGCCGTCAACGCCGCCGGCGAGGCGTACGTGCTGGGCCAGACGGATTCCCCGAACTTCCCCCGCCAGCAGCCGCTGCAGGCGACGCGGGGCGGCGCCACCGACCTGTTCGTCACGCGCTTCACCGCGGCGGGCGATGCGCTGGTCTTCAGCACGTACCTCGGCGGCAACGGAAGCGAGGGCGACTGCGTGCAGGCCGAGAACTTCCGCGACCTCGCCACGCCGACGCCTGACGCGCGCGGCACGCGCTACCTGGAAGGCAGCAAGTTCACCGACGGGCCGGTCGGCGGCATCGCGCTGGACGCGGCGGGCCGGGTGCACGTTGCCAGCTGCACCAGCTCGGGCAACCTGGCGCTGGCCAACCCGCTCCAGACGCGCCGGGTCGGCGGCTTCGACCTGCTGCTGAGCGTCCTGGCGCCGGCCGGCGACGGCCTCGCGTTCGGGACCTACCTCGGCGGCCGTCCGTTGAACGTCGCCCGCGCGCTGGCCGTGGGCCGCGACGGCGGGATCTACGTCGCGGGCCAGACCGACGCCACCGACTTTCCGCTGGCGCCGGCGGCCAACCCGCTCCAGCGCGCCCGGTCGGGCACCGACGACGCGTTCGTCCTGAAGATCGGCGACGCGCTGGACGAGGCGCCGACGACGACGCCGCCGGGGCCGACGGACACGCCAGACGCGACGGACACCCCGGCTCCGACCGAGACCGCGCCGCCCGAGGCGACCGCGACGCCGACCGATGGCGTGACGCCATCGCCGTCCCGGACGCCGACCGCGACGGCGGTGCCGTCGGGCACCGCGACTTCGGCCGTCGAGCCCACCGCGACGGCGCGGGCGACGGCGACGGCCACCATGACGTCGACAGCCACCGCGACCGCCGGGTCGGCGACGGCCGTGTCGCCGACCGTGGCGACGCCCACGCCGGCGCCGACTTCGACCGCGGTCGGGCGGGTCGTCTGGCTGCCGTGGGTATCGCGCGAATAGGGGATGGGGCCGGCGGGCGGTCTCGCCGGTCGTCGAAGCGGCCCGCCGCACGCGGTGGGTGACGCGCCGGGCGGCGCGGACGCTCACCGCACGCGGTTGGGGTCCACGACGTAAGCCCACCAGTTGTGGAGCACGCCGTCGGTCTCGCCGGCGACGTGCGGCAGGTGGCCGAGCCACCACAGGTGGTGGGCGCGCATGTCGCCGGCGCCCCACTCGCGGCAGTCGACAGTCCGTGCGCGGCCAGCGAGGTCCGGGAAGCGCAGCCAGTCGTCGCACTGGCTGACCACCGGCCGGCGGTTGCCCCAGTCGTAGTCGCGCTCGCTGTTGGGGGCGAAGTGGACGTTGCCGCAGTGGGCGCGGCCAGGGGCCACCTTGTCGTATTGGATGAAGCGCGCCCACAGGTTGCGCTCGGGCGGGTGGTGGCGCCACACGTGGGTCATGATGGACTCGACGCGGTGGCCGAAGTTCTCGAGCATGCAGCCGACGTCGCGCTCGAAGTTGAACGCCATCATGACGAACCGCCCGGCACAGCGGCCGGTGCCGGCCACGGGCGGCGAGTTGCACCAGAACGCGCCGCGGCCGACCATCGTCGACTCGTAGTCGCCGGAGTACGGGAACGCGACGAACCACACCTCGTCGATCTCGTCGCGCTCGTAGCGCCCGACGAGGTCGAAGGCCGCGAGTTGTGCGCCGTAGTCGATGGCGTCGGGCTGGTGCATGCGTCGCGCGTGCCAGCCCGCCAGGTAGCTCTCGCCGGTATACCGGAAGCCGTCCCGCTTCACCGGGAAGTCGTCGGAGACGATGCGCTCGACGACGTCGTAGCGCAGGTAGCCGTGGCTGGCGCCGGCGAGGTCCGCGACGTAGCGGCGCACGAGATCGTCGGGGTCGTGCCACCCGAAGATCCGGGTGAGCCGCCGGCTGCCCTGGGACGCGACGGGGGGGTCGTGGACCACGACGAGCACGCGCGGGCGGACGGGCTGGATCCCGGGGGGCGGCGTCGGCGCGTCGTACGCGGCCGCCAGTGCGCGGATGGTCTCGCGTTCTGTCGTCCGGTCGGGGTGGGCGCCCGACAGGGCGTCGGGCGCCCGGTCGGGCGCCTCGATCGCGCCGGGGTCGGGCGTCCCGTGCGACGTGCCGTGGGCGCGGCGGCGCCAGCGGCGGCGCGCGATGCCGGCGGCGCGCGCGGCGCGGAGGCTGGCGGTGTTGGTGATCGCCGGGTTGAGCTGGGGATGGGAAGTGCTGTGGGCCATCTCGTCGACCTCCGAATGGGGTGATTCTGGCATGGTTGTCGAGTTGGGGGCAAGGCGGCCTTAGATGTTGAGCAGGCCGGGCGCGACGGGTCTTGTTCGGCCGCGAGGCCCCCACGGAGAGGACCGGGCGTTCGGGGCGCGGTTCACGCCGGACGGGCGGCAGGTGGTGTCGCGCGCGTGGAATGGGACGGCGGGGGTGTGGGAGGTAGCGCGGTACGCTCAATCGTTCGCGTGGCCGGTTTTGCCGCCCTGTGGTTCGCACCTACAATCTGCCCGCCAAGACAGGAGCTACACCATGAGCGGTATCACGCTGCCCAAACGAACCGAGCACGCGCTGCGCGAGCTGACTGGAGAAGCCCGCCCCGACGTCGCGCTGATTCTGGTGATGCGCGACGCCGTCGCATACCGCATCCAGCAGCTCGACGTGGGACTGGCGGCTTTCGAGACCAAGTATGGCATGCGCTGGGATGCGTACCGCGACCGCTGGCAGGACGAGACTCGCGAGCAGGATTTCACCTGGGAAGCCGAGCGAGACTACCTGGAGTGGGAGGGCATGGTCACCCGCAGGCAACGGCTGGAGGACGCATACGGTTGGTTGGCCTGACCGTTCAGGAGATCTTCGGCGAAATCGTCGCGGCTTGCGATGCCTCGCCCATCGTATCCGCGTTCACGGTGCGGGTCTTCGACGTCGATGTGCTGAACCTGCGCGTCCACCTTGTCGATGACGTGTTCATCGAGGTGTTCATCAACATCTTGACCGGCAAAGCCGCCTTCGCCCTGATCGACGATCATCGCCGCGTCTATGGCAAGGACAACGCGAAGGTCGGCTGGCATGTGCATCCATGGAACGATCCGGCGGCGCATCGCCCTTGCCCTCCGATCTCGTTCGAGGCGTTTCTTTCCGAGGTCCGGGCTGAGCGCTTCGGCGACGCGCTTCCACCGCCTTCAGAGGGGTGACACCGGAGGTTTCGAGGATTCCCTGGGCCACCGGGCTCCGGCTGCGACAACCTCGCCGCACTGTCCCGAGTCCGGACGCACCCGACCCATCCGTCGACCGTCCCGCCCGCGCACCCGACCACAGCGGTCTTACCCGGCGGCCGTCCCCCTCACCCCCGCCCCAGCTCCCACCCCACGTGCGCCAGCTCTGGCGCGATCAGCCGCTCCCACGCCAGCCGCACGGCCTGCGGCGAGCCCGGCGTCGAGAACACCACGACCCCGCGGAACACCCCCGCCGACGCGCGCGACAGCATCGCCGAGGCGCCGACCTGCTCCCAGCTGAGGAGCCGGAACAGCTCCCCGAAGCCCGGCAGCCGCTTCTCGTAGAGCCCGTCGAGCACGTCCGACGTCGTGTCCCGCCGGGCGATGCCCGTCCCGCCGTTGAACACCACGACCCGCGCGCCCAGGTCCACCAATGCATCCAGCGCGGCCCCGACCTCGGTCGGCTCGTCGCGGACCAACCGGTAGCCCGCCACGACGTGCCCCGCGTCCACCACCGCCGCGCGCAGGTACGCCCCGTTGGCGTCCGTGTCCACCGTCCGCGTGTCGCTCACCGTGACGATGCCCACCGGCACCGGCCCCCGCGCCGCGGCGCGCGCCTCATGCTCGGCGCGGCTGGACCCGCCATTCGCCGGTCCGCCCGACGCGCCCCCCGCGCCGGCCGCCATCATCCCGCCTGTCGTTCACGGCTCTGCTCCCGAGCCGCCATCACCCACCCCCCCATCCACGATCCCGCGCCCGGCCCTGGCCGCCGTCCCGCTCGCGCCGCCACCCGCGCCCCTCGCGCAGGATGCGGCTCGGCCGCCGCCGCGGCTGCCAGGCCAGCCCGAACCGGTCGATGACCCGGTGCAGGATGTGCTGCACCGCCTCGTCCGGCGAGTCCGTGACCAGGAAGCGGTCGAGGTCCGTGACGTCGATCGTGCCTTCCGGGACCATCGTGTGCCGCATGAAGTCGAGGAGCGGCTCCCAGTACGCCGTCCCGACGATCACCACCGGGAAGTTGCGGATGATGCCCGTCTGGATCAGCGTCGCCGTCTCGAAGATCTCGTCGAGCGTCCCGAAGCCGCCCGGCATCACGACGAACGCGTAAGAGTACTTGACCAGCATCACTTTGCGCACGAACAGGTAGTCGAAGTCCGTCCAGACGTCGACGTACGGGTTGCTGCGCTGCTCCTTCGGCAGCACGATGTTCGCCCCCACCGACGCCCCGCCGACGTCGCGCGCCCCGCGGTTGGCCGCCTCCATGATGCCCGGGCCGCCGCCCGTCATCACCGAGAAGCCCGCCCGCGCCAGGTTTGCCCCGACCTGCCGCGCCAGCCCGTAGTAGGGGTGGTCCTCGCGGAACCGCGCCGAGCCGAAGACGGTGACGCACGGGCCGACGAAGTGCAGCGTCCGGAAGCCGCGGATGAACTCGCGCGCGATCCGCACGACCTCGATGGCCTCGGGGATGCGGGACCGCGGGCCCGCCAGGAAGCGGCCCTCCTTCTCGTCGGGGCGCACGAGGTGCGCGGCTTCCGCAGCTTCGGGGTCGGCGTCGGGGATGGGCTCGATCAAGGCGGAACTCGGTGGGTGGGGGTGATGCCGGCGGCGCGGGCGCGAGGCGATGCGCAGGCGCGGTTCCCCACGCCCCCAACCGCCGCCGCCAATGGTGGGCTGCCCCGGCCGCCATGTCAAATCGCGCCCGGCCGGGTATAATCCTTGCGCGCCGCCGGATGGGTCGACATAAGACGGATCCAGGATCGGGCCGGTGCGGGTCGGCGGCCCGGGCGACGGGCGCGGGTCGGCGGCCGGGCGCAGTCGACAGCCAGATCTTGGAGCGAAGCATGACCTACGCACGTCGCGTGCGCGATGTGGGAGACTCAGCCACGCTGGCCATGAGCGCCCGGGCCAAGGCCCTGCGCCAGCAGGGCGTCGACGTCGTCAACCTGACGGCCGGCGAGCCCGACTTCCCGACCCCGCCGCACGTCGTGGCCGCCGCGGCCGAGTTCATCGCCGGCGGCCAGGTCAAGTACACCGCCACCGCCGGCATGCCCGAGCTGCGGGTGGCCGTCGCCGAGCACTGCGGCACGGCCTACGGTGTCCCCGTCGACCCGGCCCAGACCCTCGTCACCTGCGGCGGCAAGCACGCCCTCTACCTCGCGCTCCAGGCCCTGGTCGACGCCGACGACGAGGTCGTCTTCGCCAGCCCGGCCTGGGTCAGCTACCCCGAGATGATCCGCCTCGCCGGCGGCCGGCCCGTGCCCGTGCCGGTGTGCGTCGAGGACGGGTTCGCGCTGCACGTCGACGCCGTGCGCGAGCGCCTCACCGACCGCACGCGCGCCATCATCGTCAACTCGCCGTCCAACCCCACCGGCGCGCGCCTGCCGCACGCGTGCCTGCGCGACGTCGTGGCCCTGGCCGTCGAGCGCGGGCTGTGGATCCTGTCGGACGAGATCTACGACCGGCTGTGCTATTCGCCCGAGCCCTACCTCAGCCCGATGATGCTCGGCCCCGAGGCGCGGGCCCGCACCATCGTCTCCAACAGCTTCTCCAAGACCTATGCGATGACGGGCTGGCGCATCGGCTACAGCGTCGGGCCGGTCGACGCCATCCGCACCATGGGCCGGATCCAGGACCACGAGACGTCCAACGCCAACACCGTGGCGCAGGTCGCGGCCCTCGCCGCGCTCACCGGCGACCAGGCGCACATCGCCGAGCGCCTCGCCCGGTTCGACGCGCGCCGACGGCTGATGTACGCCGGCATCCAGGCCCTTTCGGGTTGGGTGTGCGCCGAGCCGCAGGGCGCGTTCTACGTGTTCCCCAAGGTCGAGCACGTGTTCGGCGCCCGCACGGCCGGCGGGCGTGTCATCGACGGCTCGATGGACTTGTGCGCGGCGCTGCTCGACGAGGTCCAGCTGGCCACCGTGCCCGGTGCGGCGTTCGGCGACGACCGGCACATCCGCCTGAGCTACGCCACCCCCAGCGCCGTCATCGCCGACGGCCTGCGGCGCCTGACGACGTTCGTCATGGGGCTGTGGTGACCCGCGGCTGCATCGTCCCCATCGGTGGGGCCGAGGAGAAGATCCGCGACCCGGCCATCCTGCGCCGCTTCGCCGAGCTGTGCGGCGGGCCGGCCGCGCGCGTGGCCATCATCCCCACCGCCTCGATGCTGCCCGAGACCGGCCGGATCTACCGCGACATCTTCCGCGACCTCGGGGTGGCCGACGCGCGCGTGCTGCCGCTCGAGTCGCGCGCCGACTGCCGCGCGCCCGAGGCGCTGGCGGCCCTGGCCGACGTCGACGGCGTCTTCCTCACCGGCGGCAACCAGCTCAAGCTGTCGACGACGCTCGGCGGCACGCCCGTGGCCGACCGCCTCATCTCGGGCCACCGGGCCGGCCTGCACGTCGCCGGCACGTCCGCCGGGGCCGCGTTCCTCTCCGAGCACATGATCGCGTTCGGCGACGAGGGCGCCACGCCCCGCGCCGACAGCGTGCGCCTGGCCCCCGGCCTCGGCCTGACGCGGCTGGCGATCATCGACCAGCACTTCCGGCAGCGCGACCGCCTGGGCCGGCTGCTCACGGCGCTGGCCTACAACCCGCACTCCATCGGCATCGGCCTGGACGAGGACACCGCGGCATTCATCGGGCCGGACGATGTGCTCGACGTCGCCGGCAGCGGCGCCATCACCGTCGTCGATCCCACCGACATCAGCTACTCGTCGATGGACTCCGCCAAGCGCCACGACCCGGTGTGCGTGCTCGACGTCCGCCTGCACGTGCTGGTCGCCGGTTCCCGCTACGACATGCGCCGGCGGCGCGCGAGCCCGCCGCCCGTCGAGCTGGCGGCGCTCGACGCACCGGCCCCGCCCGCCCACGCCCGCCAGCCCTGACCCCGACCCCACCCGACGGAGGACCCGCCCCGTGAACATCCTCGCGCGCTCGGTGTATCTCGGCCCCAACCTGTACGCCCTCTTCCCGGTCATCCGCCTGACCGTCGACCTCGGCCCGCTCGAGGACTGGCCGTCGGCGCGCCTCGGCGAGGACGCGTTCGTCGCCCCGCTCCTCGAGCGCCTGCCCGGCCTGCACGAGCACGGCTGCTCGTACGGCGAGCCCGGCGGCTTCGTCCGGCGCCTGCGCGAGGGCGAGGGCACGTGGCTCGGCCACGTCCTCGAGCACGTGGCCATCGAGCTCCAGAACGTCGCCGGCGCCGACGTGACGTTTGGCAAGACCCGCGGCACCGGCGTGCCCGGGCAGTACGACGTCATCTACGAGTACGAGCAGGACGAGATCGGCCTCCAGGCCGCCGAGCTCGGCCGGCGGCTCCTGGCCGACCTCCTGCCCGAGTCGCTGCGGCCGGCGGCGCTGCCGGCCGGCCCGTTCGACTTCGAAGCCGAGCGCGACGCGTTCATCCGCTTCGCCCAGAACCGCGCGCTGGGCCCGAGCACGGCCGCGCTCGTGCGGGCCGCCGAGGCGCGCGACATCCCGTGGCTCCGGCTCAACCGCTTCAGCCTGATCCAGCTTGGCCACGGCAAGTACGGCAAGCGCATCCAGGCCACCGTGACCAGCGAGACGCGCCACATCGCGGTCGAGATGGCCTCCGACAAGGAGGAGACGAACCGCCTGCTGGCCGACCTCGGCCTGCCCGTGCCGCGGCAGATGCTGGTCTACGACCCCGACGAGGCCGTGCTCGCGGCGGGACGCATCGGCTACCCCGTGGTCGTCAAGCCGCTCAACGCCAACCACGGGCGGGGGGTGTCGATCAACCTGGCCGGGCCCGACGAGGTCGCCACGGCGTTTGAGCACGCCCGCCAGCACGGCCGGACGGTCATCGTCGAGAGCTTCATCACGGGCCTCGACCACCGCCTGCTCGTCGTCGACGGTCATCTCGTCGCCGCGTCCAAGCGCGTGCCCGGCCACGTCGTCGGCGACGGCGTGCACACGGTGGCCGAGCTGGTCGACCTCGTCAACCTGGACCCGCGGCGCGGGATCGGGCACGAGAAGGTGCTGACGCGGCTCGCGCTCGACCACCAGGCCGAGCGGCTGCTCGACCTGCGCGGCTACGACGCGGCGACGGTGCCTCCGGCCGGCGAGGTCGTGTACCTGCGCTCCACCGGCAACCTCTCCACCGGCGGCACGGCCATCGACGTCACCGACATCATCCACCCCGACAACCGCGAGATGGCGGTGCGGGCGGCGCGCGCCGTGGGGCTCGACGTGGCCGGCGTGGACTTCTTGACCACCGACATCGCGCGCAGCTGGACCGAGACCGGCGGCGCGATCTGCGAGGTCAACGCGGCGCCGGGCTTCCGGATGCACGTCTCGCCGAGCGAAGGGACGTCGCGCGACGCGGCGGGCCCGGTGATGGACATGCTGTTCCCGCCCGGGACGCCGTCGCGCATCCCCATCGCGGCCATCACCGGCACCAACGGCAAGACGACGACGACGCGCATGGTGGCGCACATCTTCAAGCTCGCCGGCCAGCGGGTGGGGATGGCCACCACCGACGGGGTCTACATCGACGGCAGCCTGACGGTGCCCGGCGACATGACCGGCCCGCTCTCGGCCCGCATGGTCCTGCGCGACCCGTCGGTCGAGGTCGCCGTGCTCGAGTCGGCGCGCGGCGGGCTCCTGCGCAGCGGGCTGGGCTACCGGCGCTGCAACGTCGGCGCGGTGCTGAACGTCCAGGCCGACCACCTCGGCCTGGCGGGGATCCACACGTTGGACCAATTGGCCCGCGTCAAGCGCATCGTCGTCGAGGTGGCGCGCGACACCGCCGTGCTCAACGCCGACGACGCCGAGTGCCTGAAGATGGCCAGCCACACCGAGGCCGGGCACCTGTGCTACGTCACGCTCAACCACCGCCACCCGCTCGTGCGCGAGCACATCCGCGCCGGCGGGCGGGCCGTCGTGCTCGAGGAGGGCATGAACGGCCACATGATCACGCTCTACGACGCCGGGCAGCACATCCCGCTGCTGTGGACCCACCTCATCCCCGCCACGCTCGAGGGCCGGGCGATGTTCAACGTCCAGAACGCGATGTTCGCGGCCGGCGTGGCGTTCAGCATGGGCGTCGGGCTCGACGACATCCGCCACGGGCTGCGGACGTTCGACACGACGTACTTCCAGGCCCCGGGCCGGCTGAACGTGTTCGACGAGCACCCGTTCAAGGTGATCCTGGACTACGGCCACAACCCGCACGCCGTCAAGGCGATGGTCCAGCTCGTCGAGCGGCTCGAGCCCAAGGGCCGGCGCATCGTCGTGGTCGCCGCGCCCGGCGACCGGCGCGACGAGGACATCCGCGAGATCGCGGCGCTGTGCGCGGGCCACTTCGACCACTACATCTGCCGCCGCGACGACAACCCGCGCGGCCGGGCGCCGGACGAGGTGCCGCAGATGCAGGCCGAGACGCTGGCGGCAGGCGGGGTGGATCCGGCGCGCGTCGAGGTCATCCCGGACGAGCAGGCGGCGGTGGAGCATGCGCTGCGCATGGCACGCAAGGACGACCTCGTGCTGATCTTCGGCGACAAGATCAACCGGTGCTGGAAGCAGATCATCTACTTCGCGCCGGACGCCGACGCCCCGCACGCCGAGATCGGCGCGGCGGTGCTGGCCTACGAGCCCGAGGCGGTGCCGGACATCGCCAACGTGACGGCCGACAGCCTCGTGCGCGACGAGCGCGGCGTCCGGCTGGCGCAGGCCCCGGAAGCGTCGGACTGAGCGCGTGACGACGACCGGCGCGGAGTCCGCGGGCGGCGCCGACCTCCTCGAGGTGCGGCGCCTCACGGGCCCCAACGTCCTGATGGACGCCCCCGGCGCGGTCGCCGACGTCCGGCTGGGCCCGTCGGCCGCCGCCGGCGACGCGGCGGTCGCTGCCTGGCTCGACCACGCCCGGCGCATCCTCGACGCGGTGGGGTGGGGGGCGGAGACCATGACGGTGCGGCGCGTGCCCGGTGGCGCGAGCCTGGCCATCTCGGCACCCATCGACGCGCTCTACGCCGCGTGCGACGTCAACGCATGGGCGTGGGGCACGGCGGTCGCGTCCCTGCGCGGCGAGCCGGCGCCCGACGCTGGCGCCGCGGCCGCGGCCTTGCGCGGCGCCATCGCCGCCGAGGCCAACCCGGCCCTGCTC
>CAYQBA010000135.1:0-12810 GCA_964415605.1 uncultured Anaerolineales bacterium | reverse complement strand
CGCTCCCCCGCATCCCGGCCGCGTGGCTGACCGACGACGGCCGCATCGACATCCGCCGCCTGCTCGACAACTTCCTGGCCTTCTGGCGCCGCCACGGCCAGGCCCTGCTGGGCAGCGCGCCCTACGCCGAGATCGCCCCGCACCTCGTGATGATGGCCTACCTCGACCGCGTGGCGAACGCCGGCGGGACACTCGAGCGCGAGTACGCCATCGGCAGCGGACGGATGGACCTGTGCCTGCGCTACGGGCCGGACACGTTCGCCTTCGAGCTGAAAGTCTGGCGCGACGGGCGGCCGGACCCACTGGCCGAAGGGCTCGAGCAGATCGACGGCTACCTCGCGGGGTTGGGGCTGGACACCGGCTGGCTGGTGATCTTCGACCGGCGCAAGGACCAGCCCTTGATCGAGGAGCGGACCTCGGCCGCCGAGGCGGTGACGCCGGCGGGGCGCACGGTGACGGTGGTGCGAGGGTAGGCGAGGGCGCGAGAAGATTGTGGGTGATACGACCACGTCGCAAGGAGTACGGCCAATGGGAAGTCCGGCGCCTGGTTCCGAACGGCCGGCGTCGGAGTCTCCCCTCCCCTCCGCCACGCTGACGCTCCTCTTCACCGACATCGAGGGCTCGACGGCACTGGTGCAGCGCCTGGGCGCCGACGGCTACGCCGAGGTCCAGGCGGCGCACAACGCGCTGATGCGCGCCGCGATCGCCGCCCACGGCGGCCGCGAGATGGCGTCGCATGGCGACGCGTTCTTCGTGGTCTTCGAGACTGCAGCCGACGGCCTGGCGGCGGCGATCGCGGCGCAGCGGGCCCTGGCGGCCCACCCGTGGCCGCCGGACGGCGCGGTCCGGGTGCGGATGGGCCTGCATGCCGGCCAGCCGCGCCAGACCGCGGAAGGGTACGTCGGTGTCGACCTCAACCGCGCGGCCCGCATCTGCGACGCCGCCAACGGCGGGCAGGTGCTCGTCTCGGCGGCGCTGGCGGCGCTATTGGGGGGCGGGGAGGGGAGTGTTGGGGATGCGGCAGACGACGGATCGAACACGACAACCGACGGCGCGACCATCACGGTCGAGGGCGGATCGCTCCCCACCGTGCGCCTGCTGGACCTCGGCGAGCACCGCCTCAAGGACCTGCGCTACGCCGAGCGCCTCTTGCGGGTGGCGACGGGCGGGCTCCCGGATGTCGACGCACCGCCGCGCACCGCGGGCGAGCTGACCGCCCGCGACCGGATCGTCGTCACCGATCCGACTGCGCCGTCCGGCGACCCGTCGCGGCTCGACGCGGCGCCGACGGTCGTCGACCGGACCGTGCCCGAGACGCTGGCGGCGCTGGCGGACGTGGTGCGCGGCGGGACGCGGACGGTAGTGTTGACGGCGGAGCAGGTGCGGGCAGCCGCGAGCCACCGGCCGGCCGACGTGCGAGACTACCGGCTGGGCCGGGTCGCGGAGTGGAGTCAGCCGCGCTACCGCCTGGACGGGCGGTTCGTGGCGCTGACGCTGCTCGTCGACCAGGGCGAAGAGGCGGCCAGCGGCCGCTGGGCGGCCAGGCAGGAGCGCTACGACAGCCTGGGGACGCTTCTGGCGGCCGTGCCGGAGCCGGCGGTGGTGTTGCTGGGACCGCCGGGGAGCGGGAAAAGCACGCTCCTGCGGCACCTGGAGCTGGACGTGGCGATCGCGGGGCTGCGGGGCGGGGGAGACGGCGCCGGCGCCCGGGATCCCGTCACGTTCTTCATCCAGCTCAACCAGTACAAGCCCGACCGCCCCGGCGATCCGCTGCCGGCGCCGGGCGACTGGCTGGCGGCACGGTGGGCCGAGCGTTATCCCGACCTGCCGGGCCTCGACCTGTTCCTCGCCGACAGCCGGGTGATCCTGCTCCTCGACGCGCTCAACGAGATGCCTGCCGCCAGCGAGCGGGAGTTCCGCGATCGCGTCGCGCTCTGGAAGGACTGGCTGGTGCGGCTGACCGAGTCGCGGCCCGGCAACCGCGTCGTGTTCAGTTGCCGGACGCTGGATTACTCCGCCCCGCTCTCCACGCCCGCCCTGCGCGTGCCGCAGGTGCAGATCGAGCCGCTGTCCGATGCGCAGGTGGAAGCCTTCCTGCGCGCCTACAGCCCGGCGCGCGGGGCAGCGATCTGGGCAGCGATTGCCGGGACGCCGCAGCTCAACGCGCTGCGGGCGCCGTTCTTCCTCGGCCTCCTCGTCGACCAGATCGAGGCAACGGGCGATCTGACGGGCGACCGGGCGGGGCTGTTCACGGGCTTCGTCCGGCAGGCGCTGCGGCGGGAGGTCGAGCGCGGCAGCCCGCTGTTCGCGCTGGAGGAGCTGCTCGCCAGCCGGGACGTGCGCCGCATCGCGCAGGGGCAGTGGCGGGACGCCTATGAGCTGCCGGAGCGGGGGGCGCTGGTGCCGAAGCTCGCCGCGCTGGCGTACGGGATGCAGGCGAGCGACACGGACGGCGAAGCTGGACAAGTCCGGGTCGACTACGACACGGCGCTCGCGGTCGTGGACCACCCGCGCGGCGATGACATCGTGAGGGCAGGCGTGTCGATCGCGGTGCTCGACGAGGACCCGGCGGCGGACGAGGTGCTGTACCGCCACCAGCTCATCCAGGAGTACTTCGCCGCGCGGGTGCTGGCGCGGGAGCCGCGGCCGGAGCTGGTGGCGACGCCGTGGCGAGCGGCGGACATCCGGCCGACGGTGCGCGAGCTGATCGACACGCTGCCGCCGTCCGAGACGCTGCCGCCCCTGCCGCAAACCGGCTGGGAGGAGACGACGGTCCTGGCGGTGGCGATGTCGACGGACCCGGCGGGGTTCGTGCGGGGGCTGATGGCCACGAACCTGCCGCTGGCGGGGCGCTGCGCGGTGCAGATCGTCGGGCCACAGCACGCCGGGGCCGGGACGGGGCGCATGGCGGCAGGGGGAACGGATGGCTTGCCTGCCGATCTGCTGGACGCGTTGCGCTGGGCGCTCGTGCGCCGGAGTCGAGATGTCGAGGCAGACTTGCGCGCGCGGATCGACGCCGGGCTGGCGCTCGGCTGGCTAGGCGACCCACGCTTCGAGCGGCGGGTGGGACCGTACGGCGAGTATCTGATGCCGCCGATGGTGGAGATCCCGGGCGGGGTGTATCCAATTGGGGAGGACGAGCCGATCCTTGACACCATTGATGGCGAAGAATTCCGCGCTCACATGCCACGCCACACCGTGGCCCTGGCCGGCTTTGCGATGGGGCAGTTCCCCGTGACCAACGCGGAGTACGCGTGCTTCATGGCGGCGGGCGGCTACGACGACGAGCGGTGGTGGGACACCGAGGCGGGGCGAGCTTGGCAATGCGGCGAGGGCACAACTGCAGGGTCCAAGCAGCGTGCCTGCGAGGTCCTGCAATACGTTAAGGCCAACCCGCACGTGCTCGAAGGCTGGCACGAAAGTGGCCAAGTTGACGACGACGTGTACGAGCGTTGGCTTCGCCGGCTTGCGATGGCGGAAACCGAGTTCGAGGCACACTTGGCAGAGTTGTATCCGGGCGGCCGCCAGACCGAGCCGGTCTACTGGCATGACCAGCGCTACAACAATCCGGGGCAACCGGTGGTGGGGATCTCGTGGTTCGAGGCACGGGCGTATGCGGCATGGCTGACCGCACAGGCAGGGCAGACACTTCGGCTGCCAACCGAAGCGGAGTGCGAAGCAGCGACACGTGGCACGGAGGCACGGCGCTTCGCATACGGCGACGCGTTCGATGCGGCCTTCGGCAACACGCTGGAGACGCACCTAAGACGGCCGGCGCCCGTCGGGGTGTTCATCGAGGGCGACACGCCAGACGTCATCAGCGACTTGGGGGGAAATGTCGCGATATGGACGTCGAGTGTGTGGGGTGATCGAGCCGACAAACCAGTCTCGCTGTACCCATATGATGCTACTGATGGGCGCGAGGAGCCGGATCTGGCCCAGAACATCCACCGTGTAGTGAGGGGCGGATCGTGGCCCTACGCATCGCACCTCGCCAATGCCGCGTTTCGCATTGGGGGTATCACCGACGGCCGTCACTTCGGCCTTGGGGCGCGGCTGGCGTCCTCAGCCCCCATCTCTGAAATCCGCTGATCACTGGCACCGCGCAGCCGCACTCAAACGCGGCAATCTGCTTGGTCTGCACCCCACCCACTCACCAAGACAGCACCGTTGACAGCCCCCGCCGACCCACAAACTGTCACCGATCCTTGTCACCCCTGGCCTCCCCCAAGACATGGACCGCAGCCTGCCGGCGCCAACCCGGCATCCCCCGGACAGCAACCGAGGCCGCCCCATCGCTGGGGCGGCCTCGGTTGGCGCTGCGCCCGCCGCGCCCCGCTTCAGGGGGCACCGCGGTCGCGGTTCGCCATCTCAGTAGGGGTGGTACAGCTGCGTCACCCGCCCCTCGTCGAAGACTAGGCCGTAGGGCTCGATGAAGTACGCTTCGGCCTGCAGATCGTGGTAGCCCCTCGCCGCCGCGGCGTTGAACCAGAACCGGTCGGTGGACGTCACCCGCATCGTCGCGTAGCCCGACACCGTCACCGTGCCCGCGTCCAGCAGCTGCCAGCCGCACGACCAGCAGCCGTACGGCCGCGTGACGAACTTGACGTAGCGCTGGTACGCCAAGCCGCAGCTGTTGGACAGCACCGTCTTGATGTAGAACGGCCGGCCCGACACGAACGTGTTCGTGCGGACGCCGGTGATGGCGTCGACGGCGTACACGTCCACCATCGCGATGCAGTCGGCCGCGGTCCCCGACGGGTTCCGCGCGTCGGTCACCAGCTCGCCGGCCGCCGGCGCGCCCGCCGCTTCCGCGGCTTCGTCGGCCTGGCCCGCCCCCGCGACGGCCGGCTCGCCGCCGTCAAGCACCACGTCGGTCTCCGACATCTCCAACAGGTCCGAGTCGATAGCCTCGGCCACCTCGATCCCGCCAGTGCGGATCGTGTCGGCCTGGGCCTCGTCGGCATGGGCGAAACCCCGGGCGGCCAGCGCCGCGGCGCCGGCCAGGGCAACGGACAGGGCGAAGCGCGTCAGCGCGGTCGCGGTCGGCAGCAAGTTGCGGTTCATGGTCGCTCTCCTTGTGAGATCTGGTCGTCGTGATCGGGTGGTTCCGATCGCGATGACCCCAGTGTACGACCACGCCGCCCGCGCCGGGAGGCCGTTCCGGACGGGCACCGGACAACGACCGGACAAGCCCGCCGCCGCCCCCGCGCCCGCTCCGGAACCTCAGTTGTTCGCCGCCCCCGCCCCCGCTTCCAGCCCAGCCACCGTCCGCTCGATCAGCGCCACCGACGCGCCCAGCGTGTCGGCGTCGAACGCCAGGCGCGCACCCGCCGCCCGGTAGAGGTCCGGCAGCGTGGCGGTGCCGCCGAGCGCCAGCGCGCCGCGGTAGGCCGCCAGGGCCGCCGGCCCGTCCTCGAGCGCGCGCGCCCAGACCTGCGCCGCGCCCAGCGCCGCCAGGCCGTACTCGATGTAATAGAACGGCGCCCGAAAGATGTGCAGCTTGCGGTGCCAGCCCGTCACGAGCGCGTCGTCCAGACCGCCCCAGTCCACCGCCGGCATGAAGCGCGCCCACAGCGCCCGCCACGTCGCATCGCACGCGCCGGCCACGCGCGCCTCGGCGGGGTGGGTGTAGACCCAGTGCTGAAAGGCGTCGACCACCGCCATGTACGGCCAAAACAGGATCATGCCTTCGAGGTGCTCGACGCGCGCGCGCGCCGCTTCCGCCGCGGTGTAGAACCCGCCGGCCTCGCGCTCCAGGTTGGGCGCCGCCAGCAGCTCCATCGCCATCGAGGCGACCTCGTTGAACTCCATCGGCGAGTGCCGGTGGAAGATCGTCGGCAAGTCCGCGCCGGCGAAGGCGTGGAACGCGTGTCCCGCCTCGTGCAGGAGCGTCTGGACGTCGTCGGGCTGGCCGACGGCGTTCATGAAGATGAACGGGCGCCGCGACACCGCGAAGTACGTGCAGTGCGCGCCCGGCGACTTGCCCTTGTAGTTGTCGAGGTCGAGCAGGGCCTCGTCGCGCATCCGCTGGAACGCCCCGCCGAGATCGGGGTCGAGGCGCCGGAACATCTCGGACGCGCCGGCCGCCAGCGCGGCGCCGTCGCCGATCGGCGTCATCGGCGGGACGCCGGCCGGCTCGACCGGCCGGCCGAACTGGCCGTCGGTCAAGTCCCACGGCCGCAACCGGTCCAACCCGAGGCGGCGGCGGTGCTTCTCGTAGATCCGGCTGGCCGCCGGCACACACACGGCCTCGATCGACGCCTGGAACGTCTCGCTGTCGGCCGGCGAGTAGTCGAAGCGCATCCGCTGCCGCCACGCGTACTCCCGGTAGTCCGCCAGTCCGGCGTTGGCCGCGATGCGGCCGCGCAGGTCCACGAGCTGCCGCCAGAGATCGTTCAGCGCCGCGCGGTCCTCCAGGCGCCGCGCGTGCGCCAGCCGCCAGGCCTGCTCGCGCCGCCCGCGATCGGGCTCCGACAGCACCGGCCGCAGCCGCGTCAACGTGACCTCCGCGCCATCCCACACGACCGACTGGGCGCCGATGATCTTGTCGTAGGCCGCGCCGAGCTTGCTCTCCTCGACGGCGAGCGGCAGGTTGGCCTCGCGGAAGAGGTCGGCCTCGGCGCGGAGGTTGCGCATCGGGACCTCGAAGCCGGCGGGGACAAGGCCGCTGTCGAGCAGGCGGGTTTTGAGCCCCTGCTGGCTGGCCTGGAAAGCCGGGCCGATGGTCTCGATGAACCGGAAGTAGCGCCGCTCGGCATCGGGATCGGTGGTCTGCTGGTTGTGCGCCAGCGTCAGGCGCGCGCGGGTCTCGGCGACGAGCGACGCCAGCGCCGACCAGTCGCGCATCCACGCGTCCAGGGTCTCGGCGGTCAGGGGCCGCGCCATGAGGTCGCGCGCGAAGGGCTCGAAGCGCTCCCACGGCCATTCTGCGGTGGCGCGGGCGTCGGTGGGCAAGGTGTCGAACATGATGGCTGGTCTCCTCCGCGGGGATTCTAGCGCGCCGAGCACGCGCGGGCCACGTGGCGCGGCGGTCGGCGTCGGTCAGCGGATATGATGACGCTCGCGGCGGGCGGCCCGTGACCCGCGGGCGTGAGCGGGTCTGGCGGGCCTTGGCCAGGGCACGCCGCGCGAGGCGGCGGCGACGCTGCGCGCACCTCCGCCCGTGGCGTGGAGGGGAGCACGATCGAGGCGGCCGCGCCGGCGGCGTGACGATCGCCGGCCGCGCGGGCATGTGGACATCGATCGCCAGGAGGTCGAGCCGTGATGTCGCTGCCGCAGCGCATGCCGAACCACACACCGACCAGGTTGTCGCGCCGCCGATTCCTCAGCCTGGGCAGTCGCGCCGCCACGGTGGCCGCGGCGCCGCTCGCGGTCCCGGACGCCGCCCCCTCTCCGGCGCATCCGCGCTGGGCCGCCCACCAGAGCGCCGACATGCCGCCGCCGGACCCCGTCGTCCACCTGCTCAACCGCGCCGCCTTCGGGGCGGCGCCGCAAGATCTGGCGCAAGCGCGGGCCATGGGCGTCGAGGCCTGGGTCGACGCCCAGCTGAACTTCGAAGCCATCGACGACTCGGCGGTGGAGGGACCGCTCGCCGCGGGGCTGCCCTCGCTGGCGATGAGCCTCAACGACCTGTCGCAGCTCGACCAGCACACGTACCGCGTCACCGACGCGTTGAACGCGGCCACGTTCTTCCGCCAGGCGTTCAGCCCGCGCCAGCTGTACGAGGTCATGGTCGACTTCTGGACCGACCACTTCTCGATCTACCAGCTGATGGAGAACGCGGAGGTGTTCAAGTCGGTCGACGACCGCGAGGTGATCCGCAAGCACGCCTTGGGCCGGTTCAAGGACCTGCTCACGGCGTCGGCGCACAGCCCGGCCATGCTGCGGTACCTGAACAACGACGAGAACACCAAGGACCACCCCAACGAGAACTACGCCCGGGAGATCATGGAGCTCCACACGCTCGGCGTGGCGGTGAACGGGGTGCCGTACACCGAGGCGGACGTGCTCGAGGTGGCCCGGTGCTTCACCGGCTGGACGTGGAACCGCACGTGGAACGACCCGGTGTACGGGACGTTCCTTTTCGTGCCGGACCGCCACGACCGCGGGGTCAAGCACGTGCTCGGCACGCTGGTGCCGGCGCAGGGCGGGCAGCAGGACGGGCTCACGGTCATCGACCGCCTGTGCGACCACCCGGCCACGGCCCGGTTCCTGGCGCTCAAGCTGGTGCGGCGCTTCGTGGCGGACGACCCGCTGGCCAGCGCGCCGGCGCTGGTGGATCGCGTGGCCGACGCGTATACCCGGACCGACGGCGACATCAAGGCCATGGTGCGCGAGGTCCTGGTGTCGCCGGAGCTCGCGGGCGCGTTCGGGCGTCACGGCGGCAAGCTCACGCGGCCGATGGACGTGGCGGTGCGGATGATGCGCGCGGCGGGTGTGCCGCAAGCGGCGATCGTGCCGCGCCTGGGGGACCACGCGTACCCGTTCCAGGCGTGGTACTTCGAGCTGGTGGGCTACCAGGGCTTCATGCGGCGGATGGGGCACATCCCTTTCGGCTGGCTCACCCCGGACGGCTATCCCGACGTGAAGGAGCCGTGGGCGTCGGCGGTGGGCATGCTCTCGCGCTGGAACATGGCGCTGGCGCTGGCCACGGGCGGCCTGGTGCCGGGCTTCCGGCCGCACGAGTACCGGCCGCGCGAGCTGGCCTCGCCCGAGGCGGTCGTGGACCACTGGATCGACGCGCTTCTGCACCGGCCGATGCTCCCGGAGGACCGCGAAGTGGTCCTCGCCTTCTACTCGGGCGGCGGCGCGGGGGGGCCGGCGACGCCGCCGGCCCTGCGCGAGGCGCAGACGGTTGCGCTGGTGTTGGCGAGCCCGTATTTTCAGTGGCGGTGAGACGGGGCGGGTTCGGGAAGGGGAAAGCCGCCGGAGAAAGCGCACCATCGCCCAACCGACCACGCGCACCGACCACCAACCACCACACCGACCACACCGCCGCGCGTGGCCCTTGGCCTACACCGCCTACACCGGCGCCACGCACCCCGGCCCGTCGTTGCGGACGGCGTTGACCAGCGCGCCGACGGCGTGCGCCGCCATCGCCTCGGCCGGGTAGGGGGCGAGGAGCGCCAGGACCGGACCGGGCTGGCCGATGTCGGGGTCCAGCCAGTCGGCGTGGGCGGCCCGCGGCAGGATCACCGGCATGCGGTCGTGGATGGGGCGGACCAGATCGTTGGCGTCGGTCGTCAGCAGCGTGCACGACTCGACGACGTCGCCTTCCGGCCCTTCCCAGTGCTCCCACAGCCCCGCGATCGCCAGCGGGGCGCCGTCGGCGGCGTAGAAGTAATAGGGCTGCTTGCGCCCGCCCTCCGCGCGCCACTCGTAGAACCCGCTGGCCGGCACCAGGCACCGCCGCCGCTTCAGCGCCGCGCGGAAGGCCGGCTTCTCGGCGACGGTCTCCGACCGGGCGTTGATGAGCCGCGACCCGATGGACAGATCCTTGGCCCAGCCCGGGATGAGGCCCCACCGGAGCATGGCGACCTCGCGGTGGCCATCGTGCGGCGCCATGCGCACCACCGCCACCGGCTGCGTCGGCGCGATGTTGTAGCGCGGCGGCAGCGCCGGCGCGTCCGGCAGCTCGAACAGCGTGGCCAACGCCTCAGGCGTGGCGGTCAGCGTGAAGCGCCCGCACATGTCGAATCCACTGGTCTCACTCCCCGGGACGCCGGTCCCCGACGGCGGCGACGACGATGACCACCACGATGAGGACGACGATCAAGACAACGATCACGGCCCGGTCACCCGTCGTTGCGCACGACCGGCAGCCACAGCACCGGCCGCGGCGCCACCGGCACCGCCAGCCGCCGCTCCCAGCGGTCCTCGCCGTCGTCGAAGCGCGCCACGCCCGTCACGTGCGCGTCCGGCGGCAGCCAGGCGTCGGCCGGGATGGTGACGGTGTGCGACCGCCGGGCCGACTCGCCCGGGGCCACCCGCACGGCCGGCATGGCGGGGGCCTCGAAGAGCAAGAGGTCCATCAGCCAGCCCTCGAGGGTCACCGTCACCGTCCGCGGCACGCTGCCCCGGTTGCGGATGTCGAGGTCGAAACGCAGCGGGTGCCCGATCGTCGCCGTCGGCACATCCGAGGCCAGCGCGTAGTCCACCGCCGTGTTGCTCACGCGCACGGCGCCCCAGCTGCCGTCGGCGGCCTGGCCGACGAGCTCGAGGCGCACGCCGAGCTGCGCGTTGGCGTCGCCGGGGTTGCCGGTGCCGAGCACGTGTCCGCCGGCGTACGCCTCTCCGTACCGATCGAGCGCCGGCCGGCCGTCGCCGCCCACCACCCGGGTGCTGTACGTCGCTCCGCCCACCGACGGCGCGACGGCGCTGGCGGTGGCGTCCCATGGCGCCGGCTTGCCGTCCACGCCGAGCCGCATCCCCGGGGCATAGCCATGGGCGTCGTCGATCCGGCGGACCCCGTCGCGTCCCTCGAACGCATCGACGCCCTTGACCTCGCGGCTGCCGGGATCGCGCACCTCCAAGCGGAAGTCCGGCTGGCGGGCCACCGACAGGGCCGCGTCGAGGCTCTGGAGCTGGCCGCCGAGCGCTGCGCCGCTTGGCCTCTCGCGCGGCGCGAACAGCGGGTCCACCACCAGCAGCCCGTACTTCGCGCCCCAGCTCGGCGGGTCGGCCAGCTGCGGCCGGATGGCGCCGGAGAACGGGTACTTGAGGTTGCGGTACATCACGACGGCCCCCGGCAGGTTGGCAGGGACGCGGTCCACCCGCCACTCGTCCTGGTCGCGGTAGCTGGTCTGGTAGGCGCCGCGCAGCGAGCGGTCCCAGCCTTCGTCGTTGCGCCATTCGACGAGGTAGTGGTGCGGATGCCGCAGGGTGTACGGCACGGCCTGCCACCCGTCGACCTGCCAGCCGCCGAGGCCGGCCTCGAAGTCGTCCACCCGGAAGCGAAGGTCCTGGCCGAGCTCCTGGATGTGCAGCGCCGCGTCGTCGACCCACGCCCCGGTGCCGGGGCCGCCGCGGTACGTGATGTAGCGCAGCCGCAGGCGGACCGACTGCCCGCGCCACCGCGACAGGTCGAAGCGCAGAACGGTCGCGCCAGGCCCGGGCCCGGTCAGGCCCCAGCCCTCGTTGAGCCCGAACGGGTTCTGGTCGCTGAAGTGGCCGTCCATGTCGGGCAGGGTGGCGAATTCCCCCCCGGCCGGAGCGATCTCGACGAACAGGTAGCCCCAGTAGCGCGGGATGTTCCAGAACGCGCGGAGCCTGAGCTCCGGCCCGTCGCCCGCCGGCAGGCGGTCCAGGTCCAGCGTGCGCACCAGCGCGCGCGTCTCGCCGGCGTCGGGGCCGGTGTATGCGCCGCCGCCCGTGCCGGCACGGTTGGGGACGTTCTCGACCTGGACCGGGAGATCGACGCGCAGGCCTTCGTGGATTGTCTGGCCGGCGAACGGGCCGTCGGCCACCGTGCCCCCCGCCGGCGAGCCGGCCTGGCCGAGGACGACGGTGCGCGGCGCGGTGGTGTAGGTGACGACGGCCACGGGATCCGCCCAGCCGCACGGCTGACCGCGGCAGTCCGCGACGCCGCGGAACCACAGCGGCATGTTGACCGGCCGGGTACCGCCCAGCTCGCCGCCCCAGATGCCGGCCGACATCGGCGCCCACCACCCCACGGAGTTCTCGGCGTCGTTGGTGTAGAGGTCGGGGAAGCCGAAGAAGCTGTGCCCGAACTCCTCGATCAGGACGCCGATGTCGCTGTCCTCGGGCATGAGCATGAACGGGCCGATCCGCACGTCGTCGGCGGGGTCGTCGGGCGTGCCGCCGTCGTGGATCACGTGGCCGCCCTCGTGGCCGGGATATGCGGCGAGGTCCGTCGAGCGCGACCAGATGGCCGCCTCGCCGTCGGTGCCGCCGCCGTACTCCTGCCCGCGGCCGGCGTGGATGACCCACAGGCCGTCGACGAAGCCGTCGCCGTCGGCGTCGAGGCGCTTCCAGAAGGCGTGCTCGGCGTAGATGCCGCCCCTGGCCTTGAGCGCCTCGGCAGCGTCGACGGTCATGTCGCCGAGGGACCCGAGCTGCTCGTCGGGGATGGCGCGTGGGCTGACGTTGGGGATGCAGACGTCCAGCCCGTACCAGGCCTGGGGCCTGTCGAGCGCCACCCAGGGCGCCACGGTACCGGTGATGGTCACGGTCTGGTCGGACTGGGTCTCGAAGTAGCGCTCGACGGTGAGGCCGGCAATGTCGACGCCCCGTCCGCCGTTGACGTTGGGGTCTCCGGCGCGGATGGGCTCGGTGTATCCGGTGCGGCCGAAGATCAGGCGGGCGTAGTCCTCGGGCTCGGTGGACGGGTAGAACACGGTCTGGTTGTCGATGCTCGCGCCGGGGGAGCCACCGGGATACGGGATGGCGCCGTGCAGCGGGCCGGTGAACGCCCCGGTGGTCGTGATGCACGCGGTGCGGTCCGGAGTGTGGATGCGGTAGTCGAGGCGCGCGCGTCCGGCGAACTCGACGGGCAGCACCAGGATGGTGGCGGTGACGGGCACGGGGCCGGCGGTGGGCGCCTGGGCGAGCGCGTTCCTGGATCCGTCGGTGCGCACGAGGGCGGACCGTTCGTGGGCCAGGGCGCGCGCCTCGGCGCGGGCGGGCCCGAGCAACGGGGGCAGGGCGACGAAGGCCGGCGCGGGACCGTGGTCGCCGGCGTCGGCGGACACGGCCTCGCCCGGCGCGTCGGCGCCGGGCGGCAGCGGGTGTAGGCCGGCGGGCCACGGCGCCTCGCCGCCGTAGGCGGGGGCGTGGAACCGGGCGGGG
>CAYQBA010000134.1:0-13005 GCA_964415605.1 uncultured Anaerolineales bacterium | reverse complement strand
GCCCGGCGCGGATGGCGGCGGCGTCCCGCCGCACGCGGCGCCGGCCAGGGCAAGGGCGGCGATGGTGGCGGCCGACAACAGGCGCAGGCGGGCGCCCGGCATCCCGGTCATGGCGTGGCTCCTGGTTCGGCTGGTCTGGCCAGCGTGACGTAGCGGTTGAGCGGGATGTCGCCCCCGTCGCGGGTCTCCGTGGTGCCATCCGGCCACCGGATGTCCGCGCGCGTCACGGTGCCGCCGGCGCCAAGGCCGAAGAGCAGGCGCGGGTCGCGCGCCGACAGGTAGCTGCCGTCGGTGTGGACCCGGCGGCGCAGCGCGCGTCCGTCGGCGAGGCGCAGCGTCACCACCGCGCCGTAGGCGTCGCGCTGGCGCCCCGCCGGGCCTTCGACCAGGCGCAGCCCGACCCATGCGGGGGGTGGACCGAGGCGGTTGATCAGCACGCGCGCCGGCCCGTCGGCGTTGGCGACGACGACATCGGCGGCGCCGTCGTCGTCGAGGTCGGCCACCGCCAGGCCGCGCCCGACGTCCGGCGTCGCGAACGCCGGGCCGCCGGCGGCGCTGACGTCGTCGAACGTGCCGTCGCCCCGGTTGCGGAAGATCTGGTGGCGCTGCCGATACGGCGCCCACGGGTCGTCGGCGGTGGCGGGCGCGGCCCCGGCGTTCATGCCGGCGACGTTGACCGCCCCGTTGACGACGACGAAGTCGATCCACCCGTCCCCGTCGACGTCGAGGCTGCCGACGCCGAAGCCCGTCTCCGGGAAGCTCGTCGCCGCCAGACCCGCGCGCTCCGAGACTTCGGAGAAGACGGCGTGGCCGTCGTTGACCCACAGCGAGTTGTGCTCACCGGTGAGGTGGCTGATGAACACGTCGTCGTCCTCGTCCCCGTCGACGTCCTCGACCACCACGCCCATGTTGGCCTCGGTCTCGCCGTCGGCGTTGTAGGCCACGCCGGCCACGCGCGCCGTGTTCTCGAAGCGCGTCCCCCCGCGGTTCATCCAGAGCTGGTTGTCCATGCCGTCGTTGGCGACCAGGAGGTCCGGCCAGCCGTCGGCGTCGAAGTCGGCCGTGATGACCCCGAGCCCTGCGCCGTACGCCGCGGCGAAGCCGGTGGGGCCCGACCGGTCCTCGAAGGTTCCGTCGCCGCGGTTGCGGAACAGCCGCCCCGGCACCGGCTTGTAGCTCTGCGGGCTGCAGTAGTCGCGCGCGCCGCTCGGGCCGAAGCACGGCTTGTGCGTGGCCACCGCGAAGTCGACGTAGTTGACCACCGCCAGGTCCAGCCAGCCGTCCCGATCGTAGTCGACGAACGCCGTGCTGGAGGTCCAACGCGGGTCGTCGATGCCGGCCGCGTCGGTGACGTCGGTGAAGGTGCCGTCGCCGTCGTTGCGCCAGAGCTGGTCGTGCCCGAAGTTCGAGAGGTAGAGGTCGACGTCGCCGTCGTTGTCGATGTCGCCCGTGGCCGCCCCGACGCCATACCCGCGCCGCCGGTCGAGCCCCGCCGCGGCGGTGACGTCCTCGAACCCCAGCGCGCCGGTCTCCGTCAAGCGGTTGCGGTACAGCCGCCCCGGCGGCGTGCCCGACGCGGCGGCGACGGCGGGATCGCCGGCGTCGGCGAGCACGCCGCCCTGGCAGAAGTACAGGTCGATGTCGCCGTCGCCGTCGTAATCGAATGCCGCGACGCCGGAGCCGTTGATCTCCGGGAAGTAGAAGTCGCCGGTGAGGCCCGCGTCGTGCACGAAGTCGACGCCGAGCGCCTTGGCCGCCTCCTCGAAGTAAGGGCCGGCTGGCAAGGCGCCGGCCCTCTGGCCGCCGGGCGGCACGGCCGGGCGCCCGGGAGCCGCGGCGGGCTCGATGGTTGAGACCGCCGCGCCGACGTTGGCGGCGGTCGATGCCCCCGGATCGACGGCCCCGCCCGGCCCCGCCGGCTCACCGCCGCCGCCCGTGCACGCCGCGAGCGCCGCGCAGGCGGCCGCGCCGGCGAGCCAGCGAGCGATCGCCGCGGACAGCGGGCGGACCTGTCGGCGCGAACGGAAAGGCATGGGCGGCTCGGGCTTCGATGGGGATCGATGGCAGCGGGCGGCGTCAGGCATCCGCGGGCGGTTGCTGGAGCGCCGCGCGCAGCGCGTGCCACGCCAGCGTGGCGCACTTGACGCGAGACGGGTACTCGCGCACGCCCGAGAACGCGGCCAGCGCGCCGAGGTCGGGGTCGAGATCATCGATCGAGCGGGCGTCCTGGGCGGGGACGTCCACCCCGCCGCCCGGCGCAGCCTCCCCCGTCACCAGCCCGAGCATGCGGCGGATCAGCGGCTCGACGTCGGCGACCGGGCGGCCGTGCAGCAGGTCGGTCAGCACCGACGCCGACGCCGTCGAGATCGCGCACCCTGCGCCCTCGAACGCGATGTCCTCGATGACACCGTGCTCCACCCGCAGCCGCAGCGTCACGCGGTCGCCGCACAGCGGGTTGTAGCCTTCGGCCACGTGGTTGGCGTCCGGCAGCCCCCGGAAGTTCCGGGGGTGCCGGCTGTGGTCGAGGATGATCTCCTGGTAGAGGTCGAGCAGATCGTCGGACATGACGCGCGGCCACCCTTTCGGCCGCTAGACCGCCTCGCGCACCACCTCGCCGCGCGGCAGGCGGTCGAACAGGAACGCCGCCAGGTCGGTGCGCACGGCCGGCACCTTGATGCGGTCGACGATGTCGCTGGCGAACGCGTAGGTCAGGATGCTGCGCGCGGCGTCGGCGCCGATGCCGCGCGAGCGCAGGTAGAATACCGCTTCGTCGTCGAGCTCGCCAACTGTGGACCCGTGGGTGCAGCGCACGTCGTCGGCGAAGATCTCGAGCTGCGGGTTGGAGTGCGCGATCGCGTGGGCCGACAGGATCAGGTTGCGGTTGGCCTGCACGGCGTCGGTCTTTTGGGCGCCGGGATGGACGTGGATGCGGCCGTTGAACACCGACCGCGACCGGCCGTCGAGGATGCCCTTGTACAGCTCGAAGCTCGTGCAGTGCGGCTTGGCGTGCTCGACCAGCATCTGGTTGTCGACGTGCTGGGTGCCGGTGACGACATACAGGCCGTTGAGCGTGCAATGGCCGCCCTCGCCGTCGAGCACCGTCCGGACGTCGTTGCGCACCAGCCCCCCGCCGGTCAGCACGGCGTGCGAGTCGAAGGTGCTGTCGCGGTCCTGGTGGATCTGCTGCGTGGCCACGTGGAAGGCCGCCACGCTCTCCTTTTGCACCTTGTAGTGGTCCACCACCGCGCCGGCGCCCACGACCACCTCGGTGACCGGGCACGTCAGGTACGGGCGCTCGGCCAGGCCGGCGTAGGCCTCGATGACCGTCGCCTGGCTGGCGGCCTCGGCGACGATGAGGAGGCGCGGGTACGTCACGGTCGGCCGGTCGGCCGCCGTGGTGGCGAAGAGCACCAGGATCGGCGTTTCGGCCACGGCGCCGCGCGGCACGTGGATGAACGCCCCGTCGCGCACGAACGCCGTGTTGAGCGCCACGAACGGGTGGTCGAGGCCGGCGTGCCGGCCGAGGTGCGCCTCGACCAGCGCCGGCTGGGTTCGCACGGCGTCGGCGAGGCTGCCGGCCGTGACGCCCGCCGGGAGCCCCTCGGTCGACGACAGCGCCGGCGCGAAGTGCCCGTCGAGGAACACCAGCCGCGCGCAGCCGTCGTACACGTAGGGCTGGATGTCGGCCGGCCCGATGCCCGCCGGCGCGGCCGGCAGGCTGAACGGCGTGCCGGCGATGGGAGCGACGTTGGTCAGGCGCCAGGCTTCCTGGCGCGGCGTCGGGAAGCCCAGCGCCTGGAAGCGCTCGATGCCGGCGCGGCGCAGGGCCTTGACGAAGCCCGGCTGGGCGCCGTTGAGCTGGCCGTCCAGGGCCGTCCAGTCCGCCACGAACGGCGCGGTGTGCTTGAGGTCGACCGGCGCCGTGGTCATGCCGGGGTCCGCTCCCGCCTGCCTGCGGCCGGCGCACCTGACGCCAGGTCCTCGGCCCAGGCGTAGCCTTGCGCCTCGAGCTCGAGCGCCAGCTCCTTGCCTCCCGAGCGGACGATGCGCCCGTCGACCAGCACGTGGACGACGTCGGGGACGATGTACTCGAGCAGGCGCTGGTAGTGGGTGATCACCACGAAGCCGCGGTCTTGGGCCCGCAGCGCGTTGACGCCGTCGGCCACGACGCGCAGGGCGTCGATGTCGAGGCCGGAGTCGGTCTCGTCGAGGATCGCCAGGCGCGGCTCGAGCACCGCCATGTGGAAGATCTCGTTGCGCTTCTTCTCGCCGCCGGAGAAGCCCTCGTTCAGCGTGCGCTTCACCAGGCTCTCGTCCATCTTGACGAGCTTCATCTTGGCCTTGATCAGGTTGAGGAACGCGACGGCGTCGAGCTCCTTCTCGCCGCGGTGCTTGCGGATGGCGTTGAGGGCCGCCTTGAGGAAGTAGGTGTTGCTGACGCCCGGGATCTCGACGGGGTACTGGAAGGCCATGAAGACGCCCTCGCGGGCGCGCATCTCGGGCTCCATCTCGAGCAGGTCCTCGCCGCGGTAGCGGACCGTGCCGCCGGTGACCTCAAATTCCTCGCGCCCGGCCAGCACCTGGGCGAGCGTGCTCTTGCCGCTGCCGTTGGGGCCCATGATGGCGTGCACCTCGCCGGGCATGACGGTGAGGTCGATGCCCTTGAGGATCGGCTTGCCCTCGATGCCGGCGTGCAGGTCGTGGATTTCCAGAAGGGGTGGGTTGGCGTTCATGGTGCTCTCGTGGGATGTGGTCGCGTCTGGGACGGATGGGATCGCGTGAAGGTGTCGGCGTCGCGGCGGCGCGGGCTCAGCCCACGCTGCCCTCGAGGCTGATCTCGAGCAGCTTCTGGGCCTCGACGGCGAACTCCATCGGCAGCTCGCGGAAGACCTCGCGGCAGAAGCCGTTGACGATCACGCCGAGCGCCTCCTCTTCGTCGAGGCCGCGCTGGCGGCAGTAGAAGATCTGGTCCTCGCCGACCTTGGAGGTGGTCGCCTCGTGCTCCATCTGGGCGGTCGGGTTCTGGACGTCGATGTACGGGAAGGTGTGCGCCCCGCACTGGTCGCCGATGAGCATCGAGTCGCACTGGCTGAAGTTGCGGGCGCCGTCGGCGCTCTTCAGGATCCGGACCGCGCCGCGGTACGTGTTCTGCCCGTGGCCGGCCGAGATGCCCTTGCTGATGATGGTGCTGCGCGTGTTCTTGCCGATGTGGATCATCTTGGAGCCGGTGTCGGCCTGCTGCCGGCCGCGGGTGACCGCCACGCTGTAGAACTCGCCGACGGAGTTGTCGCCGATGAGGACGCAGCCGGGGTACTTCCACGTGATGGCCGAGCCGGTCTCGACCTGGGTCCACGAGATCTTGCTGTTGCGCCCGGCGCACTTGCCGCGCTTGGTGACGAAGTTGTAGATGCCGCCGCGGCCCTCGGCGTCGCCGGGGTACCAGTTCTGGACGGTGGAATAGCGGATGGTGGCGTCGTCGAGCGCGACGAGCTCGACCACGGCGGCGTGGAGCTGGTTCTCGTCGCGCATCGGCGCGGTGCAGCCCTCGAGGTAGCTGACCTCGGCGCCGGCCTCGGCCACGATCAGCGTGCGCTCGAACTGGCCGGTGTTGCGGGCGTTGATGCGGAAGTACGTCGACAGGTCCATCGGGCACTTGACGCCCCTGGGGATGAAGACGAACGACCCGTCGCTGAACACGGCGGAGTTGAGCGCGGCGAAGAAGTTGTCGGTGGGCGGCACGACGGAGCCGAGGTACTGGCGCACGAGGTCGGGGTGCTCGCGCACGGCCTCGGAGAAGCTGCAGAAGATGATGCCCTGCTCGGCGAGCCTGGCGCGGTAGGTCGTGGCCACCGACACGCTGTCGAACACGGCGTCGACCGCCACGCCGGCGAGCATCATCTGCTCTTCGAGCGGGATGCCGAGGCGGTCGTAGGTGCGCTTGATCTCGGGATCGACGTCGTCGAGGCTCTTGGGCTGCTCGGTCGTCCCCTTGGGCGCGGCGTAGTAGACGATCGACTGGTAGTCGATCGGGGGGTAGTGGACGTTGGCCCACGTCGGCTCGGTCATGGCCCGCCAGTGGCGGAACGCCGCCAGCCGCCATTCGAGCAGCCACGCCGGCTCGCCCTTCTTGGCGGAGATCAGGCGGACGACGTTCTCGTCCAGGCCGGGCGGGATGAGGTCCTGCTCGACGTCGGTGACGAAGCCGTAGGCGTACTCGCGCTCGGCCAGGGCCTCGATGGTGCTCGTCGCGGTCTGTGGCATGGTGTCTCTCCAACGATCTCGATGGTCGGCTGGCTAGCGGCCGGCCGCCTCGCGCGCGGGCGCCCGCACGGCGATGGCGTCCAGGCGGACGAGCGCCGGCGGCGCCGGCGCGGCTGGCCGGCACAGCTGCGCGAGCGTCACGCCCTCGAGGGCTTGCCGGATGGCGTGGCTGATCCGGTGCCAGTGCCCTTGCGTCGGGCAGCCGGCGGCGTGGTTGCACTCGTCGGGCCCGTGGGCCAGGCAGTCGGTCAACGCGATCGGCCCCTCCAGGGCGGTGACGATGGTCGCGACGTCGATGGCGGCCGGATCGCGCGCCAGGCCGTAGCCGCCTCCGGCGCCGCGATGGGAGGTCAACAGGCCCGCCCGCGCCAGGCGCTTGAGGATCTTGCCGGCCATCGGCAGCGGCAGCCCGGCCGCCGCTGCGAGGTCGGCCGCCGGCTGCGTCCGGCCCGGCTCGTGCGCGAGGCGGACCAAGAGGAGGATACCGTAGTCGGTTTGTTTGGTGATCCGCAGCATGGCGCGGCGCCCCGGTCGAATTAGGACCAGATTGGTCCGATTCGCCGCCAATCTTAGCGGGTCGGCTGCTGTGCTGCCAACTGGAGGGGCATGGGGAACGATCCGCTCGCGGGCTTGCTCCCAACGGTCTGGATTATCGTACCCCCCAGAACACCCCGGGCGGGCCCGGGATCGCGGGGCTGACAGTGACACGACGCCTTGCCACGCCATCCGGTCGCGAACTATCCACAACGAGGAGGCGGGCCGCTGTGGCCCGCCTCGCTGTCTCTCGATCTCGACCCTGCGTGCGTCAGTGGCTGCAGCCGCTGCCGCAGCCGCCCGACTGGGCGCCTGCCGGCGCCGCTTCGCCGTTCGCCGTCTTGAAGGAGTGCCCGCAGCCGCAGCTCGACACCGCGTTGGGGTTCTCGATCTTGAAGCCGCCGCCCATCAGGCTGTCGACGAAGTCGATGTGGGCGCCTTCGAGATACTGGATGCTGATCGGGTCGACCAGGACGGTGAGGCCCTGCGTGTCGAACTTGAGGTCGTCGGCCTCGCCGCCGTCGGCGTCGAACGCCATGCCGTACTGCAGACCCGAGCAGCCGCCGCCGGTGACGAACACCCGCAAGGCGGCGCCCGCCAGGCCCTTGGCGGCCATGACCTCCTTGAGCTTCGCCGCGGCACCGTCGGTGACGGCGACCGGCACGGCGTCGTAGACCACCTGCGGCATCAGCGTCGGGATGTCTTCGCGAATCATAGGGTTCCTCCCGGGGGACCGGTGACGTGCGTTCTGAGAAGCGCGGCCCGGTGCATCGCCCGCCTCGAAGCCACGCGTCCCGGATTCTAGCACGGTGCGCATGGCCCCGGCAATCGCGTCGGCCACCGCCAGGCCGTCGCCCGCCCGCGCGTGCGGCCATCGCCCAGCGTGCGGCCGCGTCTGCCGATCCGCTCCGGCGTGGGGTCAGCGGCCACCCCAGAAGGCGGAAGGCGGGCACGGCAGGTCGCGCGCGACGGTGCGGTAGATCGTCTCGAGCGTCGCGGGGTCGGCGGCGCGGAAGGCGAAGTCCGGCCGGCTGGCCATCAAGACCAGCGCCTCGACGTCGATGTCGTCGCCCAGCCCGATCGTGAAGATCACGACGCCGCGCGCCTTGGCCAGCGCCGCACGGGCGACGGCCGCCTCGACCGGCTGCGGGTTAGACCGCCCGTCGGTCAAGAGCACGATCACCGGCTGGTTGGTCGCCACGTGCCGCGGCCCCACCAGCTCGGCGTCGGCCGCCTCGACCGCACACACCAGGCACGTCTGCTGCGCCAGCGGGATGCCGACCAGCGCGCCGGCCAGCGCCTGGGCGTCGGACGTCAGCCCCTGGGCCAGCCGGGCCTCGGCGTTGAACGTCACGACGGCGGCCTGGTCGCCGCGGGCCAGGTCGAGCTCGCCGATGAACGCCCGCGCCGCGCTCCGGGCCGCGTCGATCTTCGTGGTGCCGCCGGCGATGGGCTCGAGCATGCTGGTCGAGGCGTCGATGATGAGCACCGCGTCGACGCGGCGGCGCTCCGGCGTGCACGACTCGCCGAGGGCCAGCGGCAGGTAGACCGGCCGCGGCTTGGGCGTCGGCGTGGCCGTCGGGGTGGGCGTGGCCGTCGGCGTCGGGGTATCCGTCGGCGTCGGCGTCGCGGTCGGCGTGGGCGTGTCGGTCGGGGTCGGCGTGTCGGTCGGCGTCGGGGTGTCCGACGGCGTCGGGGACGGCGGGATGCACAGGCCGGTGACGGTGATCGGCGCCGACGCCATCGGCACGCGCCGCTTGAAGCCCTCGGTATCCTCGAGGTCCATCCAGCCCTCGACAGGCAGGAGCCCCTCCTGCACCGGCCGCATGCGGTACGTCACCTCGCGGGGGCCCATCTTGCGGAACGGGACGTAGTCCCAGCGCAGCTCGGTCTCGCCGGTCGTCGAGGTCACCACAGCGGCGGGGGGCGGGATCGCCGAGCCCGGCACGTAGGCCAGGCCGGCCGGCAGCCGCTGGGTCAGCGCCACGTCGCGCACCAGCTCCTCGTCCTCGCGGGCCTCGATGTTGTCGAGGTCGCGCATCATGTAGCTGGCGAAAATCTCGTACGGGCTCCACTGGTCGGCCGTGTACCGACCGTTGCGCTGCATCAGCATGAACAGGTCGCAGTCCCGGGGGTACTGGGTCGAGCAGCCGAGAAAAAACGCCCGGGTGCGGCCGTCGATGATCGACCGGGCGCGCAGCACGCGCGACGTGTACTCGCGGTCGTCCAGGGTCGTGCCCTGGTGCGCGCCGAAGAAGACGATCACCTCCATGCACGGGGGCTGGCCGTGGGTCTCGGGCGTGCGCTTGGCGTTGTCGAGCAGCCGGAGCGCGAGCTGGGCCGCCTCGGGGTACGGGCCGGCATCCTGCGTGCCGTACTGCGTCAGCCCCACCACCAAGCGCGCGCGGTCGAGGTCCGTGGTCATCGCCAGCGCAACGCGCGCCTGGGTCGCGCTGTAGCGGATCGCGCCGGCCTGCACGAGGAACGGGCGGTTGTGCAGGCGCTCGTACTCCCGGCGGTAGCGCTCGAGTGCCTGGAACATCCGGCCGGCGACGATGCCCGTCCAGATGTTGGCGCCCGCCTCGTCGGCCTGGATGGCGACGATGCTGACGCCCCCCTGGCAGAACGGGCATGCCGGCTCGAGCCGGACCGTGGTGGTGACGGTGTCGCAGATGCGGACGGTGTTCGCGGACAGCGTCGATGTCACCACGCCGGTGCACTGGCTGAGGTGCGCCTCCTGCGTCGGCCGCGCGGGCGTCGCGCGCGGTCCTTGCGCGAAGGTGGAAGGGGCGGGGGCGATTCGCGCCGCGGCCAACAGCGCGGCGCCGCAAACGAGGACGGCCAGTCGGAATGCGCGGGGGGCCATGCGATCGCTCCTCACTCCAGGTGACGCGCCAACCACGCCACGCAGCGGCGCCGCCCGGCGGCCGTCGAGAACCTCGAATGGAGCCATGGAGGGGATCAACGTCGAGGTGCGCGGCATCCGGGGCGCTGCGTCCGGGGATGCGCGGCTCGATGCGCTCGTTGATGAAATGTAGTCCACTGGGCGCCACGCGTCAACCGGGCGCACGATCGCTCCGCGCGGGGGTGAGGGCCGCGTGTCGGGCGGGGCTTCACGCCAGCCCCGCGATCCGGGTGTCCGACGGGCCCCTCACGCCAGCCCCGCGATCCGTTGACCCCGCCCGGACCGCCGGATATACTGACCACCCATGTCCACCGGCCCGAACCCAATCCGCCCCCGGCGTGGCGCGTTCAAGTGGGGTCTCCTGATCGGCCTCGCCCTTGGCGTTGCCGCGTTCTTGTGGTGGGCTGCGTTCCATGACGCCTCCCGACCGCATGAGGCCCCCCGACCGGAAGGTGACGCCTAGTGCGGCTGCCCCAGGGGTTCGCCCCGCCTTCGGCCGTGCGGGTGTCGGCGCCGCCGACGGCGGGTCCCGCCATGCTCCACGGCCTCCTCGGTGGCGCCGCGGCCGGCGTCGGCTTCGTCGGCGCGTTGGCCCTCGTCGCGGCGTGGCGGGGGCACGCGCCCGTCGCGGCGCCCAACGCGATCGGCGCGACCGTCGTGCGCTGGCTCCAGGCCGCGGCGCCCCAGGCGCTCGACAACCCGTATCCCGACGCGACGCTCGCGGGCATCGCCATCGCCATCGCGCTGGGCGCCGCCATCGGCGCGCTTTTCGGCGGCATGCTCGAGCGGCTGCCCGAGGATCACCCGGCTGCCTGGGGCGCGCTGCTTGGGCTGGCCACGTGGGCCGTCGCGGCGTGGGGGGTGGTGCCGGCCCTCGATCCGGTGGCCGGCCGCGCGTTCGAGCCGCGCCACCTGCTCGCCGCACACCTGACGTACGGGATGATCGTCGGGAGCTGGGTGCACGCCGGTCGCTTGATCGCCGCGTCACCCGGGCCACCCGTCGACGCGGCGTAACGCTTGGGCCGGCGGCACGTCGTCTAAGGCGACGATGAACACCCGACAGCCCACGATCCTGTCGCACCTGTCACGCCGAACGACCGCCCGCGGCCGCGGCCGGCTGGGCGGTGTGCTGGCCGCCGCGGCCGCCGTGGTCATTGCCGGCGCAGTCCCGTGGATCGCGCCTCGCCCGGACGCGCACGCACAGGCCGACACGTGGCGGCCGGTGTTGGAGGGCCTGTACGGGGATCGCGTGGCCGCGCTGGCGCTGGTCGGCGGCACGTCGCAGATCAGCAGGCCGCTCCTCATCC
Source organism: uncultured Anaerolineales bacterium (assembly GCA_964415605.1). Classification (GTDB taxonomy): domain Bacteria; phylum Chloroflexota; class Anaerolineae; order Epilineales; family Epilineaceae; genus UCB3. The sequence goes on along the minus strand of CAYQBA010000134.1, from coordinate 1,998 downwards.
TGCCGCTGGACCAAGGGCTGTTCCGATCGACCGACGGCGCGCGCACCTGGGCGCCGGTCGCCGTCGACCCCCAACGCTCCCCCTCCGTGGTCCTCACCGTCACGCGCGCCGGCAACGACGACACCGGCCGGCTGTTCTACGCCGGCCTGCGCAATCCCCCCCTCCTTGGCGTGTCCGACGACGGCGGGGAGACGTGGTCAACCCGCCCCGGGCCGGCTGGCGCCAGTCGGTTCGACCGCATCGCCGTCGCGCGCACCGGCGAGCTCTACGCGGCCGACCGCGGCCTGGGCGTGATCTGGACGTCGCCCGACCAGGGCGACACGTGGGCCACGCAGACGCTGGCCGACGTCGGCATCGCCGGCCGCGTCGAGGACATCTTCGCCGCGCCCGACGACCCGGTCGTCTACCTCGTCGCCGGCGGGGTCCTGTACCGGTCGACCGCCGCACCGGGCGCGTGGCAGCCGGTCCTGGGGCCGAGCAGCACGCCGGCCGTGACCGTGTCGCATGCCGCGGTCGGCCCACGCGGGCGGCTCTACGCCGTCACGCGCCAGGTGGCCGACGCGGTCGAGCGCGTCATGGCCAGCGAGGATCGCGGCGACACCTGGCCGTTCGGCGGCTGGCCGAGCCCGGCCCCCGCTGCCGCCAGCGCGCGCGCGCTCACCGCGGGCGAGATCGGCGAGAACCTTCCGGCGGTCTGGCTGGCGTTCGAGTCGGGCGAGGTCTACCAGTCCGACGACAAGGGCGCCGGCTGGACGCGGCTGCGGACGCTGCCGGCGCCGCCGACGCTGGTGGCGTTCGACCCTGCCAGCCGCGACGTCTGGGTCGGCTCCGACGGCCTCGGCCTGTTCCGCGCCGCGCCCACCTGGGCGCAGTTCGGGGCGGTGCCCGTCGAGGCGCTGGCCCTGGCCGGCGCGACCTACAACCTCGACCGGCAGCTCTACCTGAATGCCCGCATCCGAGCCTCGCGGCGGGACGGCGGCGTGGTTCGGCCCGCGCTGCACGGCCTGTACGCCTCGGTGGGCGGCGACGCGTGGACGCGCGTCGACAGCTTCGAAACGCTGGGCGCCAACCTCATGGCCTCGCCGGACTTCAAGCGCGACCGGCGCCTGTACAGCGGCCGCATGGTCTCGCACGACGCCGGCCTGACCTGGTCGCCGCTGGGGACCGCCCCCGGCGGCACGGTGCCGTACGTGGCGGCCGTCGGGCCGATGACCGGCACCCACCCCGTGGTCTTCGGGCTCGGGGAGCCCTACGAGACCGGCGGCACCGACCTCTGGCGGAGCGAGAACGGCGGCCAATCCTGGGTGGCCACCGACGCCACCGTGGGCGGCATCGTCGCGGTGGTCGTGTCCCCGGCGTACATCGAGGAGCGGGTGGTCCTGTTCGCCACCGATCGCGGCGTCGTGTTCAAGGCGGTCGATGGCCTGAGCTTCGAGCAGGTCGGCCGGATCGCGGCCCTGACGCCCGAGCGCGTGCTGTACGACCTCGTCATCTCGTCGCGCTTTCGCAACGACCAGACCCTCCTGGCGGCCGTGGAAGATACCGCCGGCGCGGCGCGCGCCGCGATGTACATCTCGATCGACGGCGGCAAGACCTGGTCGCGCCGCGCCGATGACCTGCCCGGCAACGCACGCCCGCGGACGCTTGCCCTCTCGCCGACGTTCTCGTCGGACCGCGTGGTGTTCATGGCTGGCGAGCGACGGGTCACCGACCCGCCGCTCCCCACCGTGTTCGGCAGCGACGCGGCCGGCATCTCGTGGTACCCCGAGGCTACGCTTCCGCCGGGCGCCTACGTCCGCAGCCTGCTGTGGGGCGGCACCCTGGCCGCCGGCCGACTCTTTGCCGCGGCCGGCCCGGCCGGCGTCTGGGTGCGCACGCTGGACGGCGCCCCCGAGCCGGGCCCCTCCGCCACGCCCGGACCGGCGACGCCGTCCGCCACGGCCACTGCGTCCGCGACGCCGTCGGCGACGCCGACGCCGACCGCAAGCGCCACGGCGC
>CAYQBA010000133.1:0-13097 GCA_964415605.1 uncultured Anaerolineales bacterium | reverse complement strand
GCCGAGCCAGCCCAACACCGCCAGCGTCGGCCCCACGGCCATCTCGGCGGCGGTCGCCAGGGCCCAGCCGGCCAGGCCGCCCGGCCCGGCCGCGTCCGGCGCAAAGGGCCCCCAGGCGCGGGCGGAGAGGGCCAGCGCCGCGGCCACGGCGGCTTCGAGGCCGAGCACCCGCACCCAGGGCAGCTGCCAGGGATCGAGGTCGCGCCTGGCCACCAGCCACAAGCCGGCGGCGACCCCCGCGATCGCCAGCGGGACGCTCGCCCACCCCCACAGGAAGCGCCAGTGGCCGGCCAGCCACCGGAACGGCGCGAGCACGATCGAGGGTGCCTGGGCGGCGTCGGGGGCGATGAGCCCGATCGTCACGATCGCCCCGCCCACCAGCGCGGCCGTGCCGATCCACCGCAGCGGCACCCCGCCGGTCGCCGGCCGCCCGGCGTGTGCCATGCCCGACTCGGCCGCGCGCCCTAGGCGCCGTCGGTGCGACGGCGGGGGCGCGGCGCCGATCGGCGCGGCCCGCTCATGCCTGCCGGATGCTCAGACCCAGGCGGCGGGCCTCGGGGTCGACGTGCAGGATGCGGGCGCGGACGGATTGGCCCTCGACCACGACCTCGTGGGGCGAGATGAACGGCCGATCGGAGAGCTCGGAGATGTGGATCAGCCCTTCGATGCCCTCGTCGATCCGGGCGAAGGCGCCGAAGTGCACGACGTTGGTGATCACGGCGTCGAGCACGTCGCCGACGGCGTGCCGCTCGTTGACCAGGCGCCACGGATCCGGGTGCAGCCGCTTGAGGCTGAGCCCGACGCGCCGGGCGGTCAGGTCGACGTTGAGGATGCGCACCCGCACGGGCTGGTCGACCGCGACGACGTCGGATGGGTGGTGGACGCGCTGCCAGCTGAGCTCGGAGATGTGGATCAAGCCGTCGACGCCACCGAGGTCGACGAAGGCCCCGAAGTCGCACACGCTGCGCACGACGCCTTCGATCTCGGCACCGATGCGGCCTTCGAGCGCCGCCAGCTGGTCGTCGGAGTCCGGTGCTTCCCACTCCGTGGCGCGCTCGGAGCAGATGACGCGGTCACGCTCGGGATCGACCTCGATAAGGCGCAACCGCAGCGTGCGGCCCACCATCGCCTCGAGGTCGGTGCGGAGGTCCGGCGTGCCGAGCGAGCGCGGCAGCTCCAGGAGCTGCGACGCCGGCACGAACCCGAGCCCGTCACAGACCCGCACCAGAAGCCCGCCCTTGTTGCAGCCGATCACGGGCGCATCGAACATCTGGCCGCTGGCCTGCCCTTCGAGGAGCACGGCCCAGCTCGCCTCGCTCCGGCCCTTGGCCCAGCGCGGCGCGCCGTTGGCGGCGGCGTGCGGCCGATCGTCCGCGGGTGGCGCCCCGGACGGGCCACCGTCCGCCGGCGTCGGCTCGGCGGCCACCTCGCCCTGCTCGATGAGCGCGCGCCAGTAGGCTTCGCTTGGTGTCCAGTCCGGCTGATCGTGGGACTCCATCGTCGTGCTCCCCACCGTTCAACGATGATCTCAAGTATAAATATCATTAAAGCGGGTCGCCTCTCGACTGTCAAGCATGCCACCCGGGCCACGGGGCGGCGGCCCATCTATCCTTGCGCGGCGGGGCGCGCTATGCCCGTCGCGTGCCCGCGGCCGCGGGCGATCCGGCCGGCGTGCCCGCTCCGCGCCGCGGGTGGCCGTGACGGCTCACTGGGGAGGCATCGCCATGGACGGATGGAACCGGCGCCGGATCGCCAGGGTGCTCGCCGCATGCGGCATCGGGCTGGCATCCGCGGGGACGAGCGCCCCCGTGGCGCACGCGTCGGTCGTCGACCTGGCCGTCCTCGTCGATGGCTACGAGCTCTACGGGCAGGTCGAGCCGGTCGATCCCGACCGGCCGCCCACCGTCCTGGCCGATCTCTTGGATCCGGAAGGGCGGGTCAGGTCCGCGGCCGTGGCCACCGCGGGGCCCGACGGGCGCTTCGAGCTGCGCTTCCTGAGCGCCGGCGTCGCGGCGCGCCGCCCGGTCCCGTTGCGCCCGGGCGATCGCGTGCGGATCGCCGCGGCGGGCATGCCGGCGGCCGACGTCGTGGTGCCCCACCTGACAGCCGCCACCGACCCGGTGGCCGACGGTGTGGCCGGCACCGCGCCGGCCGGCGCCAGCGTGAGCGTGACGGCGCGCGGCCGCGACGGCAAGCTCGTGACGCGCGCCACCCAGGCGGGCGCCGATGGCCGTTGGTCCGTCGCGTTGGGCGATCGGCTCGACGTCCAGCCCGGCGTCTACGGCTCGGCGCTCTACTTCGACCCGTCGCGCACGGTCTTCCAGACCGCTTGGGCGGTCCCGGAGGCGACCGTGGATGTCGGCGGCACCGCCGTGTCGCTTCGCGCGCGTCCCGGCGACGACCTGCGGCTGCGCCTCGTGCGCGCCGATGGCGCCACGGCCGGCGCCGGCGCGGCCGTGGCATGGACCGGCGCGGCCGACATCACGCCGCGCGACACCGCCGGCGCGCCGGTGGCGATCCTGCCGGGGGACCATGTCATCGTCACGAGCGGCGAGCGGTCGGTTGACCTCGGGACGGTCGAGCTGCGCGTCCCGCCCTTGTCGGCCGCCGTCGACCCGGACCGCGATCGGGTGGACGGGGCCGCGGATGCCGGCGCCGCGGTCGTGGTGCAGGCCCGCACGGGCGACGGCGACCCGGAGGAGGTCCGCGTCGTGGCCGACGCCATGGGCCGGTGGCGCGCGGACTTCGCCGGCGCCGGGCTCGGGTGGGACACGCGTGTGACGGTGGGGCAGGTCGACACGCCGACGGTCGTGCTCGAGGCCTACGCGCCACGGCTCGTCACGGTCGACGGCGTCGGCGCTGCCACCCATGGCCGCGGGCAGGCCGGCACGCCGGTCACGCTGTCGGTGGTGGCCGAGGACGGGACCGCGCGCGGGTCGGCGGCGGGCCGGGTGGGCGCCGACGGTACGTTTGCCCTCTCGATCCTGACGACCGGCGCGATCCCGGCTTCTCCGGCCGTCGCCGCGGCGTGGCCCGACGCCGACGGTGAGCCATCGATCGAGCTCCTCCCGCTGGCCGACGGGGACACCGTGCGGGTGACGATCGACGGGCGGCCCATCGAGGTGGTGCATCGTCGTCTGACCGCGATCGCCGACACCGCGCGCGACCGCGTGGCGGGGATCGCCGCGCCGGGGAGCACGGTCCAGGTCTATCTCGACCCGCCCGGCGTCGACGACATCGCCTTTGCCGCCGCCGACGGCGCCTGGGCGGTCGACTTCGCCGGTGTGGCCGACGTCCGACCCGGCGCCGCCGTGCGGGTCGTGGCCACCGGCGCCGGCGCGGTGCGCCGCGAGCTGGCGCTGGCCGCCTTCCGCGCCAGCGTCCAGACCAACGGCGACCGCGTGCGGGTCGAAGGCCATCGCGGCCTGGCGGCCGACGTCGAGGTCGAGCGCGACCGCCAGGTCGTCGCGTCCGGCCGCTGCGTGGTGGCGCAGGTGCATTGCGATGCCTGGCTCGCGGACCCCGACGGCCGGGCCGTGCCGGTGCGCGGCGGCGACCTCGTGCTGGTGTTCCCGGACGACGGCCCCTCCACCACGGTGGATATCTTCCCGATGACCGCCCACATCGATCGTTCCGGCAGCGACGTCGTCGGCCTGGCGCCGCCACTGCGGTCGGTGGCGATCCAGTTCAGCCACGGCCAGGGCGGATCCACGCCCGTCAACACCGTGGCGGACACCGACGAGGCGGGCGTCTACGACCACGAGATCAGCGCGAGCCAGGCCGACCTCATGGTGCCCGGCCTGATGGCCGACGTGTTCCACACCCTGACCGACGGCCACCGCCTGTGGGCGCTGGGGGTCCTCGAGGTCGTGCGAGCCACCGTGGATGACGCCGTCGTGCGCGGGATCGCCGAGCCCGGCGCCCGGGTCCGGGCGACGTTGGCGCGGCCGGGGGGTGGCGAGCCGATCGCCGGCGATGGCGTGGCGGCCGGCGACGGCAGCTTTCGCGTGACGGTGCGCGCCGCCGGCACCGGCTTGCCGGTGGTGCCCGCGGCGGGCGACCGGCTGGATGTCGTCGCCGGCCGGGCGGGCCACGCCTTGGGGCTCCCGCCGCTGGCGGCGTGGCCGTGCGGCGCCGACGGCGCCGTCGCGGGCGTGACGTCGCCGCTGGTCAAGGTCGAGGCGTTCCACCACCTCGCGGCGGCGCCCGGCGACCCGCGGCTCGTCGCCGTCGCCGGCGCGGCTGACGCGTCGGGCGTGTTCGTGCTGCCCGCGCCCGCGGTCGACCCCGCGCGCGTGCGCGCCGTCGAGGTGGTCGTCCGCCTGCCGGGCGGCGGTGAGCTGGCCCTCTGGCTGGATGGCGCCGCCCGCGCCGGCCGCGCCTACTTGCCGGTGCTCTCCTCGTCGGCCTCCGGGGCGGGATAGCCGAACCGCCACGGGCGGTCGTCCATGGCCAGGTCGCCGAGCCGCGCCGCCCGGAGGGCGTCGAACCGCGGCCGCATCTCGGCCAGGCTGTCGCCGCCCAGCTTCTCGACGAGCGCGTCGGCCAGGACGAACGCCGCCATCGCCTCGCCGACGACCGCGGCGCGCGGGACCGCGCAAAAGTCCGACCGCTCGTAGCGGGTCTCGGCCGGCTGGCCGGCGGCCAGGTCGACCGACGCGAGCGGCGTCAGCGTCGTGGCGATCGGCTTCATCGCCGCCCGCAGCACGATGGGCGCGCCGGTGCTGATCCCGCCCTCGATCCCGCCGCCGCGGTTGCCGCGCCGCGCCACGCGCTGACCATCGGCGGCGATCGCGTAGCGGTCGTGGACCTGCGTCCCGGGCCGCCGCGCGTTCTCGAACGCCGGCCCGATCATCACGCCCTTGACGGCCGGGATGCTGGCGATGGCGCCGGCCAGCCGCGCGCCGAGCCGGCGGTCCCAGTGCACGTGGCTGCCGAGGCCGGCCGGCACGCCCAGCGTCACCACCTCGAACACGCCGCCGAGCGTGTCGCGCGCCGCGATCGCGGCCTGGATGGCCGCCCGCATCCGCGCGGTGGCTTCGGGGTCGGGGCAGCGCAGCTCCGACGCCTCGGCTTTCGCGAAGCGCGCCGGGTAGTCGGCGTCGTCGGGGAGGGCGGCATCCTCCGCCCCGATGGCGACGACGTAGCTGCCGAGCGTCGTGCCGAACGCGGCCAGGAGCTGGGCGCACAGCGCCCCGACGGCCACCCGCGCGGCCGTCTCGCGCGCGCTGGCCCGCTCGAGGGCGAGCCGGAGATCGCCGTAGCCGTACTTCACCGTCGCGGCGAGGTCGGCGTGCCCGGGCCGGGGGATGGTCATCGGCGGGATGTCGCGGTCGGCCCAGGCCGCGTGGTCGCGGTTGCGGATGGTGAGCGCGATGGGCGCCCCGGTGGTCCGGCCGTTCATCACGCCGGCGGTGAGCACCGCCGCGTCGCGCTCGATCCGCATCCGGCCGCCGCTGCCGAAGCCGGCCTGCCGGCGCGCCATGGCGCGGTCGAGCGCGGCGGCGTCGATCGGCAGCCCGGCGGGCATCCCTTCGAGGATGGCGGTCAGGGCGGGGCCGTGCGACTCGCCGGCGGTGAGGAAGCGCAGCGGCATGGGTTCACCCTCCGGGAATGGGCGCGGCGCTCGCGCGGCGCGCCGCGTCCAGCGCCGCGGCGCGCATCACGCCGGGCGGCGGATCGAAGCCGGCCCACAGCCGGAAGGATGCCGCGGCCTGGCCCACCAGCATGTCCAGTCCGCCGATCGCCCGCGCGCCCGCGGCCCGTGCCAGGCGAACGAGCGGGGTCTCGAGCGGCCAGGCGATAAGGTCGATGATCGCCAGGTGCGGCGGGACCGGGACCGTTGCCGGCCACAGGCAGCCGGCACCGCCCGCGCTGGCGCCAGTGGCGTCGACGAGGAGAGCGGCCCCCTGCGCCGCGTCGACGATGGCTTCGGGCGTCAGCCGGCCGCTGGCCAGCCGGGCGCCGGGATGCGCGCGGTAGAGGCCGGCGGCGAGCGTGCCTCCCTGGCCGGTGCGCCGGCTCAGGATGCGCACGCCGAAACCGGCCTCGAGCAGGGCCTGCGCGACCGCGCGCGCGGCGCCGCCGGCCCCCAGCACGACCGCGTCGCTGCCGGCCGGCAGCGGGCTGAGCGCCGCCAGCGCGCGGTGGAAGCCCTCGACGTCGGTGTTTTCGCCGCGCAGGCCGCCAGGCGTGCGGACAATGGTGTTGACGGCCCCGATGGCGGTGGCGAGGTCGCTCTCGTCGTCCAGCCAGCGGCGGATCTCGACCTTGTGCGGCACCGTCACGTTGGCGCCGGCGAGGCGGCCCGCGCGGAGGTCGTCGACCACGCCCGCCAGATCCGCGGCCGGCGTGGGGCGGAGCCCGTAGTCGGCGTCGATCCCGGCGGCGCGGAAGGCGGCGCGGTGCATCGCCGGCGACAGGCTGAACGTGAGCGGCCAGCCGATGAGGGCGAAGGAGCGGGGCATGCCCGAGATTGTAGTCCACCGGGGCGCGGCGGGCCCCAGCCGCGCCCCGCGGCGGGGTTGGGACCGCCGCTCAAAGCGCGCTACGATTGAGGCCCGCTATTTCGGCAAGTGCCGCCGCGCCCCGGCGCGGGGCACGCTCCCAGACCGGAGGCGCACCCATGTTCGACGACATCGCCACCGTCCGCGACGGGCTCGGCCGGGCGCAGTACATCGCGTCGGAGGAGATCGGCACCGTCGTCTTCCTCGCCGAGCGCCTCGGCAAGCCCGTCCTGGCCGAAGGGCCGGCGGGCGTGGGCAAGACCGAGCTGGCCAAGGCCTGGGCGGCCGCCACCGGCCGCCCGCTGATCCGACTGCAGTGCTACGAGGGGCTGGACGAGAGCAAGGCGCTCTACGAGTGGGAGTACGCCAAGCAGATGCTCTACACCCAGCTCCTCCGCGACACCTTGCGCCAGAGCCTCGCCGACGCCACCTCGCTCGGCGATGCCGCCCGCCGCCTCGCCGCCGAGGAGGACGTCTTCTTCTCGAGCCACTTCCTGCTGCCGCGCCCGCTCCTGTCCGCCCTGACGGCGGACGCGCCTGTCGTGCTCCTCGTCGACGAGATCGATCGCGCCGACGTCGAGTTCGAGGCGTTCCTGCTCGAGATCCTGAGCGACTTCCAGGTCAGCATCCCCGAGCTCGGCACCGTCCAGGCCCGCCACCAGCCCATGGTGCTCCTGACCAGCAACAACACGCGCGAGCTGTCCGAGGCGCTCAAGCGCCGCTGCCTGTACCTCTACGTCGACTACCCCGACCTCGAGGCCGAGCTCGAGATCGTGCGCCTGCGGGTGCCGGAGATCGGCGCGGACCTGGCCCGCCAGGCCGTCGCGTTCGTCCAGGGCCTGCGCGACATGGACCTCCGCAAGGCGCCCAGCGTCAGCGAGACCGTCGACTGGGCGCGCGCCCTCCTGCAGCTCAACGCCACCACCATCGACCGCGACACCCTGCAGGGCACGCTCAACGTGCTCCTCAAGTACGAGTCGGACCTGGCCAAAGGGCGGCGGATGATGTCGCTGCCGCCCGAGGCCGGCCGGAGGCGCGACCATGGACGATCGCATCACTGAGTTCGCCCGCGGGCTGCGCGCCGCCGGCGTGCGCGTGTCGCTCGCCGAGACGGCCGACGCGCTGCGCGCGGCCGAGGCGACAGGCGTCGGCGACCGCGACGCCCTGCGGCGGGCGCTGCGGGCCAGCCTCGTCAAGACCGCCGACGACTTCGCCGCGTTCGAGGCGCTCTTCCCGCTGTACTTCGGCGGCGGCGGCCCCCCGCTCCAAAACGCGCTGGAGGACCTCTCGCCGGCCGACCAGGACCTCGTGCGCGCGGCGCTGGCGGCCCTGACCGGGCGCCTGCAGCAGCTCCTGGACTGGCTGACCTCGGGCGAGGGTCCGACGCGCGACGAGCTCGAGGCCCTGGCCCGCCGCTCGGGGCTCGCCGGGGCCGACCGCCCCGGGCAGGCCGTCTGGATCACGCGCCGCACGCTGCAGGCGCTGGGCTTCGGCCAGCTCGACCGGCTGCTGGGCGAGCTGCGCGAGCGGCTGGCGGCGGCCGGGATGTCGGACGCGGCGATCGATCGCCTGATGGGCGTGGTCCAGGCCAACCGCGAGGCCGTGACCGAACGGCTGGCGGCCCAGATCGGGCTCGACATCGCCCGCCGGCGCGCCGAGCGGCCGCCCCGCGGCAGCGACGACGACGTGCTGCGCAAGCCGCTGCAGGACCTCGGGCCGCTCGACGTCGAGCGGCTGCGGCGCGAGGTGACGCGGCTCGTGGCGCGCCTGCGCAGCCGCGCCGCCTTGCGCCAGAAGCGCGCGCGGGTCGGGCGGATCGACCCGCGGCGCACGCTGCGCGCGAACCTGCGCCACGGCGGCGTGCCGATCGAGATCCGCCGCCGGCGGCGGCGCCTCAAGCCGCGCCTCGCCCTGGTCTGCGACGTGTCGACGTCGATGCGGCCGGTCGCCGAGTTCATGCTCCGCTTGATCTACGAGCTGCAGGACCAGGTGGCGCGGGCGCGCAGCTTCGCGTTCAACGACGACCTGCAGGAGATCAGCCCCGCGATGAGCGGGCGGAGCGCCGCGGATGCCGTGGCCGAGGTCCTGCATGCCATCCCCCAGGGGTGGTACGCCACGGACCTCGGCCTCAGCCTCGAGACGCTGATGTCGCGACACGCCGACGCGATCGACCGCCGGACCACGGTCATCGTCCTCGGCGACGGGCGCAACAACCACCGCGACCCCCGTGTGGACCTGTTGCGGGCGGTGGCGCGGCGGTCGCGGCGACTGATCTGGCTGAACCCCGAGGACCCGCGCAAGTGGGGCACCGACGACAGCGACATGCTGGAGTATGCGCCGGTATGCGACGCCGTGTACCCGGTGGCCGACCTGACCCAGCTCGCCGCGGCGGTCGACCGGCTGCTGCAGGCATCGGAATGACAGGCCGATCGAGGCCAGCGCGCCGCGCCTGGCGCCGCGCACCGGCGGTCGAACGGTCCGGCGACACCCTTTCCTTTTCCGCGGGAGGCGGATGCGACGATGGCTGAGCGGGCCAGACCCAGGGCGTGCGTGTTGAAGGCGGACGGGACCAACTGCGAGGTCGAGACCGCGCACGGGCTCGAGGCCGTGGGCGCCAGGGCCGACATCGTGCCGATGAACCGGCTGCGCTGGGGCGACGCCCGGCTCGACGCGTTCGACCTGCTGGTGCTGCCGGGCGGCTTCTCGTACGGTGACGACGTGTCCTCTGGCAAGATCATGGCCGTGGAGCTGATGAGCTTCCTGGCCGATGCCCTGGCCCGGTTTGTCGCCGCCGGGCGGCCGGTGGTCGGCATCTGCAACGGCTTCCAGGTGCTGGTGCGCACCGGCCTCCTGCCGTTCGGCGAGATCGGCCGGCAGAGCGCCACGCTGGTCCAGAACCAGAGCGGCCGCTACGAGTGCCGCTGGGTGAACGTGGCCCCGGCGGGCAGCTCGACCTTCGTCCGCGGCTTGCCGCCCATCGTGGACCTGCCGGTGGCCAACGGCGAGGGGCGCTTCCTCGCCGAGCCGGCCGTCCTCGACCGCATCGAGTCCGAGGGGCTCGTGGCCCTGCGCTACGTCGACGCGGCCGGCACGCCGGCCGCGTCGTATCCCGCCAACCCCAACGGATCCCAGAACGCCATCGCCGGCCTGTGCGACCCGACCGGGCGCATCCTCGGGCTCATGCCGCATCCCGAGCGCTACCTCCAGGCCTATCAGGGGCCCGACTGGCACGCCCGCAGGCGCCGCGGCCCGGATGGCGGGGCGCCGCATGGGCTCGAGCTCTTGCGGCGGGTGGTCGCGGCGGCGTAGGGTCGGGCGCCCGCCGCCCGCCGCGGCCGCGACGGTGCGCGGCCCCGCCCTCCGCTCAGGACACCGCCGTGACCTCGACCGTGCACGTCAGCCGCAGGTGGCCCTCGCCGCGGATGTCGATGGCCAGCGGGTCGTCGGGCGCGCGGAACCCCAGGCTCCGATAGAGCGTCGCCATCCCGTCGGCGTAGTCGTCGGGGTTCAGGAGGTCCTTCTCCCGGGCCTGCACCTCGATCTCGAGCATGTCGGTGTACTCCGGCACCTCGGTGACGATCGACTCGCCGATGGCGATGGACTCGTCCTGGCCGATCTGGAGGGTACGCGGCGTCCGCCAGCGCTCGAGCCCGTTGATCCATACCCGGAGCTCCCAATCGCCCTTGCCGACGACGTCGGCCGGGTCGATCGCGCTGAGGGCGTCAAGGCGCAGCGTCACACGGATGTTGCCGTCGATGCGGCCAGTGGCTGATGCGGTCACGCGGGTCACTCCTCGTCGCCGGGCGGGTGGATCTCAACCGTGTTACGAGTATATCCCGGACGGGTCGATGGCGCCAGCGCGACGCGACGGGCCGCGGCGTCAGCGCGGCGGACCGGATGCCGTCGCCGGCACCGCGTAGGTGAAGCGCACGAGGGTCGTCCAGTCGCCGGTCAGCCAGACCGTGCGGGTCGAGGCGCCGGCGGCGACGACGTCGACGGCGTGGACGGCCACGTTGACGCGGGTGGCCTCGCGCCAGGCCAGGCCGTCGAATCGGAACACCCGGCTGAGCACCGGCGCGTCGTCGCCGCACGCGATGGCGTCGGGCACGGCGTGTCGCCCGCAGTGCGTCACGACCCAGACATCGTCCGGCGCTCCGACGGCCAGATCCACGATGCGCTCGCCTGACCGCAGCAGGTTGTCGGCTCCAGACTTGAGCGCGGGGAGCTTGGACCAGCCGCGCGCTGCGGTCGCCGTGTGGACGATCTGGTCACCGGCGGCCCAGATCTGGTCGCCGCCGCGCGTGGCGATCGCGTGGGCCCGATCGGGGCGGTTCGCCGGCCCGACGGGCGGGAGCGCCTGTCGGCAGAGGGTGGCGGGCATCGCCCCGCCGACGCAATCACAGCCGTCCGGCGGCGGGAAGGCGCAGCCGGGCCGGATGTGCGCGCTCGTGCCGTCGCCGACCGCCCAGGCCGAGCCGTCGTCCAGCGCGGCGATGGCGGCGAGCGGCCGGCCCGCCGCCGGCCCGGCGCCGAGGTCGATCGGTCGCCATGCCGCGTCGCGGGGGCCGAACGTCCACACACCCGGCGCGCCGGCGGCGTCCACGGCCAGCGCCCAGGCCGTCCCGGCCGGCGAGACGTCGACGTCGACGAGATCGGGCCGGGCGCCGCCTGGCAGCTCGAAGACCTCCGCCCGGGCAAGCGGGCCGCGAAAGCGGATGCTCGAACCCTTGGCCCCGACGACCCACGTGACGCCGCCGCGCCCCGCCATCGCCGTGGCCCGCAGCGGGGCGCCGGCCAGCCTCTCGTCGAGCGACCCGTCGAGCACGGGCCCGGGGACGATCCGGTCGCCGTCCCGGTGCAGGATCTGGGCGCCGCCCGGGTCGGCGGCCAACAGGCGGCCCCGCTCCGCGTCCGGGACGAAGGCCACGAGCCGGCGGCGGCGGCGCAGCGCATGCCAGGCATCTCGCCGCGGGTCGAACCCCCAGACACCGTCGTTCCACGCGAACACGACCAGGCGGGCGGCGAGGCTCGGGACGTCGACCACGGCGACCGCGCGGCTGCCGTCGGTCTCCGCCGGCCCGACCGTGAACGGCGACCGGTCGGTCGTCCAGGTCTCCGCCGACCAGTCGAAGCGTTCGACCGCCAGCACGTCCCTTGGCGACGGCGCGGGCGCCGGCGCGGGCGCCGGGGCAAGCCCGACCCAGATCCCCCCGTCGGCGCGTCCCGCGTCCGGCAGGCTGTAGGCGTCGACGAGGTCGAACCCCGGCCGCGCGAACCCCGTGTCGATCATCCACGTGCGCGACACCGGCTCGTAGGCCCAGCCCAGCACCGCCCCGTGCGCCCAGTCCACGCCGAACGCGCGCGCGGCGGCGTTGTCGCTGCCCATGACGATCTCGCGCGGCCACCCGTCCGCCGTGAGCTGCGCGAGCCGCCACCGAGACCCGTCGGCGCGCAGGAACACGCCGGCGCGGGCGCCGGGATCGCCGCCGACCGCCCAGGCGCCCGGCCGCAGGTTCAGCCCAGGCGGGAACGGGTCGATCGCGACGTCGTTCAACGCCGGCGTGCTGTGCCCGACGTCCGAATGGTCCGTCCAGCGTTGGCTGGGGGGCAGGTCGAACACCGCCGCGCGCCCCGGCGCACGCTCGCCGACGGCCCAGCCGACCGGGGCGCCGTTCATCTCGCGGACGCGGATGGCGCGCAGCGTGACCGCCGGGTTGCGCCCCGCCCACGGGAAGCCGCGCCAGCACCGATCGCGCAGCGGCACCAGCTGGTTGTGGTCGCCGGCCGCCCAGCCGGCGAGATCGCCCGCCGGTGCGCGCTCGACCGCCAGGCTGTTCAAGCCCGTCAGGTCCTGCCCGATCTGCGCGGACCACATGGCGCGGGCGCGGTCGCCGCCGGCGCCCGTCGCGTCGGGCGGGCCAAAGCGCAGCGCGCCAGCCCCGTCGCCGACGACGACCACGGTCCCCGACCCGTCGGCCGGCGCCACCATGTCCCGGATGGCGCCGATGCCGCCGCACACCGCCGTCCACCCCGCGCCGCCGTCGCACGCCTCGGCGACCGGCGGGCCGCAGGGTTCCGCGTCGACCGCGATCGACTGGGTCCACGGGAGGAAGAGGCGGGCGTGGCGGGCGGTCGCCGCTTCCGCGGCGTGCGCCTCCGCCTGCACGCGCGGCCGAGTGGGCGATTCGACCGTCGGATCGGCGCGCGCCGGCTGCGGCGCGGGCGAGCTCGCGGCGCCGACGACGATGGCGATGACGGCGGGCCGGCACCAACTCGCCGCGCGGCGCATGGCGCGTCAGTCTCGGCCGGGGCGGCCCGTGCCTGCGACGGCTGGCGTGGCGTGATCCCCCGCGGCCGACTCGGCGCCCGGGGTCGCCTCGGGCGTCGGCGACGGCTCCGGGGTGATGGTCGGGAAGCCGCCGGGCGCGATCGGCGTGCTGGTGACCTCGGGCCAGCGGGTGGCCGATGGCTCCGGCTGCGTGGCGGTCGGGGACGGCCGGTCGGGGACGGGTGTCGCCGTCGGCGCCGGGCGCGACCGGCCGGATGCCGCGCCGCCCGACGCGGTGGTCGTGGCCGTCGCGGGCGCCGTCG
>CAYQBA010000132.1:0-13241 GCA_964415605.1 uncultured Anaerolineales bacterium | reverse complement strand
AACTTCGGCGGCGCCACGTTGAGCGTGAACACCGGCCTGTCGACGGTCGAGGGCATCCCGGCGACGCACGAGTTCGACTGCCTCACGGCGGGCGACTACCTCGTGCTGAACCTCGTGCTTCAGAACACCGGCCTCTCGAACCAGAACGACAACCCTGGCCCCGAGTTCGTCGGATCCGTGTCGGGCCAGCTGACGCTGACCGGCTGCTCCGCCTCGAGCGGCACGTGCACGCTCGTCGGCCGCAACGTCGAGTGGAACGGTGCCATCCCGACGGGCGGCAACGTTACCATCACGGTGAACGGCCGCTTCAACGGCGGCATCCCGGCCGGCTCCGAGGCCTGCATCGAGGGCACGGTGTTCTACGACACCGACGAGAACGGCACCAACGACACGTCGCGGGCGATCGCGCCGTTCTGCGCGACGACGAACTGCCCGCCGACGGTGCAGCCGAACCGGCAGCTGGGCTGCCAGGTGCACCTGCCGATCCTCAACTTCCAGGGCCAGGACGACGTCTGCCGGTCGTGGATCGAGGTCCAGTACCTCGGCTGCGAGCCGTCGAAGGCTGTCCTGATCACGTGGGGCGAGCCGGGCTTCTGCCCGCCGCAGGCTGCCGGCCCGCTGAAGGTCGAGTGCACGGGCATGCTCGTGCCGGGCGCGAGCTGGAACATGCTGGGCGCCCAGATCCCGACCGGCTCCAAGAGCGGCATCCTGTTCAAGTTCACGGCCCAGCAGCTGTCGGACGTGGGCCTGGACGACGACCTCGGCTTTGACGACGTCATCGCCGACCTGATGTGCGAAGAGCTGTTCTTCGGCGTGGTCGGTGACGCCGACGACTACCGGCGCTTCAAGAAGGCCTACAACGAGGGCATCGAGTTCCGCGGGATCCCGCAGGACATCGCCATGGGTTCGGGCGTGCTGGCGGTGGAAGTGCTGCGGCACTGCCCCGGCGACATCACCCCGGGCGTCGAGGTCTCCAGCAAGTACAACGGCATCGCGGGTGACCACCTGGGCACGTTCGACCCGATCTTCGGTGGGTTCTACTACTACGTGCCGCTGCTCTACGCCGACAAGGCGGGCCTGAACACCGTGATGTACATCCAGAACGGTGGCCTGGAGTGCTCGTCGGTGGAGATCTGGTTCAAGGCGCAGGACGACTGCCTGCGGGCGCGGATCTGCGACATCCTGACGCTGGCGCCGGGCGAGAGCTTCCAGTTCGACGCGACGGACTGCGTGGGCCCGGACTGGCAGGGCAGCGCGTGGATCCGCAGCTCGGAGCCGATGGGGATCGCGGTGGACATCGTGGGCCGCGACATCCTGATGACGTACATCGGCGAGCCCGGGAGCTACGACTACCTGATGGACCCGTCGGATCCGTTCCCCAACCCGCTGCGGGTGAAGAACGGGAACCAGGTGGCGTACGGCCCGCTGATCTACAGCGAGTACCAGGGCTGGGACACGGGCATCCAGGTGATGAACCTCGACGCGGTGACGGCGGCGAAGGTGAAGGTGTACTTCTACGACCGCTCGGGTGACGTGATCACGACGCTGGTGGACTGGATCTGCCCGCGCGGGAGCCAGACGTTCTTCCTGCCGGTGGTGCACGACCTGCCCGGGAGCTGGGTGGGCTGGGCGCGCGCCGAGAGCCAGGAGTGGTGGACGCCGGGCACGAAGCCGGTGTCGCCGCCGGACATCGCGGGCGTGGTGACGCTGCTGAAGTACAACGACGCGGCGCGGACGAACACGGTGGAAGGCATGGCGTACAACATGCTGCCCGAGCACAAGGCGTTCGACTGGCAGGTGGGCTTCGGCGGCGGCGGTCTGGACAGCGGCATCGGGACGATCGCGATCCCGAGCCTGCTCAAGGACCTGGACGGGCAGGGCGTGACGAGCGAGATCGCGGTGGCGAACCTGGTGACGAAGCCGGGCTTCACGGACTTCGCGATCTACATCTACGACCAGAACGGGCTGTTGGACTTCGTGTGCCAGAAGCTGCACGACCGGCAGGTCGAGTACATCGACCTGGCGACGTGGGGCTACGTGAACGAAGGCTTCAAGGGCAGCGCGGTGATTCGCGCGACGTTCTGGGAGCACGAGGTGTTCGACGACACCGGGTTCTTCCTGCGGAACCTGGTGGGCCTGGGCGCGGTGTCGGTGGAGCGCACGGGCACGCGGCTGGGCGAGGACGTGCCGGGCGACGAGGCGGCCGCGTCGCGGGGCATCCCGTTCACGAACGACGACATCCTGAGCCAGTGCTGGCTGGGCCCGAACACGCCGGTGTGCCCGGGCCAGCCGAAGGCAGTGAGCTTCTGCCCGAGCAGCTTCACGCTGGACTTCGGGTCGGGGCCGATCCCGGACGTGACGACGGTGACGTTCACCGACAACGTGCCGGCGTTCGAGTCGGGCGAGCTGACGTGCGTGATCACCGACGCGGTGATGGAGCTGTCGATCGACCACACGTGGATGGGCGACGTGACGGTGACCCTGCGCTCGGACGACGGGCAGGGAACGATGTTCGCCGGGATCTGCGGGTCGACGGACGACTGGCGCGGGTTCCTCGACGACAAGTCGGCCAACGCCGTAACGACACGCTGCGGAGCCGGCAACACGGCCGGCGACGCCAAGACGCAGAGCGGCACGGGCCTCAGCGGCCTGAACGGCACCGACCCGCGCGGCGACTGGACGCTGTCCATCACCGACGGCGTCGGCGGCGACTCGGGCACGCTCGAGAAGGCGATCCTGAAGCTCAGCGTCGGCCCGGAGATGGCTCCGTAACCTGACGACGACCGCGGCGGCGGGATCCCGCCCCGCACCGGAGAAGACGCGCCGGGGCGCAAGCAGCGATGCTTGCGCCCCGGTTGTGCGTTTGTAAACCGGCGGTCTCCACCCAGCAGGTCGACGCGGCGAGCTCGCCAGGCCGAGCTTGCCGCGTTGCCCGACCCAGGCGCGCGGCGCCCCCCGCTCACCGCGGCGCGGTATAATCCCTACGCCATGCCCACCATCCCGATCGACGGTCCCGTGTCCCACGCCGATCAGCCCCGCACGACCGATCCCGTCGATCCGCCCTTTGCCACGCGTGAGCTTTGGCAGGTCGGCCTCGTGCTCGCCCTGCTCATCCTCGTCGCCCTCGGCCCGGGCGTCCGCGGGGCCTTTGTGTACGACGATCACCACCAGATCGTCCAGAACATGTTGATCCAGGACCCCCGTGCCGCCTGGCAGGCGCTGACGTCGGACGTCTGGTCGTTCACGGGGGACGCGGCGGCCGCGCGCAGCAACTACTGGCGGCCCGTGTTCGTGGCCTGGCTGATGCTGAACAGCCGCGTCTGGGGCGTCGAGGACGCCCTGGGCTGGCATGTCACGAGCCTCGCGTTGCACGTGGTCGCGTGCATCGCCGGTTACGCCCTCCTCCGCATCTTGGGTCTCCGGCGCCTCACCAGCCTCGCCATCATGGCGGTCTTCGCCGTTCACCCCACCCGCGTCGAGGCGGTCACGTGGGTGTCGAGCAGCCACGACCCGCTGTGCGCATTGGCGCTGTTCGTGTCGCTCGCCGCCGTCGTGATGGCGGTTCGGGATCCCCGTCGGCGCGGGCTCGGCTGGGGGGTCGGGCTCGGCGCGTTTGCGGTCGCCCTCGGCACCAAGGAGATCGCGGTCCTGTTCCCGATCGTGGTGGCCGCGACGCTGTGGGTCGCCTGGCCACGCGAGCGGCACGGGCGCGGGCGCGGCGTGGCGATCGCGACCGCGCCGTTCCTCGCGCTGGCCGCCGGCTACTGGATCGTGCGCGCGTCCGTGCTGGGCTACTGGACCGTGCAGAACCCGTGGTCACCCGGTGCCGCGGCCGTCGTCGTCTCGACCCCGGAGGTGTTCGCCTTCTACCTGCGGCAGGCGGCGTGGCCCGTCGGGCTCGGGCCGGTGTATCCGCTGCGCGCCGTGCCGGCCGCATCGGCGGGCTGGGGCAACCTCGGTGTGCCGCTTGTGATCACCGCCGCGTTTGCCACCGCCGTCGCCGGGTTGTGGCGGCGCGACGCCCGTGTCGGGATCGGCGCGGCGTGGCTGGGGACGACGCTGGCGCCCGTCCTGAACGTCGGCGCCTTCCACCCCGAGCGGATCGTCCAAGACCGCTACCTGTACCTGCCGCTCTTCGGGCTGCTCATGCTCGTGGGACTCGGCGGCGAGCGCCTCCGGCGAGCACGGCCGTGGCCACCGGCGGCGTTCGACCGCGCCTTCGCTGCCGGCGCCGCCGCCATCGTGCTGGTCCTCGCGGCGCTCGCCGTGGCCTACACCCGCGTCTGGGGCGACGACCTCGCGCTGTGGCAGCGCGGCGTGCGGACCGACCCCGGCTCGGCGTTCGCGTGGGCGCAGTACGGCGCGTTCACGCTGCGGGCCGGCGATGCCGCCGAGGCGGGCCGCGCCGCCGAGGCCGCGCTGGCGATCATGCCGCTGACCGACGCCATGCTCTTGCGCGCGGACGTGGCCATTCATGCGCAGGACTGGCCGCGTGCCGAAGCGGCGCTGCGCGAGGTGCTGGCCAGCTATCCGGACCACCTCGACGCCCACGAACGGCTGGCCGTGGTGCTGCAGAACGCCGGCCGGCTCGACGACGCGGCGGCCGCGCTGCGCCGGGCGCGCGACGCGCTTCCGACCGCCGCTTGCCGCCTCACCACCCAGCTCGCGGTCATCCTGTACCAGGCGCGGCGGCCGGCCGAGGCCATGGCAGCGCTCGAAGGCGTGCGCGACCGGGTCCGCAGCGAGCACAACGCCCTGTGCCGCGAGAGCCTGTTTCGCCTCGGCCAGCTTTACCAGGACGCCGGTCGGGACACCGACGCCCGGGCGGCCTTCACGGACTTCCTCGCCGCCACCGCCGCGTATCACGACGCGCGAACGCGCGAGACGCGCGCGATCGCCGCGCGCTTCCTGTCCCCTTGAACGGCGATCGACGAGGCGCCCGGCGGGAAAACCCGGCGTAACGCGGCCGCGGCGATGCCCGTCAACCCACCCCGACATCGCGCGCCCATCACCCCAACGCAGCCGTCCATCGACCGAGTCGGATCGGCGGGCCATCGCGCATCGACCTCCTTCCCTGTCCTGATCCTTGAAGCCCAAGAGGTGTGCAGCATGAGACCCGGCGCCCCCCCACGACCGGTATCGTCGGTTGGCCCGCGCCTGCTGGCCGGCACGGGCCTGGTGCTGGCGGCGCTGGCGACCCTCGTCGGTGCGATGGACGGCCGGCACGCGCCCACGCTCTCCGACATCGATCCGCCGTGGCCCGCGGGCGGCGGCGGCCAGTGGATCACCCACGCGAACGGCGACCGGATCAACCGCCTGCTGCGCGAAGGCCCGGCAGCGTGGGTCGCCACCGACGGCGGCGGCGTGGTGCGGTGGGACGTCGCCACCGCCAGCTTCGAGCAGTTCCTCGCCCCCCAGGACGGCCTGCCGTCGAACATCGTCCACGACGTCGCCCGCGCCCCCAACGGCGTGCTGTGGGTCGCGACCGCGCGCGGCCTAGCCCGGTGGGACGAAGGCACGCGGCGGTTCACCGCCGTGACCCCGGACAGCTCGCCGGACATGCCGTCGCGGGCCACGACGGCGCTCGAGCCGACCTCCGACGGCCGGCTGTGGGTGGGCTTCGCCCAGGAATGGGACCCCACCCGCCCCCACCCCGACACCCGCGAGCCCGGCGCCTTCAAGCCCGGCGGCCTCGCGCGCTACGCCCCGGCCACCGATACCTGGGACGAGGAAACCCACGTGTCGTTCCAGGGCAGCGTCGTCGACGAGGACTACAAGACGATCCCGTCGGAGAACATCACCGACCTGGCGCTCGGCTCCGACGGCATCCTGTGGATCGGCACGCGGCCCTACTACGTCTGGAACGCCAAGGCCTGCGACGACAACGACTGCCGCAAGGACGCGCCGGGCTACTGGGTCCTCGCCGGCGGGGGGCTGGCGGCTCGCCAGGGCAACACGTGGGCCGCCTGGGTCTCGGCGCAGTCGTCGAACAGCTGCTATGGGTCGCACGTGACGGCGCTGCGCGCCGACGCGGCCGGGCGGATGTGGGTGGGGACGCTCGGGCACGGCTTGCTCCTCATGCAGAACGGGCTGCGCAAGGTCGGCTGCCAGTCCGGGCAGCCGTCGTACACCCGGCCCAAGCGCGCCGGCATCGACGGGGGCCTGCGGGGCAACACCGTCTGGTCGATCGACGTCGACGCACAGGGACACGTGTGGGTCGGCAACGGCGACGGAACCTCGGTCGGCC
Organism: uncultured Anaerolineales bacterium; assembly: GCA_964415605.1. Lineage (GTDB taxonomy): Bacteria > Chloroflexota > Anaerolineae > Epilineales > Epilineaceae > UCB3. The sequence goes on along the minus strand of CAYQBA010000132.1, from coordinate 6,994 downwards.
GGGGCATCGTCATCCTCGACCACAACGGCACCTTCGACGACAGCACCGGGTGCGAGTGCCCGACGCGCAGCGACGACACCTGGACGTACCTCGACTTCGACAGCGCGCCCGGGGACAGCGACGCGCTCGTCACCGTCCTCTCGGTCGGGCCGGAGACGACGCTCGTCGGCACCCGCGATCACGCCCACGGCGATGGGTTCGGGCTGCGGGCCCTTTCCCCGGCCGAGGAGCGCTGGGATCCGCTGCGCACCGCCGATCGCGGCCTGCCGAGCAACCACATCGTCGATCTCGCGCACAACCCGGTCACCGGCGAGATCTGGGCCACGTTCCGGAACCGGGGCGTCGGACGCTTCGACGGTCAGCGCTGGCAGTCGTGGCGCATGTTCGGCCCCGGCACGCGCGTCGCCAGCGTGACGCTCGACACCCGGGCCGGGCTGGCGCGCCTCCCGGTGGACCTCCCGACCGCCGAGGCCTTCCTCCAGGCCTTCCCGATCCTCCCGGCGATGATCCGCATCGGCGACGACCCCGTGTTCTACCGGGTGCGCCGCTACGTGCCGCCGGCCGGCAACCTGACCGCGATGCTCGAGGTCACGCCCAAGCTCGGCCGGACCGCCAAGCTCGGCACGCGGGTGTTCACGGTCGATCGCGGTCCCGCCAGCGACCAGGCCACGCAGATCGCCGTCGACAGCGACGGCAGCGTGTGGGTCGGCGGGCGCGAGACGGTCTGGCTCGGCCAGGACTGCCCGTCCGATCGCGTGAGCACCGGCGAGTGCTGGCTCGACGGCGGGATCGCGCGCTGGGACGGCAGCCGCTGGCAAGCCTATGACCAGGAGAACAGCGCGATCCCCGATCAGGAAGTCCAGTCGGTGGCGCTCGACCACCGCGGGCGCGTGTGGGTCGGGACCGGCAACGGGAAGTCGGAGGGCAACGGGATCGGGATCGTCGACCCCGCCACGGGCGACTGGACCGTGCTGGATCGGACCTTGCTGCCCGCGCAGCAGCGATTCGGGAGCAACGGCATCGCCGACATGGACGTCGACTCGGCGACGGGTGACATCTGGGTGGCGCACCACGGGGTCATCGAGTACCACGAAAACTTGAGCGGGTCGTACGACCGCGTGTACACCGGCGGCGGCGTGTCGCGCTGGGACGGCGCCGCCTGGCGCACGTGGGCCAAGCCGACGGCGCGCCTGACGGCGTTCGGTCCGGCGGGAGATCTGGCGGCGGTCATGGTCGATCGGGCCCACGACCGCGTCTGGACCGGCGGCTGGGTCGACGCGGCCGAGTTCCACTGGCTGCTGGGCTACGGCATCAACGCGGCGGTCAACTGGTGCCCGCTCTCGAGCTGCACCGACGGGGGCTGGGAAAGCCGGGTGTGGCCGGAGGACGGCACCGTCGCCGACATCGCCCAGGACGCGCGGGGGCGCGTGTGGGTCGGCACCCACCGCAACGGCGTCGGCATCGTGCCGCCCGCCAACGGCCTCAAGCTGTGGGACGGCGACGGCTGGTACGGCCTGTCGCCGGACAACTCCGGGGTGGTGGCCAACGAGGTCACGGCGCTCGTCCAGGCGGGTGACCGCATGTGGATCGGGTCGCTGGGTCTGGGCATCAGCGAGTACGTCGAGGTGCCGCCCGCCACGCCCACGCCGCGGCTCACGGCCACGCCGAGCGACAGCCCGACGCCCGAGGCGTCCCACACGCCGCTGGCCACCCCGACCGACGAGCACACGCCGACCCCCGAGGCCACCGCGCCGCCGACGGCGACCGTCACCGCGCCGCCGACGGCCACACCGGTGGGCGCGTGTTACCGTGGCGCGCCGTGCTGGCTCTTCGTGCCGCTGGTCGCCAACGGCGATGCCTGCGCGGCGTGCCCGCCGCCGACCGTCACATCGATGGCGCGGACGCCCGCGCCGGCGAGTCAGACGCCGCTGGCGGCGACGCCCATGCCTTCGGCTACCGCCACGGCGGCGGCGCCCACCGCCCTGGCCACGCTCACGCCCACCGCGTCGACCACGCTGCCGCCATCGGAGACACCCATCCCGTCGGCCACCCCGACGGCCACACCGGTGCCGCCGAGTGCGACCGCGACGGCGTCGCCCACGCGGACGGCCTCGCCGACGCCGTCGGCAACCCCGACGCCCAAGGTCGCGCCGCTCGGGACTTGGGCTCTCTACGAGCCGGCCCCCGGCGTCCGGATCCCCAACGTCGACTTCTTCGACGTGCACGGCTCATCCCCGAACAACGTCTGGATCGTCGGCGCCAAGGGCACCGCGCTGTTCTGGGACGGCAACGAGCTGCTGATCGAAACGCTGCCGACGACCGAGGACCTCACGCGCGTGCTGATGCTGTCGGACCGCCGCGGCTACATCGTCGGCAACAACGGGACGGTCTTCGAGATGCGCTCGGGCCGCTGGGTGCGCGCCAACACGGGCAGCATCGTCGACAACTGGAACGCCGTCGGGGCCGTCGACGTCGGCGGGACCAGCCGGGCCTGGATCCTCGGCAACGACCGGGGCAACCGGTTGTTCTTCGACGGGCAGCAGTGGGCGCCCACGTCGCCCGACGACCGCAACACCAACCACAAGTACACGGGCGTGGCGATGCTGAGCCCGACGCGTGCGTTCGCCGTCCAGGCCGGCTCGGGCGGGCGGATCTTCGAGTGGAACGGGACAGCCTGGCTGCCCGGGCCATCGCCGGGGCCGATGCAGGACATCCACGTGATCTCGCCGACCGAAGGCGTGATGGTCGGCGACAACGGCAACGTCTGGCAGATCGGGGCCGCAGGCACGTGGGCGGCCATGCCGCAGCGACCGCAGGCGCGCGGGGCCACGCTCAACAGCGTGTACATGGTGAGCCCAGAGCGCATCTTCGCCGGAGGCACGCTGACAAGCCTCTTCATCTGGGACGGTGCGGCCTGGACGTCGCAGACGGTCCGCGCCTCCAACCGCGACGTCCAGGGGGTCTGGATCAGCCCCGACGCCGCCGACGGCTGGGGCGTCGGCAAGGGTGGGCTGCTGTTGAGGTACCGGTGATGACCGCGGGCCGTCGGGCGCCGCGCGCCGCGTGCGGCGCGCTGGGCGTCGCCGTGTGCGCGCTGCTGTCGGGGCCGGCCGCGCCCCCCGTGTCGCGCGCGGCGCGCGACCCGGGCCATCCGGGCGACCCGCGGGATCGCGCGCGGTGGACCACGATCGCCAACGGCGACGAGATCCTCGCCCTGGCGGCCGATCCGACGAGCCCGTCGCGGCTGTGGGCGGGCACCGAAGGCGGCGGGGTGGTGGTCTGGGACGTGCGGACCGGCGCGTTCGAGCAGCATGCCTTCCCCGCGCCCGACGGAGCCGCGGCCAACGTCGTCCACGACATCGCGTTCGACGCGGCGGGGACGGCCTGGCTCGCCACCAGCGCCGGCGTGACCCATGCCGCGGGCCCGGTCTGGTCTCACGCGATCCCCGACGCCCTGACCTCGCCGGTCGTGAAGGCCATCGCGGTGGCCGGCGACGGCACGGTGTGGGCGGGCGGTCCGGGCGGTGTGGCCTCTCACGCGCCGGGCAGCGACGCCTGGGAGGGGCATCCGGCGGTGCCGTACAAGCCGCGCGAGCCGACCGATCGCGACGGCCCGGGGTTCGGCCCCGTCGCGGACATCGCGATCGACGCGCGCGGCGACCTGTGGCTGGCGCATGGCCGCGGCGGCCTCGACGAGCGGCCGGCCCTGTCGGTCCGCCGGGCCGCGACCGGGCTTTGGGACCACGTGCCCGCCACGCCGCCGGACGGCGCCCCGGAGACCGGCCCGCCGACCGACCAGGTGATGGCCCTCGCGTTCGACCGGGCCACGAGCCGGCTGTGGGCCGCTACCTGGGGCCGCGGCGTGGTGTACTATGACGGCACGCGCCGCGCGTGGCGCCGCCCGCCCAACGACGGCCTGTGCAGCGCCTTCGTGTGGTCGATCTTCGCCGACGGTGGCGCGGCGTGGGCCGGCTGTGGCGACGACTGGCGCGGGCGGGGCGTCGCGCGCTGGGACGGGGCGGCGTGGGAATCGTGGACCACGGCCGATGGCCTGCCGGACGACACGGTCGCCGCGATCGCGACGGCCGGCGGGCAGGTCTGGCTGGGCACGAACGGCGGGCTGCCGGAAGGCCACGGGCTCGCCGCCTTCGACCCCCATGCCGGCCGGCCGATCGGCGCGCGCCTGTCGACGTTCCCGCGGACGCCCGCTTCGAACGACGTCACCGCGGTGTTGGTCGCGCCGGACGGGTCGCGCTGGGTGGGGACCCGAGGCGCGGGGCTGATGAGCCAGGCCGCGGCGGGCGGCGCGTGGACCCGTCACACCGCGGCCACCACCGGCGGTAAGCTGCCGGGCGACACCGTGACGGACCTGGCGTGGCGCGACGGCGCGCTGTGGGTGGCGACGACGCAAACCCGGGTCGAAAACCGCCAGCTCGTCGACGGGGGCGTGGGCCGGCTCGATACGGCGCACGGGGCCTGGCTGCCCCCGCTGACCGCCGCGACCGCGGACCTGCCGGCCAACGACGTTAGCAGCCTGGCGGTCGACGGTGCCGGCCGCGTGTGGATCGGCCTGGGCGCCGCGGTCGGCGGGCCGGCCAGCCCGGACGCGACGCATGCCGGCCACGGAACCGCCGTGTACGACCCGGCCACGGATCGCTGGCTGGCGTACGCCTTCGACAGGCAGCGTCCCAAGGCACCGGTGGGCGGCACCGTCATGGACGTCGCCGTGGCCGGCGACGACGTGTGGCTGGCCGCCAGCTACCACGTCGACGCCGCCGACCTCCGCAGCTACGGCGGGGGGGTCGGCCGCTGGCGCGCCGGCGCGTGGGCCGGCTGGGGCAACGGCGACGCGGGGCTGCGGACGTGGAGCGGGCGGCCGGGCGCGCCGGGCTCGACGGCGTTCATCACGGGCGACGTGCGGTCGCTCCTCGCCGCCGATGGCGAGGGCATCTTCGCCGGCACGTGGTCGGTCGATGCCGACGGGTCGGTGATCGATCGCTGGCCGGACGTCGACGCGGTCGTCAACCGATGGGATGGCGCCGCGTGGTCGCCGGCGGTGTTCGGGGGCGCCGGGTGGATCTCGGCCATGGCCCAGGATCCCGCCGGCCGCGTCTGGGCGGGCGCGACGCGTGGGCACGAGCGGCAGGAAGCGGCGCTGAACGGCGAGGTCCGCGACGATGCGCCCGCCGGCCTGTTCGTCCGCGCGGGCGATGACTGGACCACCCTCGACCCGGCGTCGAGCGGGGTGGCATCCACCGCCGTGACGGCCCTGGCGGTCGACGCGCCAACCGGCGCGGTGTGGGTGGGGACCGAGAACGGCGGCCTGTCGGTCTTCTCGCCGCCGACGGCGGTGCCCACTGTCGTCCCTTCGCCCACGTCGACGCCGCCGCGAACGCCCTGCGCGGGCTGCGCGACCGCGACGGGCACCGCGCCGGCCACCCCGGCCGGGACGGCGACGCCGCCCGGCCCAACCACACCCACCGCGCCGGCCGAGGCGTCGCCGACGCCGCGGCCGGGCGCGCGGCTGCTCCTGCCCTGGGTCCGGACGAACGTCGCCCGCCTGCGCCGGCCCTGATCCGGGCAGGGGCCGTTACGCCGGCTGCAGCAGCCAGTCGATGGCGCCGCGCAGCCCCCTGCCGCCGGCCGTCCAACCCGCGGGCAGGCGGGTCGTGCCGTCGACGCGTGCCGTCGCCAGCTGCGCCGGTGTCAGGCCGATGGCATGGCGGAGGTCCGCGCCGCGCAGGTCGGTGCGGGTGAGATCGGTGGCCCGCACATAGGCCCAGCTCAAGCTGGCCCCGCTGAGATCGGCACCGCGCAGGTTGGCGCCGCTGAGGTCCGCGGTGAACAGGTCCGCCCCGGCCAGCACGGCGTCCGCCAGGCACGCGCCCTGGAGGCTCGCGCCGTGCAAGCGGGCACGGCTCAATCGGCCGCCCGTCAGGTCGGTGCCGCGCAGGTCGGAGTGGTCGGCATCTGCGCCGGTCAGGTCGGCGCCGATCAATCGGGCGTGGCGCAGCGACGCCATGTGGAGGGTGGCGCCGGAAAAATCCCCGCCCGCCAGATCGGCGGTGGGGAGGAACGCGTAGCTCAGGTCGGGCCGGACGGCGGGCGCGCGGCGCCGCCAGGCGTTCCAGACGGTGACGGACCGGGTCAGGAGGTCGAGTTGCAGGTTGTTGGCCATGTCGATCTTCCTCGGGCAGGGGATTTGACCGTTGCCCTTGCAAGACTCGGGCCATCCCGGTGGACCGCGGGAGGCGGGTTGCCGGCGGGATGGCGACCACGCGGCACGCGCGCCGCCGCCAGGCCCCGGCGGCGGCGCGCGCCAGGGCGTCAGGCCTCGGCGGCGCCCTCGTCGCCGAGGACCTCGACGCAGCCCCGGTCCCCATCGACTCGCACCCGCTGCCCGGTCTGGAGGAGCCGGGTGGCGTCGAGCACGCCCACGACGGCCGGGATGCCGTACTCGCGCGCGACGACCGAGCCGTGGGTCATGAGGCCGCCAACCTCCATGACGAGGCCTGCCGCGTTGATGAACAGCGGCGTCCAGCCGGGATCGGTGAACGGCGCCACCAGGATCTCGCCCGGCGAGAGGACTTCCGTCGTCGGGTCCAGGACGACGCGCGCGATGCCTTCGACCGTTCCGGCCGACGCCGGGCTGCCGGGAAGCGCGCCGGGCGGCAGGTCCGACCGGCGATACGCCACGTGCGGGATCTCGCCGTCGCTGGTCATCACGCGTGGCGGCCGCAGGTGCCGGAAGCGCAGGTGCTCGGCCCGGCGCTCGGCCACGCGCGACCGGAGGTCCGCACCCGGCGACTCGAGCGCCTCCGCCAGCTCGCCCAGGCCGAGGAACCACACGTCTTCCGCGGCGTCGAGGCGGCCGGCGGCCACAAGGTCCTCGCCCGCGGCCAGGATGACCCGCTTGACGCGCCCGAGGACCTGGACAAGCAGGAACTTCGGGTGCTCGCGCGCGGCCAGAAGCCCGCGGACGGCGCGGGCGAGG
>CAYQBA010000131.1:0-13479 GCA_964415605.1 uncultured Anaerolineales bacterium | reverse complement strand
GGCCACGGTCTCGAAGATCTTGGCGTTGACGTCCGCGGTGGCCCGGAACCCCTGGCGGGTCGTGCGGCGGGCGACGGCGCGGAAGCCGAGCGCGATCCCGAACACCACCGGCGCCCACATGATGAGCAGGGCGGTCATGCGCGGCGAGATGCCGAACAGCACGATCGTGAGCAGCCCGATCTGGACGACCTGCCCGGCCAGGTCGGCGACGAGCGCGACGGTCTGGCCGAAGTCCTGGGTGTCGGAGGTGATGCGGCTGACGATGCGGCCGGACGCGAAGGTGTCGTAGAACGACAGGTCGTGGCGCACGGCGGCCTCGAAGGCGTCGCGGCGGAGCGCCAGCACGACGTCGGCGATGGCGCGGGTGGTCTCGCGGCGGCGGACGTAGTTCAGCCCCCAGATGGCGGCGCTGGCGGCGAACACGGCGGCGATGAGCGCGGCGGCGGTCTGGCCGGGGGTCAGCGCCACGCCGAGCAAGGTGAGCCCGCCGCCCGCCGCCCCGCCGCTGCTCGCGGCGGTCGACGTGGCGCCGGCGCTCAACGTCCCGACGCCGCGGGCGATCAGGATGGGCACGGCGGCCTGGATGGCGCTGACGGCCATGACGCTGGCGAGGATGACGGCCACGCGCAGCGGGCGCGTGGCGAAGTAGCGCCAGACGCGCCGCAAGAGGTTGACGTCGCCGTACTCGCGGTCGTACGCCTCGGCGTCGAGCCCTTGGAAGATCATGGGGCGTGCCTGTCGGCCGCGTGCCCGTCTGAGGGCTGCGCCGTCTTGGCCAGCCCGTCGGGGCCGCGATCGCGCTCGTCGGCCGCGGGCGTGTCGCCGCCGGCGTTCCCGGCGCCCGCGTGCGGCACGAACAACCGGCGGTAGGGCTCGCACGTGGCCATGAGGTCGTCGTGCGTGCCGCAGGCCTCGACGCGCCCGCCGCGCAGCACGACGACGAGGTCGGCCCAGCGGATCTGCGACAGGCGGTGGGTGATCAGGATCATGGTCCGGCCGTGGGCGGCGCGCTGCATGGCGCGCTGGATGCGGTCTTCGGTGGCGCTGTCGATGGCGCTCGTGGAGTCGTCGAGGATGAGGATGGGCGGGTCGACGAGCAGGGCGCGCGCGATGGCGAGCCGCTGGCGCTGGCCGCCGGACAGCGTGACGCCGCGCTCGCCGATGACGGTGTCGTAGTGGTCGGGCAGGCGCATGATGAAGTCGTGGGCCTGGGCGGCGTGGGCGGCGGCCTCGACGTCGGCGCGCGTGGCATCGGGCCGGCCGAAGGCGATGTTGTCGGCGACCGAGCGTGAGAACAGGAAGAGGTCCTGCTCGATGACCGAGACCTGGCGCCGCAGGCGCTCGAGGTTCCACGCGCGGACGTCCACGCCGTCGACGCGCACGCTGCCGGCGTCGGCGTCGTACACGCGGTTGATCAGGCGCGTGAGGGTGGTCTTGCCGGCGCCGGTCTGGCCGACGATGGCGACGGTCTGGCCGGGGGTGACGGTGAACGTGATGTCCTTGAGCACGGGTTGGCCGGGGGCGTAGCCGAAGTCGACGTGCTCGAAGGCGATGGCGCCCTGGATGGCGGCGGCGTGCCCGCCGCGGTTTTCGTCGAGATCGGTCTCGCGGTTGACGAGCTCGAGCACGCGCCGGGCGCTGGCGAGGCCGGACGACACCTGGGCGTAGCTGAAGAGCGACGTGAAGGTGGGGAACCCGAAGAGCTGGAGGAGGCCCATGTAGGCCACGACGTCGCCGGCCTGGATGGCTCCGGCGCGGTGCAGCAAGAGGGCGTGCATGAACCCGGCGGCGGTGGCCAGGCCGAGCAAGAGGAGGGGCAGGAAGCGGGCTTCCTGCTCGCCCTGGTCGACGAAGGCGTCGTGGACGGCCCGGGCGTGCGCCTGGAACCGGCGCAGCTCGGCGGGCTCCTGGCTGGCGCTCTTGACGACCTCGATGCCGTCGATGGCCTCGGCGAGGTGGCTGTTGAGCTGGCCGAAGCCGCGGCGCACGCGTTCGGTGATCGGGGCAAGGATGCCCAGGTAGCGGCGGGTGGCCCAGGCGTAGAGGACGACGAACACGGCGGGCGTGGCCACGAGCTGGGGGTGGTAGCGGGTGGCGAACACGATCGGCATGACGAGGAACATGGCCGATCCGATGACGAGGTTGAGGCCGGGGTTGAACATCAGGTTGATCTCGCGCACGTCGTTGGTGGCGCGGGCCATGATGTCGCCGGTGGTCTGCCGGCCGTGAAAGGTCATGCTCTTGCCGAGCAGGCTGGCGTACAGCTCGTCGCGGATGTCGCGCTCGAGGCGCTGGCCGAGGATCTCGCTGCCGAAGTTGCGCGCGAGCTGCAGGACGGCGCGCAAGGCCTGCGAGAGGACGACGAGCCAGGCGGACCGCACGACGACGTCGATGGCGGCGGCGGTCCCGCCGCCGGCGGCGAGGGCGGCCTGGACGGCGTTGAACGCGTCGCCGACGAGCATGGGCACGACGCCGGCAAGCGCGGCGTTGGCGAGCGCGCCGACGATGACGACGGGGATGAGCCAGGCGTGGCGGCGGACGTGGCTGATCACCCAGCGCAGCGGGGTGCGCCGGTCGGTGTGGTAGACGGTGGGCGGGCTGAACTCGGCGACGGTCATGCGGGGCCCTGAGGGTCGCGGGCGCGCGGGGCGGCTGAGGGGAGCCGGGCGCGGGTCAACGTTAGTCCTCGGGGGGCGATCGGGCAATTTCGGGGTGCGGCGGGGCGGGGCGGGGCGCAAGCGGCGGGGCGTGGCGCTTCGAGCGGTCGATGGGCGAGGCGTGGCGCTGCGAGCGGCCGACGGGCGACGGGGAAAGGGTGCGAATGCGAAGGGTGCGAAGCGGTTCGATTCCGTGCAAGCGATGCCCAGGGATCTGGGGCGCAGATGCCTAGGCATCTGGGGTGAAGATCGCTAGGGATCTGGGGTGAAGATGCCTAGGGATCTTGGGTTGGGATGCCTGCGGGCTCGTGGTCGGCTCGACTGCCCTGGGCAACTCCAGTCCACCGAGGGCAGGCTGATGGTGCTAAAATGGTGGTTCAGGCGTGTGGCCGGGATCGAAGCGTCACGGGCGACCCGTCGACGCTCATACCATCGCCTTGCTGTAAGGATAGATGCCATGACCACCGTAGCAGTGCAGATCGACAGCGACGTGTTGGCCTCGCTGAGGATGTCACCGGACGAAGCGGCCAGGGAGGTGCGCCTGGCCGCCGCGATACGGTGGTACGCGCAGGGGCTCCTTTCCCAAGGACGTGCCGCGGAGGTGGCGGGATTGTCAAGGGCGGCGTTCATCGACGCCCTCGCCGATAGTGGCGTGTCGGTCAGCCAAGTGACGCCGGCTGAGCTGACGTCTGAACTGACACGTGTCTAGAACGCTGATCGTCGATGCATCCCCCCTGATCCTGCTGACTCGCATCGGTCACGCCGACCTGCTTGTGGCCATCGCCGAGCACGTTATCGTTCCAATGGCGGTGCTGCGCGAGCTCGATGCCGGGGCCGCACGCGATCAGGCGGCCGAATGGGTGCGCCACTCGGCCACGGTCACCGTTGTGGAGGACGTGCCGGTCCCGCCGGATATCGCGGCCGAGGACCTTGGCGCGGGAGAGTCACAGGTCCTTGCCCATGCTCACTGGACTGTCCATGCTGAAGCGGTGCTGGATGATCGGGCTGCGCGGCGGTGTGCCGGCACGTTGGGAATCCCGATGTTGGGGACGCTGGCTATTGTCGTGTCGGCTCGACAGCGGGGCCTGATCCCAAGCTTGCGCCCCGTTTTGGATGATCTCGCCGTCAACGGAATGCGCCTGACCGCCGAGTTGCGATCAGCCGCACTGACGATTGCCGGCGAGTCGACCGACTAGAGCACTTCCGAAATGCGCGCCCTGAGACAGTGGAGCGCAGGCTGCCGCCGTCGCCCGCCTATTCCGCGCTGGCCGCCAGCGGCGGCCGGCCACCCACCACCGCCTCGAACGCCACCACCGCCGCCGCGACGTGCACGTTGAGCGAGGGGTGCTTGCCGTACATCGGGATGTAGACCGCGCCGTCGCACAGGCGGAGCGTCTTGGGCCAGACGCCGCGCCCCTCGCTGCCCAGGACAAGGCACGTCCGCGGCGGGTAGGGGTAGTCGACGTGCGCGACGGCGCCGTCGGCCAGCTCGACGGCGACGAGCCCCCACCCGTCGGCCCGCAGCACGGCGGCGGCGTCTTCGATGGCCCGGACGTGCCGCCACGGCACGCGCCGGTCCGCGCCGCGGCTGGTCAGCCCGATGCCCGGATGGGGCGGCGCGGGCGTGTCGCCGGCCAGGACGATCTCGCGCGCCCCGCACGCGTCGGCGATCCGGAACACCGCGCCGACGTTCACCGGATCGTCGACGGCCTGCAGCAGGAACGCGAGCTCGACCCGCGGCGGGTGGGTCTCGCGGTTGGCCTTCGCGAGCCGGCGCAGGCCGGTCTTGCCGAGGGCGCGCATGCGGGTAGGGTAGCACAACCCCACGCCATGATCACGACGATGGATCGACGCTGTCGCATGGCCGGTCGGGCATGCAACACGCCTCCGCAATGTGGTCGCCATCCGCCCTTGCCAGTTGTGTGATGACCATGGTAGACTGCGGACGATCGGGGGTGGGCTCTCACCCCCAGGACATGGCAGCGGCACACGGATGGGCAGCCAAAATCTGCCTCGTTCAGCGGCCAGCGCCAAATTGCGCGCCTCGTGAAGCAGGCTCACTCAGGATGATAAGATGATGTTGCCCCTTCATCCAATCACCGAACATGATAGCGCCGAGCTTTGGCGCGCCTGCCAGAGCCCGACGCCCTTCGCCCAGGATCGTGCCTACGGCGACTTGTTCGCATACCTCTTCAAGATCGCCCGCTATTTTGTCCGCGATCAGCCCGATGCCGATGCCATGGCGCAGGATTGCACGCAGGCCGCCATTGAGAAGGTCCATCGACAGATCACCAGGTGCAACGAGCCTCGGGCATTCAAGGCATGGGCCCGAACGATCCTCAAACACCAGTGTCTCGATGAGTTGCGTCGACGATCGCGATTCGTCCCACTTCCATCCTTCGACGAGCATGAGCCCGCCGCTGACGGCGACAGCCGCGAGCCCGTGATCGGGCCGTTGGCAGATGCGACTGACATCGTGACGGAGACCGATCAGCGCGCGTCCGTTCGCGACTTCCGCAGGCTCGTACGGCAGGCGCCGATCAGTGACCGTTCGAAGCGGGTGGTGCAAGGCCGCTACCTCGAGGACATCTCGGACGAGGTGCTGGCTGAGATCGAAAGCGGGTTGAGCGCGACCGTCGTTCGACCCAACCACGTGCAGACCACTCGGTCCAAGAATTTCTCAAAGATGGTGCAGTGGGATCCGTTCAAGGAATGGATTGCGGGTCGCCGAGCGTCTTAGCGTCGGGAGGATTCGGCCATGGATGAAGTCCCCGGGGCGGTTGAAGCCGAGGAGCGTTTGAACCGGCTTGTGCGAGCCCTGAACAGCATTTCGGACGCACGAGCCTGTCAAGCCTGCCTCAACGACTTGGAGGCTTACGTCGCCGCCCAGCTTGCCGGTGCGGCGTACGCCACCCTCTTCCCCGGCGTGGCGGTGCACCTCGACGCATGTCGGGACTGTGCGGCGGCGTATGCTCGGCTGTACGACCTGGAGGAAGCACTGGCCCGTGCCGATATCCCCCATCCGTCACATATTCCGGATCCTGAGCTTGGCTTCCTCACTGGAGTCGACGTGCACCGCGCCGGGCGCGACGAGCGCAGCTTGATCAGGGCGCTGCGCGCAGCGCACCGGCGACTCGGGGATGTCGTGACCTTTCAACTCGACGAAGCCTTGTTTGACGTCCTGGTGCTGCCGCCGTCACCCACACTCGGGCTGCGGGGTGAGGATGATCGGTTGGGTGCCCCCATCCTCGACATCGAGACCCCGCCGATCTGGTCGTTTCACATTCGCGTCTACCCCGACAACCGCCATCCTGGTGAGGTGCGGGTCGAGGTCGATGTGGCGGGGATCGACTCCCTCGACTTGGCTAGCCTGAAAGGCATTCCAGTCACGCTTGGCAGCGGAGACGATGCCCGCACGGCCGTGACCGACGACCTCGGTCAAGCCGTGTTCGAACGAGTCCCGATCGCCGACGTACCGACGTTGAGGGCCGAGGTCAAGCTACCCCCATCGATCCGTTGACTGTCGACCACTTTGAATGCGGCCCAGTGAGTTGGATCCGTGAAGGGCCGAGCCGTGGGCGACAGTCCATCCAGGGCGGTGGTCAGATCTGCCGAGAGGTCACGAAGCCTGATTCCTGCGGTCTCGGCTGTGATTGCCGCGACCGTTGCCGACCGGAGCCACACTTGAGCCTCCTGTAGCGCACGCGCCGGATGGGCGTGTTGCGCGCGCACCAGCCCCCGGTAGAAGCGGTGCATGAGCAGAATGGTCGGCAGGTCGGCCACGCGCCACTGGGTCACGACGATCGTGCGTGCGCCAGCACCCATGAATGCCCGTATGAGCCCCATTGGCTCATCTGACGTGAGGATGCGCGCCACCCCAGTTTCACAGGCGCTTAAGATGACCAGCTCGGCCGTCAAGCGCCAGTTGTGGATGACCTCGCTTGCGGTGATGATCTCACCGGCGCCAATCTCGAGGAACGACTCGAGCGGCATGGACTCGTCGAACTCTCCATGGCACGCGAAATGAAGCATGCGGTGGTTGGGAGCCTCGGTGCGGATCCACGCGAGCTTGGCCCCCGGGCCGACGGCCGCCACGCCGTCTGCGAGATCGGCAACCATCTCAGCCTCGTGCTCGGCATGGCGCAGTCGGACTCCGTTGTAGCCGACCGCCAGGCACATTCGCGGCGGCACCGCTGACACGGGAGACGGTGCCGCGCAACGCTGCATGAGGATCGCCACGCTGGGAGCAAATGCAATCAGCGGCCCGCCAGTGTGGATTACAGGTCGACCGTGACCTGATTCCAGGGCGCTGAAGGGCACATGATGCAGGGGCCCATGCGGCACGATGTACACGAGATCGGCTTCGAGGGCGGCACCAGCAGGCATCAACAGGGCGCGATGGAGGCGGCCCCGAATGCCTCGTTCCAGCAGTCGGCCGCTGGCGTTGGATTGTATGGTCGACAAGATGTTGGGATCAACGGCACAGTCGTGCCACTCGATGCCGGTGTGGGTGAGTACGAACAATATGGTTCGAGCCGGTGTTGCGAGGGCATCCCGAACGGCGCTATTTTCATGCAGCGCCTTCACAAGCGGCATGTCGCGATCCAACACACCCGTCGTGAAGTAACATAGGATCGCCACGTTTGGAGCCATGTCGGGGGCGCCAGCATCTGCGACGGCACTGGTCAGTGCTGGTCCACCACCGCACGCACCGGGCGTCGGCTCAGCGTCGGCCGGCTCACCATTTGGGAGCCCCGACCCGTGACGGCGAACGATATCGGCAAAGGCACGGGAACGGGCGCGTTCAGCCCAGGCAAATGCTTCGGCCGTGCGCCCGACGGCCAGGCAATGCAGCACGAGGGTTTCGTATACCTGTTGCCATCGGCCGAGCAGCCGGATCTTCAGCAACTCGTTGCCCATAGGACCGAAGGTCTGCTCGATGATGGCTACGGCAGCTCTGAGTTGGTCAAGTGCAGCGTCGTCCTGCCCCAGTCGCCACAGGCAATCACCGAGCCTGAAGTGGGCTTCTGCCACCAAGTCCCGGCGTTGGAGGGTCAAAGTCAGGTCGAGTGCCTTCGCGAACAGCTCGTGTGCCGATGTATTGTCGCCAGTTACCTGGCACGTCAGCCCGAGATTGAGAAGTGCATCTACGCGATAAGCCTGGGTTTGCATCGTGACAAGCGCGTCCCGGAATGACGCCGCGGCTTCGTCAATGTTCCCCTGGAAGAGCTGTACCTCGCCGATGTTGTTGATCGCCCGCCCAACGTAGTCGAGATTGCCCACAACTCGGCACTGTTCCGCAGCGGCCTCGAAATGATTCAACGCCTGCGGCAAGCGCCCGAGATCTCGGAACAGCAAGCCCTGCTCGTTGTGCACACGGGCCAGTAGCCGAGGATCTCCGACGTCCTGGAAGCATCTTGCCGCTGAGTCCAGCCGGGTCGTGGCCTCGTCGTAGTCGCGCAGACCATATGCCAGGATCCCCCAGGTCAGCAGAGCCTTGCCCTCTTCTCGACGGTCACCGCGCTGGCAGGCCAACTCCACGGCCGCGGCCACGTCGTCGACAGCGGCATCTGGTCGCCCCGCCAAGTGGAGGTGATACGCCCTGGCGTTCAGTGTGCGCCCGCCGATCTCGGGGTCAAGGTCTGGGATGTCGAGAACCGAGTCCAGCGCGGCCAAGGCGTTGGAAATGGGGCTGTTCGACGCCCGGACAAGCGCTTCGTAGAAACGGAGCCACTGCATCGCGACCCCTTCGCCGATCGGGACATTCTCCAGGCTGGCCAGCAGGTCGCTCAGGACTGTCGCATCGGTCAGCAGGAAGTGGTCTGCCAACCGACGCAGGATCACGCAGAACGCTGCCTCGCGCGCTGGCAGGCACGCCGCCAGGGCATGGATGGCGTGCCGGTGGGCCCGGCGGAACCCCTCCCGATCCGCGGTCTCGGGAAGCGCCAGAGCGTGATCGACGAGCTTTGCAGTCGAATCCGAGCTCCTGATGCCGGGAATCGTCGTCCCCCTTCCGTTGATTGATCTCGAGGAATGAAACACCCGGGGCACTGCGTCCCTGTTGTGTTCGCGCGATGACGGATCGATTCGCCCATACACCCGCTGCCTGCGCTCAGGTTTCGGGGCGTAAACAGACTTCGGGCAGAAGGCGCCGGGATCGATGCCGCCGACCTGGAACGACGTGGGTCACGCGGTCGGGCGGGCGCTTCAGTCACATTCTGTCGTTCGCGCACGTACCGTCAAACCAAGTGTAACGGATCACCTTGAGGGAGTCCATCGATGAACCCCACGCCGCGCCGCAGTCGGTTGCCTGGGCTGCTAGTCGTCATTGCGCTCGGGATGCTGCTGCCTGGCACACAGGTCATGCACCCCGCTCGGGCTGCCTCCCGCCAGAAGGAATTGGTCTTGATCAACTCTCGCGGACAGGTGTGGGGGGCGCAACGCAACGTGGTGATGCGCTGCTATCGGAATGCACCGAAGGCACCCCATCGCTACCCTAGCAACGAGATCCGGACAACCACGAGCGATCGCGGCACCGTCGCCTACCCTGAGGGCTGCTGGAAGCTTGCCATCCTTGTAGAGATCTTCGTCATGCCGGAGAACAAGCCGGGCCATGGACCTCCCTATCGTGTCTTTGCCACCAGTTGGACACCCGGCACTGAGGTCGATGCATTGCCTGCGCCTCCAAGAGCGGCACCAGCCCCGCCTCGGGTCATCGTGAGCGAGAGGCGGCAACTTGTGCTCTTCGACGTCGTCGTCGATGTCGAATGGGAGGCCGACCTTGCCTTCCAGGAGGATCTGCTGGACGCGATGCGTGGCGCATCGGGGTTTCTCTACGACCTGACGGATGGCCAGATGGCGTTCGGCCAGGTGACGATCGGCATCGGCGGCCGCAACTGGCCAGCCGCCGACATCTGGGTGCTGGCAGCGAATGCCTTTCGCCCATCCGCCTACGTGGGGGGAATCGTAGGCAGCCATGGGCTCGAGTATCGTACCCACGGCGGAGAGCCCGTTCGGTTTGCGCCTGCGGCGATCATCCTTGGGCGTGATGCCGAGGTCTTCGCCGGCACCGGTCGCTCGCAATGGGGGTATCCAGGCGCCTACCATACGATCGTCCACGAGTGGCTTCATCATGCGGCATTCCTGTACGATGGCTACAGGTATGACGATATCATGGGCCGGATGCGCTTTTGCATCTGTGACGATCTGGACCGGGTCGGACCACAGTCGGACCCAGCCATCTGCGGTGGCCGTACAAGCGTCAACGTGGCCACACCCATGGGCATGCACGACACCGCCGGCGAGCTCTGGCACTCCAGCGATCGTTCACCTGGTACGTGTTCGCAGATGCACCAGAACGCGGTGCATGGCGAGCCTGACTGGTCGACCCTCGGCCGCTGGTTCGACATCCAGCACGTGCCGGGTCTTGTGCTCAACGAGCCCCCCGGCGTTCCAGATCCTGGTCCATCGAGTCTAGGTGTCGCCGCCGACCTGATGACGGCCATGGTGGCGCTTGGCGCGGCCCCCCAGAGCGCGCCTCGCCCGGTAGCGGTAACGTCGTCCACGCCCATTCCGAGCGGGCATGTGCCAACCACCGACGTCTACTCGCTGAGTGACTCCGGCAAGCCACGGTTCCAGGGATTTGCCGTTCGGCGGGAGAGCTTGCTCGTTGCACCAACGCATGTCGGCGCCCTCGACAGCGTTCTCGGAGCGACTCCACGAGGCACGCTCATGGCGGTCACGATCGTCCGTGCACCGGGCGGCGCTGCGCGTCGATATGCTGGCCAGACTGCGGCTGGCAGTTCCGCTCTGTCGGTGTCGGAATCGCCTTGGCATCCCACCATCAACCTCGATGCTACCCTGAACGAGTCCCGCTTCAAGATCAGCTACGTCGACAACCTCAATCGAAGCATCACTCCGACCATGACGGTGTGGACCCCTGGAGGCCTTTGCGAGACGGGGTGCGGCGCAGCGTCGGTCAAACCGGGCACCAGCACCAACGCTTGGGAGGGCCAGTTCGAAGTCCCCCCGCCCGTCTACGGGATCGTCGCACTCGAGCACTCCGGGCAAGTCCACCACGCTTGGTTCCAGGCACTCGGAGGTGTTGGTCCCGCGCACATGCCGGCCTTCGCGCCGAGCCGTGACGGGCTCGTGTCGGTCGACAGCGACCAGCCGGTTGATCTAAAGGGTCACGCGGTGTTCGCGATGTCCGCCTCAGACGGCGCGGCGCTGGCAGCGCCGCTTCCGAGCGGAGTGGCCGGGATCTTGGGAACACCGTTGGACGTCGACGTCGTCACGGCTGGCCAGCCGTGGCAGCCTGCTGATCGAGATATCGGCTTCATGGACCGTCAACTTGCCGAGCCAGTGACGATCACCCTGGCGTACAACCGAACCTTGCTCGACGCCCTTGGAATCCACGACAGCCGGCTCCGCGTCGTGCACTTCAACCGTGCCGCCAGGTCGTGGCAACTCGTGGTCAACGCAAGCCCGGCTGCACCAGCGATCGGCATGATGACGACTGGGAGCGTGGTCGAGGATGGCATCTATGCTGTCGCATGGGAGCCATAGTTCAAGCTGAGGGCGACCCATCAACCGGCGAGCGGCGCTCTTTCGAGAGCGCCGCTCATCGTTGGGAGCGCCTGGCAAGTCATGGTTGACGCTTCGAGGGTCGGTCGCGTCGAACCTGATGGCGTAACCGATGGTTTTGCCTCCGCTCCGTCCGCCCCCGCCCCCAACGGAGGCCGGGAAGCGGCGTGACCGTCGGTCACGCCGTCAACCCGATGAACCGATCTCGGGGAATCGTCAGGCGTTCTCAGACCATCTCTGCTGTCTTATCGCGGTTCACGCCCTTGCTATGGTGGGGTTCGAGATCGACCCGAATTGATGGAAAGCTTCCGGCGCGTCGCCAGTCCCTATATCAGACACATGCGTGCTCAATCGGAGCTCGCTCGACCTGAACCAGAAAGGACAATGATCATGAAGCAGAAGTCGATCGTTCTGATCGCCGGGCTCGCCTTGAGCCTGATGGGGCTCGCGACGTCGGCCAACACGGCGCAGGCGCAGGAGACCGAGGTGGTCTCGTACGACAGCGGTCGCGACAAGATCACCATCACCGTGATCCGGGGCGGGGCACCGGACCTCGCCAACACGCCGTTCGCGGCCCTGGAGTTCGAGTCGGCGGAACCGTCGCAGGACCGCACGTTGCACGAGGTGACCACCTGGCCGTTCGGGGCGCACCTGCGCTGCTTCCGCTGCAGCGGCTCGGTCGGTGGGCAGGTGCTGCTCCTGTGGGGCCCCAAGCAGTTGCTGTTCCAGGGCACCTACGCCAGCATCTTCGGGACGTACTACATGCACAACTCGCAGGGGAACCTGTGGGCGAGCCCCCTCGTCCGGGGCGGGGACAAGGTGATCGTGCGCTGGGGTCCGTAGCGAGGGCTCTACGCGTTTCGGAGAGCCTTGCGGCACTCCTCACCAACTGAGCGTCGAACATGGTCCGGTGGAAAGCACTGTCTTTCCACCGGACCATTGCGCGTGTGGTGGCGATCTTGTGAGCCCATCTCCCGCCATCACTGTAGGGAGGAGAATCGCTGATGGCGCGGTGAGGCGTCTACTCTGCGACCGGCCATCCAACCATCCACCACCTCACGCTCGACCGTTCCTGTCGACAAGCCCCACAGGGCCGTTGGATGGCCAGGCCACTTGCCGCCGCGAGCGTCTGCGGCCGTCTCAAATGTCGGGTTCGACATGATCCACCGACCATCCAGGGATGTCGGGCTCGCCGTGACCACGGAGGTTCCGATGCCGCGATCCCCCGCCGCCACCGCCCCGCGCGGGCTCGCCGAGCGCCCCAGCCACGGCAGGAAGATCCCGCCTGCCGGCGGCTTCGGACCCGGCGCCTCCGCGTCGAAGCCCGGCGTCTCGAAGATCACTTGGTGCCCCTCGGGCGTCTCGACCGTCGCGCGGATGTCGACCACGTCGTCCAGGGTCCACGTGCCGCGCGGCGGGACCTCGGCGGCCGTCAGCCGCCACGCGCCGTCGTTCCCGGCAACCCGTGGGATCGACAGCCCGCGCCCGTCCGCCAGCTTGAGCGCGAGCGTCACCGCCCGGCCGGGCGCCGCCGTGCCGCTCACCGGCTCTCCGCGGCTCCAGTCGAACGCCAGCGGTTCGACCGCGAAGCGCGCCGCCTCGGCATTACCCTGGGTGAACGCCATCCCGTCGCCCGCTCGCAGCGCCACCGGCGCGCCCGCGGCGTCGCGCAGCTCGGCCGCGAACCGCCCGTCCGCGTCGGCATGGACGGTCGCCGATCCGCGCGGCGACCCATCCGGGCCGCTGAGGTCGATCCGGATCGTCGCGCCCGCGTTCGCCCGGCCCGCCACCCGGTCCGTCCCCACGAACGCCTGGCCCAGGAGCCGGTACATCTGGCGCCAGGCCTGATGGCCATCCGGCTGCGTGACGGTCAGCTCGATGCCCTCGCCCGGCGCCACCGGCAGCGGGAAACGGGCATTGATCGCCCCGTCGGGGCCGCTGCGGCCGAGCAGGCCGATCTGGAAGCCCTCGCCGAACGCGACGTTCTCGACGCAGCGGCGCGCCGGGTAGCCGATCTCGAACGTCGTGCCGGCCGGCGCCGTGCCGCTCAGCATCCCCGCCGCCCAGTCCATGGCGGCGTCGAGCGCCGGGAGGTCGACCTGGGCCGCCGTGCCCGCCACGTCGGCCGTCACCGTCTGGCCGCCGGCCGTGGCGGCCAGCTCGCCGCGGGCGTCGCGCAGCACGGCCTGGAAACGGCCGGCGAAGCGCGCGCCGGCCCGGGCCGGGGCGCGCGGGC
>CAYQBA010000130.1:0-13482 GCA_964415605.1 uncultured Anaerolineales bacterium | reverse complement strand
GCGCCAGCGGCAGCCCCATCCGGCGCGCGGCAAGGTCCGCCAGCGCGAGGTCGATGCCGGCGCATGCGCACGGCGCGCCTGGATGCCGCCGCCGGAGGCGGTCCATCAGCCGGCGCCAACCCGCCGGGTGGTCCAGGTCGAGCCCGGGCTCGCCCCCGCCCTCTCCCACGAGGTCGCGCAGGTCCCGCACGAGGGCGCCGAGCGCCGGCAGCACGTCCGCCAACGCCTCGCCGCCGTGGCCGGGCAGCGGCGCCGCCTCGCCGTAGCCAACCCGGCCATCCGCGTCGTGCACCCGGACGTGGTAGCCCTCGCGGACTGTGTGGATCCCCGCCGACGTGACGAACGGCCGGCGGAACCGCAGCCGGTAGCGGCGGCAGTCGATCCGCTCGATCACGGCCACCCGTTCATCGCCGCTGGCTCGCCCAGGGCAGGAGCGCCCGCGCTGCGCCCGACGTCGCCGTCGGCGTCACCGTCGGTTCGATCGGCGTGAGCGTCGTCGTCGGCGTCTCCGTCGGCGTGGCCGCCGTGCAGATCGGCGGCGGCGTCAGCGTCACCATCATCACGCGCCGGGCGTTGTTCGACGGGTCGTCCCATTGCAGCGGCCGGGCGCGCACCCAATGCACCGGCGGGTCGACCGGCTGCAGGTCGATGGTCTGGCCCGGGCGCAGCCGGCGGATCGGCCAGCCCGGGCGGTACCCGTCGGCATCGACGGTGATTCCCTCCGCGTCGCCGTTGCCGTGGTTGCCCACCCGCACGTACACCTGCACCGGGCGCAGCACCGGCACGCACACCTCGTCGAAGCCCATCGCCCGCACCTCCGCGCGCTCCACCACGACGTCCGGGCGCGGGAACGGCGTCGGCGTCGGGCCCGGCGTGCACGTCGGCGCCTGCGTCGGCACCGGGATGTAGGCGAGGTTGTTGGACTCGTCTTGCTCCACGACGGCGTCGTCGGGATCGATCCGGATGGCCTGCGGCGATTGCAGGGCATCGCGGCGGCGGATGGCCCCGGCCGGCAGGTCGGGGATCGAGGCGATCGTCATGTCGCTGGCGTTTTCCGCCACCCGGAACGCGCCGGCGTCGGCGTCGCCCCAGTTGACGACCGTCAGCTCGCTGCGCCACACCTGGGGGTCCCCCGGGTGCACGCAACCGTGCGGCCCGACGTCCATCCACCACCAGCCCCAGCCCGTCAGCTCCGGCAGCCGCCCCGGCACGGCCGTCGGCGTGCCCGGCGCCGGCGTGGCCGTCGGCTCGCACCTCGGCCGCGGCGCGCCGCCCGGCGGCACCGGCACCGGCGGGAACCAGTTGTCGTCCTCGCTGGCCTCGACCACCGCGTCGGACGGGTCGACCACGATGCCGGCGTCGGGCGGCACGTTGACCAGCAGGCACACCTCCTCGCCCGGCAAGAGGCCGCCGGTGGACGCCAGCACCGTGCCTGGCGCCGTATCGGCTGCCAGCGTGAACGGCCCCGAGGCGCTCGCCCCGTCGTTCACCACGCACACCGACAGCCCGCCCGGCGGGCCGGACGGCGACACGCAGTAGCGCGACGCGGCCTGCCCCAGCTCCCACCAGTCGCCCGAGACCGGCACTAGGTTCGGCAACGTCGATCCCGGCCCCGGCGTGCCGGTCGGCCCCGCCGGCGTGCCGTAGGTGGGGCTGGGCGTGAAGGCCAGCGTCGGCGTGGTGAGCGGGGAAGCGGCGCGCAAGGCGGCCATCGCGCCGGCGGGCCCCGTGGAGCCGGACGCCGGCGCCGCGATCATGCCCGCCAGCGGGCCGACGCCCGCTCCCGCACCGGCGGCCCGCAGCCCCGGGCGGCCGGCGACCACGGCCACCGCGGCCACCGCGACGAGGGCCACCACCACGGCGGCGGTGATCGCCACGACCGTCGCGGACGCCAGGGTCACGCCAAAGGCAGGCACGCGGCGGCGCGCGGCAGCGCCCACCCCCGCGGCCAGGTCGATCGGGCGGCCCTCGGCAGCGCCCACACCCGTGGTCGGATCGATCGGGCGGCCAGCGGTGGATCCCACTCGCGCGGCCCGGTCGATTGGGCGGTCATCGGTCCATGCAGTCATCGCGGTCCTCCAAGCGTCGATCATGCCTACCGGCGAGCAGTGGGCGGCGGTTCGTCGGATCTCACGGAATCATACGATCCACCGCCCCGGAATCGGACCCGTAAACCTGGCGATTACGGCATCTCCCTGCCACGTCTCGCTTGCCACGTCTCCCTTGCCGCGTCACCCCCACCACGTCCCGCCTACCGCGTCCCCACCCACGGCAGGTGCACCACCCGCACCCCCGGCGCGGGGCGCACCGTGATCGTCAAGTCGGCGGGCCCCGTCTCGATCCGCCAGGCCGCCGCGATGCCCCCGCGCACGAAGCGCGTGAGGCGGCCGGCCGCCGCCGCCCCGGCGTACGCCACGAGCTGCCCGCCGATCCAGGCGCGGGTGGCGTCGCCGGCACCGATCTCGACCCGGTGCCACCCGGGCGCGAGCACGACGGTCTGCTCCCAACGCTGCGCCTGGGCGCCGCGCGGGAGGGCGACCGTGGCCGGGTCGACGTCGAGCCCCGCGACGACGTCGACGGCGAACGGCGCGTCGGCCAGCCAGGGGTTGTCAAACGCCGACCGCCGCCAGTGGCCGTGGCCCATGACCGCCGGCCCCGGCGGCGCGCCGGCCAGCGGCGCGGCGTACACCAGCACGCGCCCCTGGCGGTCGTCCAGCGCCAGCACGCGACCGTCGTCGGCCACGGCGATGCCGGTCAGGCGGACCGAGTCCGGCCAGCCGTCGCCGTTGTCGTCGACCACCTCCGCCGGCGTATGCGCCGGCCACGCCGCGAGCAGCGCGCCGTCGCGCGCGAAGCGCTGGATGCGGTCGTTGCCCGCGTCCGCCACGTACACGGTGCCGTCCGGCCCGACGTCGATGTCCAGCGCCGCCCGGAGCTGGCCCAGGCCCGTGCCGACCGCGCCCCATCGCGCCTCCAGCCGGCCGTCCGGGCCATAGCGCCACACGCGGCTGCCGGTCAGCACGAACGTCGAGCCGTCGGCGGCCGCGGCCAGGCGCGGCGTCACCGCGCTCGCGAACAGGTCGTCGAGCGTGATCGTCCACGTCGCCGCGAGCCCCCCGCCCGGGGCGAGGCGCAGGATCCGCCGCTCGAACGGCCGCTCCGCGTCGCCGAGCATGACCACCACCGTGCCGTCGGATGCCACGGCGATGTCATCGGCGTCGCCCGTCGCGCCGCTCGGCAGCCAAAGCCGGTCCAGGACCCTGCCGCCGCGATCGAGGTGGGCGACGTGGCGCGTACCGGTGAAGGAGCGGCCGCGGACCCCGGCGTACCACGTCCCGTCGGGAGCGGCGGACACGCACGACCAAGGCTCGCCATCCGGGACGGTGCCAAGGTGCAGGCCGGCGACGTCGAGCTGCCACCAGCCGGCGTACTGGTAGTCCTCTCCGTGGTCGCCGACGACCACCACGGTGCCATCCGGGCCGACGTCGAGGCCGCGCGGGAAGCTCGGCAGCCGGAGCTCGCTCGCGCTGCGCGGCTCGCCGAGCCATGCCCGCTGCATGCCGTCGGGGTCAAGGCGCAAGAGCCGCTGGCTGCGCGCTTCGGCCACCCACACGGCCCCGCCGGCGTCCGGCGCCATGGCCGTGACCGCGGACCACGTGTCGTCGCCGCCGCTCGTCAGGCGGATGATCTGCCGCCGGCCGTCCCGATTCCAGCGCACGAGATCGCCGTCGCCTGCGCCGCCCACCCAGACCGCGCCGTCGTCGGCCACGGTGAGGGCCGTCACCCACTCGAAGCCAAAGGCGTCCGGGCCGTCGTCGCGGGCCGGGAAGCGCCCGCGCGACGTGCCGTCCGGGTTGTAGACGCGCAGATGGCGCTCGTAGGGCACGTACGTCCAGATCGACCCGTCGGGCGCGACGGCGACGTCCGACGGCGTCCCCGCGGAGCCCTCGCCGGCGGCGGCCAGCGGGATGACCCCCAGCAGCGCCCCGGTCGGGCCGAAGTGCTGCAAGCGGCGGTTCCACGTGTCCGCCACCCACACGGTGCCGTCGGCGGCCACGGCGATGCCGTTGGGGCCGCACCCGCGGTCCTCGCAGGTCGACCAGCCGGCGCCGAGCTGGCCGGGTGCCGCGCCCGGTCCGCCCCACAGCCCCTCCAACCGCCCGAGCGGGTCGAAGCGCTGCACGCGGGCGTTCCCGGTGTCCATCACGTACACCGACCCGTCAGGCCCGACCGCCACGTCGCCCGGCGCATTGAACTGACCCGGCGCTGTCCCGCGCGCGCCCCAGGCGCGTTCGAAGCGGCCCGTCGCGGCGAAGACCTGGACGCGGTGGTTCGCCGCGTCGGCGGCGTACACCACCCCGCGCACCCGGTCGACCGCCACGCCGAGCTGGTCGCCGCGGCCGCCGAAGCTGCCGGCCGGGGCGGCGGCATCGCCGATGGCGTAGGCCGGCACGTGCGGGGCCCGGGGTGCCTGGGCCGGCGGGGTCGGCGCCGGCGGCGGGGTCGGCGCCGGCGGGCCGGCGGTCGGGGCCGCCACCCGGGGCGCGTGCGACACAAACGGCAGGACGTGGATGCCCGTGCGCGCGACGGCGGGGCTGGCCAGGTAGACTCCGGCACCGTAATCCAGGAGGTCGCTGACCAGCGCGGCCACCGGGAGCCCCGACTCGACCTCGACGACCCCCGAGCCGTCGAGCCCGGCGGGGAGGTTGAAGTCCAGCGGCGTCCACGCGTGCGACTGGCCGGCTTCGAGCACCACCGTGCAGGTGCGGCACACCGACGCCGGCAGCCGCGTGCCGGCGGCATCGAAGAGCCTGAGCGTGATCCCCACGGCGCTCGGGTTGGGATTGACCACCATCACGGCGTTGTCGCCGGCGGCGAAGCCCTGCCGGGTCATCCGCACGCGCGGGATGCCGAGCCGCGCCCCGCGGTCGCCGGCCGCGAGGGCCGGATAGCTGTTGAGATAGCGCTGCTCGTCGGCCGGCCCGATCTCGAACTGCAGCACCACGACCGGCGCCGACGCCTGGATGGCAGCCACCCCCCAGCAGCGGGTGGGCAGCGCGGACCCGCCGTCGGCGCGCTGCGAGACCTCGACGGAGGCGCCCGGCGGCACGGACACCGCGGGGTGGGCGATCGTCTGGCCGGCACAGCCGGACGACTCCTGCGCCCCGGAATACGTGACGTCCACCGTCGCCGGCGCGGCGCCGGGGTTGTGGATCACGAACGCGGTGCCGATGACGCCGGCGCCGTACGCGTTCGGGAAGTAGCTGCGGAACACGGTGTGCCACGCGGCCGTCGCCAGCGACGCGTCGAATCCGGCGTGCGCGGAAACGACCATGCGGCCGGTGCCCAGGGTGTCGATGCCGTGCAGCGCGTGGGCGGCCACCGGGACGTCGGCCGTCAGCCGCAGCACGCCGATGAAGTCGCCCGGCACGTCGGCCATCGCCGCGCTGCCGAAGTCCAGCGCCGCCGCACCGGCCGGCGGCAGGTCGTAGCGCCGCTGCCACACCGGCGCGCCCCCGTCAAGCGGCGTGACACGCGCGTCGACCGCGGCGGGGCGCGCGGGCTCGGCGTTGCGGATGATCACCACGGACGTGGCGCCGAGCCGGTCCTTGACCACGGCCGGCACCACGACGTCGCGCCCGGCCGGGGCGGCATTGGCCACCGCCACGACGTCGGGCCGGGGCGCGTCCGGTCCGGCGCGCGGGTCCGCCGGCCCCGGCCAGGCCGTCCGCGCCACCACCGCCACCGGCACGCCGGCCGTCACCTCGGCCGTCAGCCAGCCCGACGGCAGCGTGGCGTCGGCGCCGAGGTCGAGCGTGCGCGCCGCGCCGGGCGGGATCGCCGGTAGCGTCGTGCTGAGGACGGCCGTGCCGTCCGGCCGGCGGACGACGACGCCGGCGGTGGCGGCCTGCGACGCCGCGAGGTTCTGGACGACGATCCCGGTGTTGCCGGGCGGGAGCGTCACCACGTCCTGGGCCTGGGCAAGGGCGTCGGCAGCGGGGGGGACGTCGCCGGCGGCACCGGCGGCGGGGATGATCCCCGCGCCATCCAAGTGCACCACCCGCTCCGGGTCGAGCCTGTGGGCGAGGGTAGCGGGACCGGCGGGGGCGGCCGGCGCCGCGAGCACGGCGCCGAGCAGCGCAAGGGCGGACGACCAGACGGCGAACCGGAACACAAGGCCGGACATGGTGCGAGCCTTTCTGTGGTCGCGTGGCGCGCGACGGATGGTAGGCCTCTATGCACGCGGCGTGCAAGGCGGCCGATGGCGAGCCGGCGCATGCGGCGCCGGCGGCGGGTTCCAGTGTGCATGCGGACCGTTGCGCCAGCGTCACAACCGGCCTGCCACTGATCACAATACGTTTACCGCGCGGTTTTATTAACCCAACCGATGACGCCTTCCCCACATTTCCTCCACAAGCACCGCCTATAATCCCGACGCGTGGGGCATCGAACCGCGTGCCCCGTTAGCCGCCGGGATGAACGCCATGCCGAAGAAGACCATCGCCTGGCTCGCTGCCATCGTCGCCCTCGTGGTCGTCGGCTACTACGCGTGGACGTGGTACGCCGGCACCGAGACCGAAACGGCCGCGCAGGAGACGGCTGTCGTCCGCCGCGACACGCTGACGGTCGCGGTCGAGGCCACCGGTAGCCTCGCGCCCACGACCGAGCTGGCCCTCTCGTTCGCCACCGTCGGCCGCGTGGCCGAGGTTCGCGCCGCGCTCGGCGACGCCGTCGAGGCCGGCCAGGTGCTGGCCGTGCTCGACACCCAGGATCTCGCGCTCCAGCTCGCCGCCGCCGAGAACGGCCGCGACAGCGCCAATATCGGCCTCGCCTCGGCCAGTCGCAGCCTGGCGGATCTCGAGGATGGCCCGAGCGCCGTCGAGCTCGAGACCGCCAAGATCCAGCTCGAGAAGGCCAAGGACAGCCGCTGGGGCGTCCAGGCCCAGCGCGACGCCACGTGCGGACGGGTCGAGAAGGGCCGTGGCGAGCAGGTCGAGTGCGACAGCGCCGAGGCGGCGGTGCTCGGCGCCGAGGACGGGGTGCGGCTGGCCGAGCTGCAATACCAGGACGTGCTGGACGGCGCGAGCGCCGCCGAGATCGCCGCTGCCCAGGACAAGGTCAAGCAAGCCCGCGCCCAGCTCGCCTCGGCCGAGGTCCAGGTGGCCCAGGCTCGGCTCAAGCTCGAGCAGGCGACGCTGACCGCCCCGCGGGCCGGGACCATCATCGCCGCCGCCATCGAGGTCGGCCAGCAGGCCGGCACCGCCGCGGCGGCGTTCACGCTCGGCGACCTCTCCAGCCTCGAGGTCGAGGTGCTCCTCGACCAGAACGACATCGGCGCCATCGTCGTCGGCCAGCCGGCGACCGTCACCGTCAGCGCCTTCGCCGACACGCCGATCGACGGCGAGGTCACGCGCATCGCCCCGGTCGCCGAGACGGCGTCCGGCGTCGTGCTCTACCCCGTCACCGTCGCCCTCAAGCCCACCGATGTGGCCGTGCGGCCCGGCATGACCGCCGACGTCTCGATCATCGCGCTGCAGCGGTCCGATGTCTTGATCATCCCCCGCCAGGCGCTGCAGGCCGAGGACGGCCGCCAGTACGTCGACGTGGCCGAGGCCGGGGACGCCGCCACCACCCGCCAGGTCGACGTCACCGTCGGTGCGATCACCGAGACGTCGGTCGAGATCGTTTCCGGCCTGGCCGAGGGCGACGTGGTCGTGGTGCCGGCCGCGCGAGAGCGGACGTCGAGCAACGGTTTCGGCGGTCCGCTGATGGGCGAGCCGCCGCGGTGAGCGCCGATCTCGCGCACCTCGAGATCCCCGCGGTTGGCGCGCCGCACGCCAGCCTGGAGACACAGGCCATGATGATCGAGCTCACCGATATCACGCTGGTATACCGTCTGGGCGAGTACGCGGTCCGCGCCCTCGACGGGGTGTCGCTGGGCATCGAGCGCGGCGAGTGGGTGGCCATCATGGGCCCGTCGGGCTGCGGGAAGTCGTCGCTCATGAACGTCATCGGCTGCCTGGATGTGCCGACCTCCGGCTCGTACAAGCTCGACGGCGTGGAGGTCACGGAGATGGGCGACAGCGCGTTGGCCGACCTGCGCAACCGCCGCATCGGGTTTGTCTACCAGTCGTTCAACCTCATCGCCCGCACACCGGCCTACCGCCAGGTCATGCTGCCCATGCAGTACGCCCGCGACGGCCGGCGCCCGCCGGCGGCCGAGCGCGAGCGGCGTGCACGCGAGATGTTGACCCGGGTGGGCCTCCCCGATCGGATGAACCACAAGCCGAACGAGCTGTCGGGCGGTCAGTGCCAGCGCGTGGCCATCGCGCGCGCCCTGATCAACGCGCCGAGCATCCTCCTGGCCGACGAGCCGACGGGCAACCTCGACTCGCGCTCGGGGGCCGAGATCATGGACATCCTCGTCGGGCTGCGCGAAGAGCGCAACCTCACCATCATCATGGTCACGCACGAAGAGGACATCGCCGCCCGCGCCGACCGGATCGTCCGGCTGCGCGACGGGCGCATCGTCAGCGGAGGCAACCGATGAACCTGGCGCTGATCGAGAACCTGCAGCTGGCATGGAGCGGCATCACGGCCAACAAGGTCCGCTCCGGCCTGACCATGCTCGGCGTCGTCATCGGCGTCGGGACCGTGATCGCCCTGGTGTCGATCGGCCAGGGCGCGACCAGCCAGATCACCGAGCGCCTCAGCAGCTCCGGCACCAACCTCCTGTTCGTGTCGCCCGGGATGCTCGGCGGGCCCGGCGGCGTGCGCGGCGGGGGTGGCAGCGCCACGTCGCTGACGATGGCCGACGCGGCCGCCATCGCCGACCCGGACAAGGTGCAGGACGTCGTGGCCGTGGCGCCGGAGTTCAGCCGCCGCACGCAGGTCATCTTCGGCGACGCCAACGCCAACGTCCAGGTCCGCGGCATCACCACCAGCTACCCCTCGGCGCAGCTCGTCGAGGTGGCGCGCGGCCGGTTCATCGAGCAGAAGGACGTGATCGGCCAGACGAACGTGGCCGTCATCGGCGCCGACGTGGCCGCGGACCTCTTCAGCGGCCTGGATCCGCTCGGGCGGCGGATCAAGGTGACGGTGGCGGGTGCGGACAACCGGCTGGTGCAGCTGACCGTCGTCGGGGTGCTCGAGGCGCAGGGCAGCTCGTCGATCCTGGGCGACAACGACAACGCGGTGCTGGTGCCGATCACCACGGCGCAGACCAAGATCGCCAACGGGCGCAACGCGCAAGGGGCGCTGGTGGTATCGAGCATCACCGTCGCGACGGTCGAGGGCGAGTCGTCGGACGTCGCCGACAGCATCGACGCGCTCTTGCGCTACCGGCACAAGCTGGAACCCGACGAGGACGCGGACTTCTCGGTGGTCACGCAGGAGGACTTGCTCGAGACCGTCAGCAGCGTCAGCCAGACGCTCACGCTCTTCCTGGGCTTCATCGCGGTGATCTCGCTGGTGGTCGGGGGCATCGGCATCATGAACATCATGCTGGTGTCGGTCACCGAGCGCACGCGCGAGATCGGGATCCGCAAGGCGGTGGGCGCGCGGCGCTCCGACATCCTGACGCAGTTCCTGCTGGAGTCGGTGGTGCTCAGCGTGATCGGCGGGCTCGCCGGGATCCTGCTGGGGGTGTGCGTGGCGTGGGTGATCAACTACAGCGGGGTGATCACGACGACGGTCTCGGCGTGGTCGGTGGCGGTGGCGGCCTTGTTCGCGCTGCTCGTCGGGCTCCTGTCCGGCATGTACCCGGCCGGCCGTGCGGCCAGCCTCAAGCCGATCGAGGCGCTGCGGTACGAGTAGGAGGGCGGGGGGATTGCAGGATCCTTACCCCCCGCCCGCAACCCACCCCCGCACGAAGCCATCCGCCACCAGCCCCGCGCACAGCCAGACCGTGTGCCAGAGCTGGGCGCGGGCCGTCAGCCCCAGCACCGGGTTCAGCGCCGCCCCGGCGGCCCCGGCGCGCACCAGCCGCAGGGGCGCGTTGGCGGCGGGGAGCGCCAGGAGCACCAGGCCCGCGCCCGGGCCGAGCGCCCAGGCCGGGGGTGTTGCCAGCGCGCCGGCCACCACCTGGGCCAGCGGGACCACGAACGCCAGCCCCAGCATCACCCCGTAGTAGCGCCGCGTGCGCGCGTCGCCCAGCCGCACCGCCAGCGTGCGCTTGCCGGCGCGGCCGTCGGTGTCGCGGTCGCGCAGGTTGTTGACCGTCAGGATCGCCACCGACAACGCGCCCGCGGCCACGCCGAGCGGGATCGCGGCGGGGTGAAGCTCGCCGGCCTGCACGTAGTACGTCCCCGTCACCGCCGCCAGGCCGAAGAACAGCATGACGAACACATCGCCCAGGCCCACGTACGCCAGCGGGTAGGGCCCGGCCGTGTAGAGGACGCCCGAGGCGATCGACACCACCCCGAGGAGCGCGATCGGCCACCCGCCGGCGCGCACCAGGTACAGACCGACCAGCATCGCCAGCCCGAAGGCCGCCGCCGCGCCGCGCGCCACGGCGCGGTCCGACAGCAGACCGGCCTGCACCACGCGCGTCGGCCCCAGCCGCTCGGCCGTGTCGGCGCCGCGCCGGTGGTCCAGCACGTCGTTGGCGAAGTTGGTGCCGATCTGGATCAGGAGCCCGCCGGCCAGCGCCGCCAGCGCGGCCGGCCAGCGGAAGACGCCGGCGTTGATCGCCAGGGCCGTCCCGATGGCGACGGGCGTGATCGAGGCCGTCAGCGTCCTGGGGCGGGCGGCCAGCCACCAGGCGCGCCAGGCAGGCAGGGCGGCGGGAGCCGCCTCCGGCGCGGTCACGGGTACCGCGTGAACTTGCCGAAGTCCGGCCGGCGCTTCTCGAGGAAGGCCGTCTTGCCCTCGGTGCCCTCCTCGGTCATGTAGTACAGCAGCGTCGCGTCGCCCGCCAGCTGCTGGATCCCGGCCTGCCCGTCGAGCGACGCGTTGAACGACGCCTTGAGCAGCCGGAGCGCCAGCGGGCTGAGATCGAGCATCTCGCGGCACCACTGCACGGTCGTGGCCTCGAGCTCGGCCAGCGGCACCACGGCGTTGACCAGGCCCATGTCCAGCGCCTGCCGCGCGTCGTACTGGCGGCACAGGAACCAGATCTCGCGGGCCTTCTTCTGCCCGACGATGGCGGCCAGGTAGGCCGACCCGAACCCGCCGTCGAAGCTCCCGACGCGGGGGCCGGTCTGGCCGAACCGCGCGTTGTCGGCGGCGATGGTGAGGTCGCACACCACGTGCAGCACGTGCCCGCCGCCGATGGCGTACCCCGCCACCATGGCGACCACGGGCTTGGGGAGGCGCCGGATCTGCATCTGCAGATCCAGCACGTTCAGCCGCGGCACGCCCGAAGGATCGACATAGCCCGCCTTGCCGCGCACGCGCTGGTCGCCGCCGGCGCAGAACGCCTCGGTGCCGGCGCCGGTCAGGATGGCCACGCCGATGCCGGGGTCGTTGCGGATGGCGTCGAAGGCGTCGATGAGCTCGAAGATCGTCTGCGGCCGGAAGGCGTTGCGCACCTCGGGGCGGTTGATCGTCACCTTGGCGATGCCGTCGGCCTGCTCGAACAGGATGTCGTCGTACGTCTTCACCGTCTGCCAGGCGACGGTCATGGGGGCTCCTCCCGGTGCGGCGGATGGGGTGGTCGGCGCGGGGCCGCCGGGATTCTACATCGGGTCCACGCGTTGCAGAAACGCCCGGAGCCGGGCGGCCAGGGCGGCCGGGGCCTCGGCGTGGACGGCGTGGCCGGCGCCGGGGATGATGGCGACCTCGGCGTCGGGCAGGCGTGCGGCCATGGCAGCGGCGATGGCGCGGAACTTGGGGTCCAACTCCCCGGCGACGACGAGGGCTGGCGCCCGGACGGCGCCGAGGCGGTCGGTCAGCGGCGCCATGGATCCGGTGCCCATGCCGCGCAGCGTGTGTGCCAGGGCGCGCGGCCGGTTGCGCAGGCGCTGGGCGCGGGCGGCGGCAAGGAAGGCGGGGCCGAGGCGGCTCTGGGTGGCGAAGAGGGGGTTGGCCATCCAGCGCTCGACGAACGCGGCCAGGCCGGCGGTCTCGACGAAGTCGGCCAGGGCGTGGTCCGCCGCCACCCGCTCGGCGCGGGCAATGGGGTCGGGGATGCCGGGCGACGCGCCGACGAGCGCGAGCGACGCGACGCGGCCGGGATGGTCCAGCGCCAGCCGCAGGGCGACCCGGCCGCCCAGCGAGTAGCCGAGCCAGTGCGCGCGGGCGATCCCGGCCGCGTCGAGGGTGGCGACGATGGCGGCGACGGTCGCCGGCAGCGTGTAGGCGGATGGGTCGTCCGGCGCGGGCGACTGGCCGTGGCCCACGAGGTCGAGGGCGTAGGCCGGGCGGTCGGGGTCGAGGTGGGGTTGCAGGGGCGCCCACGTCGTCGTGTCGCCGGTGAAGCCGTGCACCAGGACGAGCGGCACGGCGCCCGGGCGGCCACGGACGAGGCGGCGGAGGTGCAGGCGCATGGCGCGGCGAATGATAGCGGGGCGGGATCGCCGGTCGCGGGCTTGACCCGCCCGCACCCGCCGCGCATGATTCAGGCCATGGAGCGATTGAACAAGCTGCTGGCGCAGGTCGGCATCGCCTCGCGGCGCGGCGCGGATGCCCTGGTGCGCGCCGGGCGGGTGACCATCAACGGCGGCGTGGTCGTCGAGCCGGGCACGCAGGTGGACCCGACCACCGACGACATCCGGCTGGACGGCGAGCGCGTGGTGGTCCGCCCCACGCGGCACCGCTACCTGGTGCTCCACAAGCCGCGCGACGTGCTGACGACGGCGTCGGACCCCGAAGGCCGGCCGACGGTGATGGACCTCGTGCCGCGCGACGTGCGGCTGTTCCCCGTCGGGCGGCTGGACGGCGGCAGCGAGGGCCTCGTGCTCATGACGGATGACGGCGAGCTGGCGCACCGGCTCTCGCACCCCAGCTTCCAGCACCCCAAGGAGTACCGCGTCAAGATCTCGGGCACCCCGACCGAGGAGGCGCTGCGGCTGTGGCGCGAGGGGATGTGGATCGACGACGAGCGCACCGCGCCGGCCGAGGTGCGGATCGAGTCCACCACCGGCGCCGGCACGTGGCTGCGGGTGGTCCTGCGCGAGGGCAAGAACCGGCAGATCCGGCGGATGGCGGAGGCGTTCCACCACAAGGTGCACCGCCTGATCCGCATCCGGCTCGGCCCGATCACGCTCGGCGACCTCAAGTCGGGCACGTGGCGCGAGCTGACGCCGGCCGAGGTGGCCGCGCTGCGGGGAGATCCCGGCGCGGCGGCCGACCTGGCGCGGGCCCGCGGCCGGCGCGCCGACGGCCCGCGCTACAAGCCCGGGTGGGCCCGGCCGAAGGCGCCCAAGACCAAGCCGGGCCGCAAGAAGCCGCGCACGACGGCCCCGCCGCGCCGCCCGGCGGGAGCGGCGGCGCGCAAGCCGGGCCGCAAGCCCGGCCCAGGGAGGAAGCGGCCATGACCGA
>CAYQBA010000129.1:0-13643 GCA_964415605.1 uncultured Anaerolineales bacterium | reverse complement strand
GCGGCCGCGCGGCGGAGGGGCGCCGCGGCGGCGGTGGTCGGCGCGCTGGGGCTCATCGGGCTGGGCCAGCTCGGCCTCTTCGGGTTGTATGCCGGCCCGACCGTTCCGTTCGCGGCCGGCATCGCCCTGGCGGCGGCCTGGGCGTGGCGGTATCGGGCCCGGCTGGAGACCGACGTGCTCGACGGTGCCTGGCCGCGCGCCATCGAGTGGATCGCGGTGGGGGCCGTGCTCGGCGCCACGGCCTTCCTTCGCCTTTACGGGCTGCACGTCATCCCGTACGGCATCGAGGGCGACGAGTCGAAGTGGGTGGTCGAGGTGATGGCGTCGATGCGTTTCGGCCAGTATCCCGAAGGCGCCGACTTCCACCTCTACGCCGTGCCGGGCAGCTTCTTCATGCAGGCGCCGTTCCATGCCTGGTTGGGGCCCGGGCTGTACGCCGCGCGCGTCACGGTCGCGCTCTACAGCGTCGCCGGCAGCGCGGTCTTCTACGGCTTGACCCGCCGCCTGCTGAACGCGCCGGTGGCCTGGCTGGCCACGTTCCTCCTCGCCATCTCGCCGTTCGACGTCAGCGCCAGCCGCCTGGCCAACGTCGAGAGCCACGTCAAGCTGATGCCGCTCGTGGCCCTGGCGTGCCTCGAATGGGCGACGCGGACCGGCCGCACGCGCGGCTACGCGCTGGCGGGCATCGCGACCGCGCTCGGCCTGTTGACGTACGACACCGTCCTGCCGCTCCTCGGCGTCGCGCTCGTGATCATCGGGGCGACGTTCGTCGCCGAGCGGCGGCCGGCCGCGGCAAGCGCCCGGCGCCTGGCGGCGTTCGCGATGCCGATCATGGTCGCGACCCCGATCCTCGTCGGCTACTTCGCCGGGCGGTTCGGGTACTACGGCGTCGAGCGGCCGGGTGCCCCGGAGCCATGGCTCGCGCGCCTGGGCGCCAACGCGGCCGAGCTGGCGCACGGGATCTTCGTGGCCACGCCCGGCGACATGTTGTTCAACCGCTTCGGCCCGATGTTCAACGCCGCGCTCCTGCCGTGGCTCGTGCTGGGGCTCGTCCTGGCGGTCGTGGGATGGCGCACCCATCGGCTGGGGTGGTGGGTGATCTTCGCGGGGCTCTTCTTCGTGCCCGTGCCGATCCTGACCGGCGTGACCGGCGCACGGGTGGTCTACCCGGGGCTGCCGGCGGCGTACGCCTTGATCGCGTTGGCGATGTACGCGGCGGGCCGCGAGGTGGCGCGCGCCTGCGGCCCCGTGCTCCGTCCGGCCCTCGCGGCGCTGGCGGTCCTGGGGCTGGCAGTCGTGGCGTACAGCAACCTCTACATCACCTTCAACCAAGTCTTCGACCCCGACGATCGCCAGCTGCGCCGGGAGCTCATGGACACCGCGCGCGCCGCGAGCGGGGCGGATGCCCTCGCGCTGTTCCCATTTCAGCCCGGCAGCGGCGACCCGATCGAGGCCGAGCGGCACTTCGCCGTCTGGATGGGCGTGGTGGATCCCGACGACCCGTCTGGGGCGACGCATCCGCATGCGGCGGTGCCCCTGGACGATCTCCTGCCGGCGCTGGGCGATGCCCTCGGCCGGCACGCGCGGATCGAGGTGGTGTGGGACATCCGGGGCCAGGGAGCCGCATCGCCCAAGGCCGCGGCACTGGCGGCGTTCCTGCGCTGCTACCCCATGGCCGTTCCCCGGCCACGCGGGCGGTTCTATCAGCGCTACTCGCTGGCCGGGGACGCCGTGCCCGCGGCTGGATGTCCAGGCTCCGCCGGCTTGGCACCGCTGTCCACCCCGGGGGCCACGCTGCCAAGCGGGCCCGGCTGATTCCGCGGTGCCGGGGCGACGATCGAGGTCGAGTCACCGCGAGCAAGATGACCGGTCCATGGGCATGCGCCGAACGGCGGCGGCGCCTCGATTCGGAAGACCGGGCCGAAGTGGCGGATGCAGGCGGGCGGCACGGACCGGACGTCGTAGTAGTCCGGGTTGGCGTCGGCGAGGAACGCCGGCGTGCCAGGCGGGAAGCCCGCCAGGACCGCGCCCAGATCGGTCGTGGGCTCGACGCGAACGATGTCGACATCGGGGCGCAGGCCTTCCACGACCTGGACATAACGCAACGGGTGGTACGGCGTGTGATCCGCGAGGATGACGCTGCCGCGAGGGAGCGCGGCCAATGCCCCGCGTGCGAACGCCGCTGCGCCGGTCTCGGTCCGGCTTGCGGGCCACAGGAAGTAGCGCGCGGGATCGCGCCCGGGCAGGGCGCGGATCGGCAAGGGGTTGACGCCGGCCGCGGCGAGGAGCGACGCGGCGCCCAGGTATGTCAGGGGTGGGATGGCGAGCACCGCCGCCCCGGCCAAGGCCAGCGACCTGGCCCTCGTGCGCGATCGGACCGCGCCGGGCGCTGGCGCTCCCACGTCACCATGCAACGGCGCCGGCGACCCCGGCCCCACGGGTGGCTTTGGCCACACCCGCGACTCTGGCCACGCCCGCGAATTCAACCACACGCGCAGCTTGGACCACACCCGCAGCTTGGACCAAGCCCGCGACTTCGCCCACGCCAACCGCTTCGCCCAGATCAACCGCTTCGCCCAAGCCAACCGCTTTGCCCAGGTCAACCGCTTTGCCCACGCCATCAGCCCTGACGCCGCCGCCGATGCCGGCCGATCGGCGGCGGCGCGATCCCATCCGCGCGCGACGAAGCACGCGAACGCGACATAGCTCGGGAGGAAGAACGCGAACCGATCGTTGACCCGGTAGCTGAACGCGAAGGCGGCCGTGGTGGCGTACACCACCGCGAGCACCGCCCAGGGGGTGGACGGCGCGCCGCGGCGCACCAGCCCGTGGAGCCCGTACGCGCCGAGGATCGCCGCCGGCCCCGGGAACTGCAAGGCCAGCAAGGCCAGCCAGACCGCCGCGTCGCGCGGGAGCCCGGCCGGCGTGACGTCGAAGAGGGCGCCGGTGAAGTCGACGTCGACGCGGGTGAAGTGCGCCCACAGGCTGGCCGCGAAGTCGCCGCCGCCGGCCTGCCATGCCACCACCGCCACGAACGGCGCCAGCCCGAGGGCGAAGAGGGCCGCGCACGCGAGGCGCGCGCGGAGACCGAGCCAGTCCCGCTGGCGCCACACCAGGCACGCCGCCGCGGGCAGGAGCAACACCGCCATCTGGTGCGCCAGCAGCGTCAGGCCGAACAGGGCGGATGCCAGGGCGATCGGCCAGGCCCGCCCGGGCCGCCAGCCGAACCACAGCCAGAGCTGGAGGGCCATCGCGGCCGTGAACAGCGTGTACACCTCGGCGCGCACGGCGTGCAGCCAGAACGTGTGCGACACCGCGAGGGCCAGGCAAGCGATGACCGCCCCGGCCGCCGACGCCCCGGCGGCGCGGATGGCGCCGTGAAGGATGGCGAGCGTCGCGGCGCCCGCGACGGCGGACACGAGGTTGACGCGCCACGCCACGTCCCCCCACGGCAGGCGCGTGAACGCCCGTGCCAGCTGCAACCACAGCCAGTGGCCGCCGGCGTCGCGCTTGAGGTGGCCTGTGGCCGCCGACCACTGGAAGAACCCGCCGTCGCCCCACAGCACGGACGGGGCCAGCGTCGCGACGTACAGCGCGAGCGCCGCCGCGGCGATGCCCAGCGGGGCGGCGCGGCCCCGAAGGCGTGGCTTAAAGCAAAGACCCCCGATCATGCCGCCGTTCCGGGCCGATCGGGGGCTGCGCCAAAGCGGGCCCTAGCGCGAGTAGAACTCGACGATCAGGTTGTCTTCGATCGGGAAGCCGACCTCTTCGCGCGTCGGCCAGTCGATCATGCGGATCTGGTCGTCGTCGGCGCTGAGCCACGACGGGCACAGCGTCGTCGGGGCGCGGAGCGCGATCTCGACGTCGGGCATCTTCATGGCCACACGGTCGAACGAGACCACCATTCCGGGCTCGACGAGGAACGAGGGGATGTCGACCTTGCGGCCGTTGACGAGCACGTGCCCGTGGTTCACGAGCTGCCGGGCCATGGGGCGCGACCGGGCGAACCCGCCGCGGAACACCACGCTGTCGAGCCGGCGATCGAGGAGCTTGAACAACGCCACGCCCGTCTGCTCAGGCTGGCGCCGGGCCATGTCGACGAACCGGCGGAAGGGCTTCTCGCGCATCCCGTAGATTCGCTTGGCCTTTTGCTTCTCGCGCAGCTGCTTGGCATAGTCCGACGGTCGGTTGCGCTGGGGCTTGCGCCCGTGATCGCCCGGGGGCTGGGTGATCCGGTTCTGGAGCGGCGAACCGCCCGTGCCGAACAGATCGATGCCCTCACGGCGCGACAGCTTGTACTTGGAGCCTCGGTAACGTCCCATGACTTCTGATTCTCTTCCTCGCGGTTGACTTGCCGTCCTCAACACTGCAACTTTATTATGATAGCATTCCCAGGGCGCATCGACAACCCGGCCAAACCGGCGCCCGCCCGGCCGACCACATGGAACGACAGGCGGTGGACATCATGCGACGACGGCCCCTGGTGGCGCTGGTCGGGCGGCCAAACGTGGGCAAATCCACGTTGTTCAA
Source organism: uncultured Anaerolineales bacterium (assembly GCA_964415605.1). GTDB lineage: Bacteria > Chloroflexota > Anaerolineae > Epilineales > Epilineaceae > UCB3. The sequence goes on along the minus strand of CAYQBA010000129.1, from coordinate 9,113 downwards.
CCGGATCGTGGGCGAGCGGCTCGCGATCGTCGAGTCGATCGCCGGCACCACCCGCGACCGGCTTTACGCGCCGGCCGAATGGAACGGCAAGGCGTTCGACGTCGTCGACACCGGCGGTCTCGAGCTCGGCGATACCGGCGAGATCGGCGCCCGCATCGCCAACCAGGCCCGGCTGGCCATCGACGAGGCCGACGTCGTGGTGATGGTGGCCGACGCGCTCACCGGCGTGTCGGCGGCCGACCTCGAGGTGGCCGATCTCCTGCGCCAGAGCCGGAAGCCGATTGTCCTCGCGGTCAACAAGAGCGAAAAGCTGGCCAACCGGATGAACGCGGCCGAGTTCTGGTCCCTGGGCCTCGGCGAGCCGTGCCCCGTGTCGGCGGTGCACGGCAGCGGCTCCGGCGACCTCCTCGACCGCGTCACGGCCGAGCTCCCCGCGCAGGAGGCGGACGAAGGCGACGAGCGGCTGCGGATCGCCATCGTCGGCCGGCCGAACGTCGGGAAGTCGAGCCTGCTCAACCGGCTCGTCGGGCAGGACCGCATGATCGTCAGCGCCGAGGCCGGGACCACCCGCGACGCCGTGGACACCACGCTGCGCTACCACGGCGAGGAGATCGTGCTCGTCGACACGGCCGGCATCCGGCGGCGCGGGAAGATCGAGCCCGGGATCGAGAAGTACGCCGTCCTGCGCGCGATGCGGGCCATCGAGGCGTGCGACGTCGCCGTCGTGCTTATCGACGCGTTCGCCGGCGTGACGGCCCAGGACACCCATGTCGCGGGCTTCATCCACGAGGCCGGGCGCGGGGCCATCATCGCCCTCAACAAGTGGGACCTCGTCGAGAAGGACACGCACACCATCGAGGCGTACACGCGCCAGGTGCGCCACGCGCTCAAGTTCCTCGACTACGCGCCCATCGTCACCATCTCGGCGCTGTCCGGGCAGCGCGTGCCCAAGATCCTGGACCTCGCCCTCGAGGTCCACGCCACGCGCCACATGCGCATCCCCACCAGCGAGCTCAACCGGCTCGTCGAGGCGATCCAGGCCCGCCACAGCCACAGCCGCGGCGGGCGGCTGATGCGCGTGCGCTACGCCACCCAGGTCGGCGTGGCGCCGCCGACGTTCGTCTTCTTCGTCAACGACCGGTCGCTGCTCCACTTCGGCTACGAGCGCTTCGTCGAGAACCAGATCCGCGAGCGGTTCGCGTTCGAAGGCACGCCCCTGCGCCTCATGTTCCGCGAACAGCGCCGCGAGGCACAACCGGCCGGCCGGCGCGCCGCCCGGAGCTGACCGCCGATCGCATCCCCGCGTCAGCCCATCGCCGCGTGCTCGCGCACGAAGTCGGCGAACGCCGACGAGAAGATCTGGCCGTCGATGACGTAGCCGCGGCGCTCGAGCGACTGGAGCGCCTTTTGGAAGCGCATCTCGGCCTCGCCGTGCGGGCGTCCATCGCCGCACAGCCAGACGAGCGCCTCGCGCTCGATGGGCGGGAGCTTGGGCCAGGCGTCCTCGAACAACGTCCACGTCCGGGCCTTGAAGTCGTTGATGACGGCCTGCCGCTGGGCCTCGGTGACGTGGCTCTCGCCGCCGGCGTGGAAGTAGAACAGCGCCGCCGCCACCTGCAGGTAAAACGGGAACCGGCCGGCGAGGGCTTGCAGCGTGTCGCGCACGGCGAAGAAGTCGAAGTCGGTGATCTCGGACTTCTCGCGCAGGAACTGCTCCACCGTCTCGGGCGAAAACGAGCCGATGTAGAGGCTGCGGAACAGGTTGAAGAACGGCGGCCCCCCGCGCTCGGCGCGGTACTGGCTGAGGTCGAACCGCGTCGAGGCGATGACCGGGACGTCGTACTCCGTGACCAGGACCTGGAGCCATTCCCAGAAGGTCTCGTCGAAGCCCGCGATCACCTCGAGCTCGTCGAGGAGCAGCACCAGCCGGCGGCCGCGGTGCGCCAGGTCCTCGAGGTAGCCCTCCACCCAGACGCGGTCCACCACGCCACCGAAGTCGACCGTGGCGTCGGGGTCGACGCGCCGGGCGGCGAGCGCCAGGCGGCGGTAGAACGAGTCTGGGCCCTCGGACGCCAGCTGGCAGCTGAGGAACGCGAAGAGCAGCCCCGCGTCGTCCGCGCGCGAGAGGTGGCGCTGCCGCTGCTCCTCGTGCGCCAGCATGTACAGCACGGACGTGTTGCCGCACCGATGCTCGCCGACCACCGACACCAGCTCGATGTTCAAGATCGCGCGGAACAGGTTGGCGAGCACCTTCTGGCGGCCGTAGAAGTCCGACGGGTTCTTGATCGGCTTGCCCAGGACGAAGGGGGTGCGCTGCTCGGCGTGCGGCGATTCCGACATGATCGATGCCTCCCGGCGTGGTGCGGCGTGCGGTGGACGATGGCGGCCGGCGATCGGCGCCGGCTGCCATCGTATCACACGCCCCGGGACCGGGCAACCCTTGTCGGGCGCGCGATGCGCGGGTCACGGCCGATCGTGAGGCCATGGCGCACAGGCGGCCACGTATCGACGTCGTGGGCCGACACTGGCGCACACAAGCGGCCACGCTTCGACATCGTGGGCCCACATGTGTAGAATGATTGCCAACCTCCAAGACCATCGATCAGTTGCGCCCACACAAACCTCATGGACACCGGATCCCGTTCGACCCTCAGCGCGATGCGCCTTCGCTTCCTGGTCGTCAACGCCATGACCAGCCTGAACCTGCTGCTGGGCGTGATCGCCATCATCCTGGCCAGCACCGGCCATCTCGACCTCGCGGCGTGGTGCCTGCTCGGCGGCGCCGTGTTCGACGGGTGCGACGGGACCCTGGCGCGCCGCTGGCAGGTCTCGAGCGCGTTCGGCGCGCAGCTCGACTCGCTGGCGGACATGACGTCCTTCATCGTCGGCGGCGGCGCGCTCGTCTACTTCTGGACGTACGCGCCCGAGACCGACGAGCCGATGCTCGGCCTCCTGGCCGTGTGCGGCTGCTACGTGCTGGCGGGCGCCGTGCGCCTGGCCCGGTTCAACGCCTCGCCGTCCAATCCCGCCTACTTCCAGGGCGTGCCGTCGACCATCGTGGCGGTGATCGTCGCGCTCAACGCCTTGCTGCATCCGGCCATGAGCGGCTCGGGGGTCGTCGGCCTGGTGCTCGTGCTGTCCGTGCTGATGGTCAGCGTCTTCCCGTACCCGAAGCTGTCATCCGTCGCGCCGCACGTGCCCCCGTGGGGCGTCCCGCTCGTCGCCGCGGTCGCCCTGGTCAACCTGTCGTGGACGGTGTGGGTGGCGACGAGCCTGTATCTGTTCTCGGGGCCGTGGATCTCGGCGCGCCGTCGCTACGGCGCGCGAGCGGGCTGATCCCCCCCACCACCCGTTCACCGGCCTGGACGCACGCCGTCCACTGGTCGGCCGCGACATACACGTCGGTGCGCGAGCCGAAGCAGATGAGGCCGTAGCGCTCGCCCTGGCTGACCAGCTCGCCCACCCGCGTCCACGTGACGATGCGCCGCGCCACCGCGCCGACGCGCTGCGCCACCACGCAGCGGCCGGCGGCCCCGTCGATCACGGTGTAGCGCGCGTGGTTGTGCTCGGCCGCCGGCGTGCCGGCGTGGGCATAGTGGCCGGCGGTGTCGAGGCTGTCGACGATCAGGCCCGCGATCGGGGCCCGGTTGATGTGGACGTCGGTGATCGACAGGAACACCGCGATGCGCAGCCAGCGTCCGGCGCCGAACCGGTCGTCGTCGACCTCCTCGACCGACAGGACGGTGCCGTCGGCCGCGGCGAACGCCACGCGCGGATCGGGCACCACCTTCCGCGGCGGGTCGCGGAAGAACGCCGCGACGCCGGCGGCGGCCAGCCAGGCGACGAGCGGCGCGCCGCGCGCATGACGGAACACCCAGCCCAGGCCGAGCGCGACGCTGATCAGCGGCACGGCGGCGCTGGCCAGGCCGGCGCCGTCGCCGAGCCAGATCCGTTGGGTATGGTCGAGCGGCGTGAGGTTCAGGGCGTCGACCGGGTCGGGCGGCACGAAGCGCAGGTGCCGGACCCAGGCCGGCGGCACGTTGCGGATCACGAGGTCGCGCCGGAACACGTGTGAGTCGACGTCGCGCGCCATCACGGCGATCGCCGCCTCGGCCTGCTCGCGGGCGTCGAGCGACATCATCTTCAGCCGCACGGCGCGCAGGTAGGCGAACTCGATGAAGGACAGCACGCCGTCGGGCTTGAGCACGGTGCGATAGTACGCCAGGATGCTCTCGACGACCTCCGGCGGGCAGTTCACGAACGGGATCGCCGAGATGATGAAGTCGAACCGGTCGTCGGCGTCGAGGTCCTGGACGTTGGCGTGCTGCAGCGTGATCTGCGACCGGCGGGCCGCGAAGGTCGGGTCGGTGGCCATGCGATCCGCGAGGAACGCCACGAAGTCGCCGTTCAGCTCGCACAACACCAGGCTGTCGTCCGGCCGCATGTGCCGCACGATCTCGGCGGTGATCGGGCCGGTGCCCGGCCCGACCTCGAGGATGCGCCGCGGGCCGGTGCGGCGCGCCATCTCCGACACCATGGCGTGCGCCGCGAACCGCGACGTCGGGATGAACGAGCCGACCGTGGCGATCGATCGGCTGAACTGTCGGAAGAAGTACAGCTTCTCGTTCACCACGGCGCCACCCCGCCCCGTGCCGGGCCGCCCGCGTCCGTCTGCCTCTCGTTCGCCCACCCCGCGTCCCCCCGCGCGCCGGCCATCACGATCAGGCCTGCCGTGCCGCGGGCTGGATCATGTCGCGCAGCACCGTGTGGAGGATGCCGCCGTTGCGATAGTAGCGCACGTCGACCGGGCTGTCGAGGCGGAGGATCGTCTCGAATCGGCGCGCCGTCCCGTCCAGGCCCGTCGCGGTCACGGCCACCCGCTGACCCGGGCGGAGGTCGGCCGGCAGGTCGATGTCGATGATCTCCTGCCCGGTCAGGCCGAGCGTGCCCGGGTCGTCGCCTGGCGCGAGCTGCAGCGGCAGGACGCCCATCCCGACCAGGTTGGAGCGGTGGATGCGCTCGAAGCTCGCGGCGATGACGGCCCGCACGCCGAGGAGGTAGGTGCCCTTGGCGGCCCAGTCGCGGCTCGAGCCCGTGCCGTACTCGTGGCCCGCGATGACCACCAGGGGCGTGCCGGAGGCCGCGTAGCGCTCGGCGGCCTCGAAGATGGTCGTCACGTCGCCCGACGGCCAGTGGGTCGTGAACCCGCCCTCCGTGCCGGGCGCGAGCTGGTTGCGCAGACGCACGTTGGCGAACGTGCCGCGGAGCATGACCTCGTGGTTCCCGCGCCGGGAGCCGTACGAGTTGAAGTCGGCGCGCGCGACGCCGTGGTCCATCAGGTACCGCGCGGCGGGCGACGTCGGGGCGATCGAGCCGGCGGGTGAGATGTGGTCGGTCGTGATGGAGTCGCCGAGGAGCGCCAGCACGCGCGCCCCGGTCAGCGTCGGCGGCGCCGGCAGGTCGGGCGTGATGGCGGCGAAGAACGGCGGCTCCTGGATGTAGGTCGACGCGGCGTCCCAGGCGTAGAGCGCGCCTGCCGGCGCCGCGATCTGCCGCCACTGTGCGTCGCCGTCGAAGATGTGGGCGTACTCCAGCGCGAACATGTCGGGCTGCAGGCACGCCGCGACCGTCGCGTTGATCTCGGCCTGGCTGGGCCAGACGTCGCGCAGGTACACCGGCGCGCCGTTCGGGTCCATTCCGAGCGGCTCCCGGGTCAGGTCGACGTCGACCGTGCCGGCGATGGCGTAGGCCACCACCAGCGGCGGGCTCGCCAGGAAGTTGGCGCGCGTCAGGGGGTTGATGCGCCCCTCGAAGTTGCGGTTGCCGGAGAGCACCGAGGCGACGACGAGGCCGTGCTCCGTCACGGCCGCGGCGATGGGTTCCGGCAGCGGCCCGCTGTTGCCGATGCACGTCGTGCAACCGTAGCCCACGGTGTGGAAGCCCAGCGCCTGGAGGTAGGGCGTCAGGCCGGCCGCCTCGAGGTAGCGCGTCACGACGCGCGACCCGGGCGCCAGCGACGTCTTGACCCATGGCCGGGTGTCGAGCCCGCGCTCGACCGCCTTCTTGGCCAAGAGCCCGGCCGCGACCATCACCGACGGGTTGGACGTGTTGGTGCACGACGTGATGGCGGCGATGGCCACCGCCCCGTGGGTCAGGTGCGCCTCGCGGCCGCGGATCTCGACGGCGACGCCGTGGTTGGCATACAGGTCCACCCGCGCCGGGGCCGGCGCGGGCGGGGCGCCGCCGGCCTGCCAGGCCGCCACCGCGCGGTCGCCGTCGGGCGTGAGGGCGACCTCCGTCCCGAAGTCCTTGGCGAGCGCCGCGTAGAACGTGCGCTTGAGATCGCCCAGCGCCACCCGATCCTGCGGGCGCTTCGGCCCGGCGAGGCTTGGCTCCACGCTGGCCAGGTCGAGCTCGACGCGGGTGCTGAAGTCCGGCTCCGGCGCGCCGGGCGTGTGGAACAGGCCCTGCTCGCGGCTGTAGCGCTCGACGAGGTCGACGAGCGCCGCGTCGCGGCCCGTGCGGCGCAGGAAGGCCAGCGTCTCGCCGTCGACCGGGAAGAACCCGATCGTGGCGCCGTACTCCGGCGCCATGTTGGCGATGGTCGCGCGGTCGGCGAGGCTCAGCGACCGGAGGCCGTCGCCGAAGAACTCGACGAACTTGCCGACCACGCCGTGGCGGCGCAGGATCTGGGTGATGGTCAGCACCAGGTCGGTGGCGGTGGCGCCTTCGGGCAGCTGGCCGGTCAGCTTGAACCCGACCACCGCCGGCATGAGCATGTACAGCGGCTGGCCCAGCATGACCGCCTCGGCCTCGATGCCGCCGACCCCCCAGCCGACGATCCCCAGGCCGTTGATCATGGTGGTGTGCGAGTCGGTGCCGACCACCGTGTCGGGGAACGCCACCACGCCGCCGTCGCCGGCGCGCTGGCCGACCACCGTCGACAGGTACTCGAGGTTGACCTGGTGCACGATCCCGCTCGACGGCGGCACCACCCGGAAGTTGTCGAACGCCGTCTGCCCCCACCGGAGGAAGCTGTAGCGCTCGCGGTTCCGCTCGAACTCCCGCTCGGCATTGAAGAACAGCGCGTCGGTTGACCCGAACGCATCGACTTGCACCGAGTGGTCGATGACGAGATCCACCGGCACGCGCGGGTTGATCCGGCCAGGGTCGCCGCCGAGGCGCGCGACCGCGGACCGCAGCGCGGCCAGGTCGACCACGGCCGGCACACCGGTGAAATCCTGGAGGATCACGCGCGCGGGCATGAACGGGATCTCGCGATCACGGGTGTGCGCGGTCGGCCAGTCGGCGAGGTCGCGCACGTGGTCGGCCGTGATGGCGAAGCCGTCGAGGTTGCGCAAGGCGGCTTCGAGCAGCACCTTGATCGAGGTCGGCAGGCGCTCGACGGCGCCGATGCCCGCCGCCGCCAGCGCGGACAGGCGGTAGATCGTCACCGGGCCCGCGGCGGTCTGGAGGGTCCCCCGGGCATGGAACGGGTCGTGCATGATGGTCTCCTCAAACAGTCAAAGGGTGTGAGATCGTTCCCGCGGGGCGTGCGGGGAGCCGTGGGCCGGCGCAATCGCCCCGGGCCCCGGCGCCGCCGCGCCGACGGTCGACAGATCCCGGGGCGGTCAACGCGACGTCGGCACGAGCACGGCCGGCGGGGTGGCCGGCGGCGCCGCCCGTTCCGGCGGCCGCGCCAGATGGTCGTAGTAGCGCTCGAGCCAGCGATTCGACCAGCCGAACAACGTCGTCTGACGGATGATCGAGCGAACCTGGTCCCGGCCGATCTTGGCTTCGGTTCGCAGGACCTCGATGTTGTCGCGGCTGACGGCCAGCGTCCGGACGGCGAAGAACAGCGGCCACATGCATGCCAGCCGGATGCGGTGCTGGTGGCGTGGGAACGCGGCCACGTAGGCGATCCCGTGGCGCAGATGCTGGTCGGCCTTGTCGGCCAGGAGCGTGACGACCTGCATCGCCGCGTCGACGTGGTTGGGGTCGAACAGGCTGTCGCGGGTCAGGCCGAAGCGCTCGTAGAACGTGCGCGGGACGAAGACCCACCCGCGCTCGTAGTCCTTGCGCATGCCCCGGAGCACGTTGACGGTCTGGAGCGCCAACCCGTACTGGCGGGACAGCGGCATGAGCTCCGCCTGGCGCTCGCGGATGACGGGCGAATACCACGCGAAGATGTCGGTCAAGAGATAGCCGACGCGGCCGGCCACTTCGTGCATGTAGTCGTCCATCTCGGCCTCGTCGGCCACGTACGGCCCGTGGTCCTGCCAGCGGGCCATGCCGCGCGACGTCTTGGCCACTCGCGTGACGATGCTGTCCTGGATCGCCTGCGGCAGCTCGCGCAGCATCTGGAGCACGCGCCCGGCGTGCTGCGCCACGTATACCTCGGGGTCCGACCCGTCGAGGTCGGTGAGCTGGTCGGTCAACCGTGCGACCGGGGTGGCGGCGTCGAGCACGCTGGCCCACAAGCGCAGGAGGTCGGACTTGCGGTCCGGGGGCAAGGTGTCGTGGTCCTCGAGGCAGTCCGACACGCGCAACAACAGGTAGGACACGCTGATGGCGTCGCGGAGGATCGGCGGCAGCTGCTCGATGGAGAGCGCGAAGGTCCGGCTGACACTCCGCAGCATCTGGGTCTGGTTCATGGGCGCATTCGTGGTCTCGCGAGCGGCGCGATGGAATTTCGGGGCGGCCGATCGACCCGGCGACCGGGGCCGCGCCGCCTCCCGTTCGGTGCGCGCGCCGCTCGATGATCGCCAAGGGCCCGCGTCGGATCGGCGGCCACCGATTATACCCGAAGTCACCGGCCGCGTGAACCCGCGCGCGGATGGCCTGCACCCGCCGGCGTTGCACTTCAAGGGCATCGGGGCTATGATGGGGCGCTTCCGGATGCCATCCGGATCATTCCTCTCTCTCGTGGTCGCGCTTGCTGCCCCCTGGCCACCCGTTCCGGTTGTGTCGTGCGGTGTCGTGGCGCCGGCCGATCGTGCCCTTGAATCGAGCACTGCCCTATGCCTGAATCGCCAGAACCCCGGCGCCGTCGCCGGCGGCGGCGCGGCGGCAAGCCCGGCACCGGGACCCCGCCGGCGGACCCGCGCGCCGCG
>CAYQBA010000128.1:0-13829 GCA_964415605.1 uncultured Anaerolineales bacterium | reverse complement strand
CTCGAAGTCGGGCGCCATCTGGCCGATCAGGGGATGGCTCGGCGGTGGCAGCTCGACGGGGCCGGACGGGAGGAGCGACGACGGATCGGTGAGCTGCTGGAGCTGGCTGGCGTCGATGGTCACCACCAGGGGCGCCTGCCCGAAGCCGGCGTCCGGGTTGGCGACGGCGGCCACGGGCTGGGCGGTCGGGACGGGGTTCGTGGCGGCGCTGATCCGCTGCCCCACGAGGTACCCGCCGACCACGGCGAGGATGACCATCGGGATCAGCAGGACTTGCCAGCCGATCACGATGACGCGGCCTTCGCCGTCGGCCGCTGGCCCGGGGGTGCCGGGGAGGTCAGGGTTGGTGTGGGTCAAGTCGTCGGCGTTCATCGAGTGTCTCCGGGGAACCTGTGCGGCGGGCGCGTCGCGGGTGCGGGTCCGCCGGATCGCAGAGTATAGCACACGGAGTGGGGTGCTGGTCGGGCGCTTGCCGTGGACCGCGTCGGGATCTCGATCGAACCTCAGGTCGCGCGCGTCAGGTCTCAGGTCGATCTCAGCGGCAGGTTCAGGGATCCGTGTATGCTATGCGCAACTGACCGTTGAAATCGCCTTGAACGACATGGCTGAACGCGTGCTGCTGAACGACACTGTCCGATCTGAACCACCGAATCATCATCATCACCATCATCATCACCATCCGACCTGAGCCGGACCATCCGCGTCAACGTGACCGTTGACCTGCAAGCACGGCCCGTCGCGCGACGCACAAGGAGGGTACGCGCATGATTGAGTCGCCCGTGGCGCCAGTGCCGCCCCTGCCGGCACCGGCACCCAACCTGGTCGAGACCGCCTTGAACGCCGGCTGGGCCGCGTTCAAGGCCCGGCCCTGGCTGCTGACCGTGCCGATGGTCATCGTGCTTCCCCTGGCCAACCTGGTCTGGCTCGGAGGGATCGTCGCGATCACCGTGGCCGAACCGGTGTCGGAGGCGCTCGGCCTCGCCTCGGGCGCCGCCATGCTCGCCGCGGCAGCCGTCTTCATCGGTCTGCTCGTGCTCGTCGTGCTGGCGTTCGCGATCGTCGGCACCGGCTACGCGGTCGCCGCGCTGCGTGTCGTCCGCGGCGAGGCGACCGGCGCGGGCAACGTGTTGCGCGGGTTCAGCCGTGTGCCCGGGATCGTGCTCGCGTCGCTCGTCACCCTCGGCGCCGTGGCTGCGGTCGTGGGCGTCGCCGCGATCGCCGTGGCGGTCGCGGCGAGCCTGGCGGCCGTGGATCCCCAGGCGTCGAGCGATGCGACGTTGTCCGCGGTCATGACGGGCGGCCTTGTCTACCTCGTTGCGCTCGCGGTGGTGATCCTGGTGATCGCCGGGCTCTACTACGTGCTCGCGGGCCTGTCGCAGTGGCCGTTCCTGCTCCTGGACGGCGGTCTCGGTGCGCGGGAGGCCGTTGCCGCGAGCTGGCGGATGATGCGCGGGCGGCGGCTCGCGCTGCTCAACCTGTGGTTCGCCGTGGCGGCGCTCAACGTCGTGGGGTTGCTGCTGCTCGTCTTCGGGGTGATCTTCACGGGCGCCATCGGCGTCGCGGCGTTCGCGGCGTTTCATGACGAGCTTGCGGCCGGGCAGGCCATGGTGGACGCGCCGGCCGTGGGGCGCTCACGGCGGACGCCGCTCGCGGCATGGGCCGTCGATGCGCAGATCGTGTTGCGGATCACCGCTATGCTCACGCTCGGCGCCATGATCGCCACGATTGCCCCGCTGATCGCGTTCTTCAAGGCCGAGTGGTCGCCCTACGGCCCGGCGTGGCTCCTCATCGGGATGACGCCGCTCGTGCTGGCCCCGATCGTCTACTTCGTTGCCGGGTGGGCGCTGGGCGGCACGCCGGGGCAGCGGATCGTCGGTCCGGGCTGGGGCCGGTTTCGCTGGCTGGCGGCGGTCTACGGGCTGGCGGTGCTGGTCGAGGTTGGGGCCCTTGCCTCGATCGTCTATCGGGCTCCCGGCGGCATCCTCGCGGTGGCCGTCGGGTACGAGACCGCGCGGCAGTTGGTGGCGGCCATGCCGGAGGGCTTCGCGAGCGCACCGTACAACAGCGGCGCGTCCGATCGGCTCGATCTGCCGGCCACGGACCCTGATGAGCCGGTCATGTTGGCGAGCTACCGCATCACCGACACGGCCGGTACGCCCTACTTCTTCGCGCTGCGCCGTTACTTCCGCGTCGAGACGGCCGAGGCCACGATGACGCGGCTGCGCGCGCCCGGCGCATCGACCACGCCGGGGCTCGGTGCGGAGGCGTTCACGGTACGCGATGAGCGTGCGGGGGTCGTCCGAATGGTGGTTCGCGCCGGCGACACGGTCATCGCGGGCGAGGCGGCGCCGGAGCACGCGGAGGCGCTTGAACGGCTCCTCGCGCTGCAGGTCGAGCGCCTGGATGCGGCGCGCGCGAGCGTCGACCGGGTCTACCGCTGGTTGCCGGTGCCGGAGGAACGGTTGGCGGATGGGTGAGGCCGGTGGGTCAGTGCTTGGGCATGGCGACGCGCGGATCCGTGCGATGCCCGCTGATCGCGACAGCCGTCGTCCAACCCGTCAATGCGCGGTCGCAGAGATGGCGGCCGATGACGCCAGTCGCATGCCGACGAAGTGGTATCGCCCGACCGGCAGTGCCTTGTTGCGACATGCAGCCTGTGCGACTTCGAAGGGGTTGTTCCACGATCCGCCCCGCATCACTCGGTGGACGTGTGGCAGCGCTTCAGAGTGTTCGCGACCATCGCCCGAATCATACGGGTAGACGAACGTTGGATGGTTGATCTCGGGTCCCCAGGCGCTCGATGTCCACGCCATGACGTTGCCTGCACCGTCGCTAACGCCATGTGGCGTGTCGCCGTCCACGAACACGCCGACAGGCGTTGGCTGGGCGATGTGTGTCAGCAGTGTGTTGCCACCCAAAGCGCTGTGTGCATTGCCGTAGGTGAACCTCCGACCTGTCATACCACGAGCGGCGGCCTCCAACTCGACTTCTGTCGGCAGGCGAAGCCCGAGTCCTGTCTGCGCGGCGAGCCAGGCGCAGAAGGCGCATGCTTCGTACCACGTGACCCCAACCACGGGCTGCGCCGGGTTGTCGAAGCGAGCATCGCGCCAGTAGCGTGGTGCGGTCTCGCGGCGGACAGGGTACAGCTCCGCCAAGTGGGCCTCCAACTGGCTTGAGGTCATGGCGAGCCGCATCAGCCAACGCTCGTAAACGTCGTCAGGCAGCTGACCTTGGTCGTGCCACGCGTCCAGCAAGTCCGGGTGATCGCGGAAACTCTGCAGGCCGTTGCGAGCGTTCTGTTTGAGTGCTTCGGCGGCCGCTTCGCCGCGCTGCCATGACCTCGCGGACTCCGTTGTCCACCATCGCGCGTCCTCGTATCCGCCAGCCACCATGAAGCAGGCGAATTCGGCGTTCGTCACCAGGAACTGCCCGATCGCGAAGCCGGCGATGGACACCCTGTGGCGTGGCATCGCGGAGCGCTCCACGTGGTGGGTGACGGTGTCGCTGAAGATCGGCTCATCGTCCCCGATCGGATACACGCCGCCCGGGATCGCCACCATCGGCGGCACGAGGTACTCCCCGTACGGCCCCACCCGCCGCTCGAACCGCGGGTCGCCCAGATCTCCCACCGCCAGCCCGGCCGCGATCCGCGCCCGCAGATCTGCCTCGACGTCGCGACTCCGCCGCACGAGCGCCCAGCGCAGCTCGTCGAGCAGCGTGTCGGGCAGAGGCGAGCGGTCCTTCGCCCCCCAGCCCGTCCGGAGCTGCACCGCGCAGCGGCCGGCCAGCACCAGGTTCGTCGCCATCAGCCCCCGCACGAACGTCGCCGGATCCGCCGTCATCGCCGCCGCGAGCACCGTCGTCTCCTCCCACCCCGTCGTCGGCAGCGGCGGCAGCTCGTCGGCCGGCGGGAGCGTGGCGATCAGCTCCGGCACGCTCGGCCGGATGTCCGCCGCCCGCCACGGCGCCAGCGCCAGCTCCGGATCCGGCGCCTTGGCCAGCTCGCGGGCGGCGAAGTACTCCTGGACGAGCTGGTGGACGTAGCGCACCTCGTCCAGCCCCAGATCCTCGTCGAGCACCCCCAGGGCCGCGCCGGCCGCCACGATGTCGGCGCCCTGCGGGTGGTCGAGGAGGTCCAGGGCCGTGTCGAAGTCCACCCGCACCTGCGCGGCCTCGCCGGACGCCTCGCTGCGCGCCTGCATCCGGAACGCGAGGTCGGCGAGCTTGGGCACGAGCACCCCGCGCTCGGGCAGCTCGTGCGGCGTCCGCCAGCCGCGGCCGGCGGTCAGGCGGTGGACGTCGCGCTCGGTGAGGAGCGGCGCGCGGGAGTCGAACCCGTCCTCGGGTCGAAACAGCGGGTGGTCGCGCTCGACCTCGCGGGTCATGGCCTGCCGCACGAAGCCGGTGAAGAGCGCCGCCCGCCCGAGCGGGACCTCGCCGGTGGCCTCGACCTGCTCGACCAGGAGCCGCAGGAAGTACGGCGAGCGCACGACGTCGAGGTGGCCGGAGCGCTCGAGCGTCGCCCACAGCCCTTCGGCGTGGCCCGGCACGTACTGCTCGAGGAAGCGCCGGATCTGCGCGTCGGAGAGCGGCTCGACGCGGACCTGCGGGACGCGCAGCGCCGGCGTCGAGAGCGGGGTCGAGTAGTCCAGGCTGCGGCAGGAGAAGACGATCCGCGAGCCCGCCCCGGTCGCGGCGACGTCCTGCACGAAGTCCTTCCACAGCCCGACGCGGGCGCGGCTGTCCGCGGCGCCGGCCGACGGCATCTCGTTGAGGGCGTCGAGAAGGAGGACGATCCGGCCCTCGGCCAGGAGGTCGTCAAGCGGCGGGAGCTTCGGGAAGCGGGCGGCCCACTGCGCGGCGAGCCACTGGCGGGGCGGCGGGGGCGGGTCGGCGGGGCCGGCCGCCTTGTAGTGGCTCAAGGGGAGGTAGAACGTGAGGGGGACGTCGCGACCGGCCGCGCCGTCGTCGAGCCCCGCCAGGGCGTACTCGAGCTCGAGGCGCCCCAGGAGCGTGCTCTTGCCGGAGCCGGGGCTGCCCAGGACGACGAGCGCGGGGTCGGGGATCTCGTCGAGGAGGGCGCGGAGCGAGGCGTAGCGCTTCTCCCTGGCCTGCCAGCGGCCGGCGGCGGCCTCCTCGCCCTGGTCGACGAGGAGGGCGAGCTCGACGAAGCGGTCGTCGAGCTCGTGGCGCGGCCCGGCCCACTCGGCGACGCGGCCGCGGCGGTAGGCTTCGAGGACGGGGTTGCGCTCGAGCAGCACCGGGATCGCCCGGTCGAGGGCAGCGAGGTTGGCGGCGGGGTGGCGCACGGCGAGGTCGAGCGCGGCGGCGGCGGCCCAGAAGGCAGCGGCCTTGGCGGGTGCGTCGAGGTTGCGGTACTTGCCGGCGCCGACGAGGTAGGCGGCGAGGCCGACGAGGTACTCGCGCCAGTCGGCGGGGTCGGCCAGGAGCGGGATCGCGGCTTTGCGGATCGCGACGAGGGCGATGTAGACGGTCTGTAGGGCGGGATCCGAGACAGCGTCAGGGTGCAACGCGTCGACGGTGGGACCTGCGCTGGCGGCGGGCCCTGCGTGGACCGTGGGCCTCACGTCGAACGCAGTCCCGGCATCGACGCCAAGCCCCGCATCGGCGCCGGGCCCTGCGTCGACGCCAAGTCCCACATCGGCGCCGGGCCCCGCGTCGGCCGCGGTGTGCAGGCGGCGGTAGATGTCGATCACCGCGGGCAGGCCCAGTCCCGCCGCCGCGAGCTTGCCGGGCAGGACGCGCGTGACCAGCCCGGTCTCGAGGCGCAGGAGGTCGTGCAGGACGTGGTCCTCGCGGCTGAGCGAGAAGTCGATGAGGCGGACGGTGCGGGCGTCGGGGTCGACGAGCACGTTCTCGAGGTTGAGGTCGCCGTGGATGGTGGCGACGCGGTGGGGGATGGGTTGGGCGAGGAGGTCGGGCAGGGCGGCCAGGGGGTTGGGGAGGGTCGCGTGGGACGTCGTCGGGGACGCTGCCCCGCCGTTCGGCACGACGACGGTGGGGGCGTCGAGGTCGGGCACGGCTGCGCCGGCATCGGGTGGCCGCGCGTCGCGCGTCCCGTCGCCGCTGCCGACCTCGTCTGCCAACGCCTTCCCCGCCCCCACGCCCGCCAGCGCCGCGGCGAAGTGCGCCGACCGATCGGGCCGCAGGAAGTCCGCGTACGCCTCGCCCAGCGGCGCGTCCGTGACAAGCCTCGACTGCCGCCAGATCGTCGAGAGGTGGACGAAGACCCGGCTCTCCAGGACGTGCGCGAGGTCGGCTGGCGCGGCCGACTCGGCGTAGCGGGCCAGGCTGACGAACTCGAAGAGGCCCGCGCCGACCAGGCCGTAGCGCAGCCCGCCGACGGCGCCGTCGGGGCTGAACACCGGCTCGCCCCACACCTCGGGGATGCCGGAGAGCCGGCCGCGGATGTGGCGGCGGTAGGCGTCGTGCTCCTGGCGGACGAGGTCGGCCGGGCCGATCTTGACCACCGTCGGCAGCTCGGGCGTGTCGGCGTCGCGGAAGGGCGTGACCTTGAGGACGCGGGCGCCGCTGAAGCCGCCGGAGAGCTCGCCCTCGACCGCTACCCGCGCGTAGTCGGCGAAGAGGGCGTCGAGGACGGCGCGGTCGGCGGTGGACAGGACCCAGGGCGAGGACGAGGAAAGAGCGGAGAGGAGTGAGGCGTGAGCGGGGTGCGGCTGGCTGCCCGCCGCAGGTTCCGGCTTCACGCCCTTCTCACTCCTCTCCACTCGCTCCCTCCTCCTACCCCCGCACCACCGTCACCGTGCGCCCCGCCGGCGTCACCGCCTCCGCGGCCGACGTCCGCGCCTCGATCGGCGGCTGGCCGGTCCGCCGGTCGAAGATCACGAGCCAGCCGGTGTCCAGGCTCAGCCCCGCGAGGTAGGCGTCGATCTGCTCGAGCCCTTCGGCCAGCGGGTCCGGCCGCCCGTCGCGCCACACCTTCAGCTCGAAGGCGAACCGATCCGGACCGTAGCGCAGCAGCAGGTCCATCCGCCCGCTGCCCACGGCGTACTCGCGCTCCAGCGTCCCGCCGGCGTTGCGCACCCGGTCGAGGAACGCCATGAGCACCAGGTGCGGCGCGACCTCGGCGTACGGCACGCCGCGCATCAGCGGCTCGCCGTGCTGGCGCCAGAACTTGAGGAACGCCTCGAGCAGCCGCGCCGCGTCGAGCCGGCCGTCCGGCCTCAGCCAGATCGGGTCGAGGCGGGGGAGGTAGGCGCGGGCCGTGACGGCCAGCACGCGGGGGATGATCTCGCCGTAGATCGGGTTGGCGATCTGCAGGCCGCCGTTCCAGCGCACGAGCCCGAGGTCGACGGCGAAGCGGATGTCGTCCTCGGGCAGGTCGTGGGCCGCCGCGCCGCCGGCCAGGATGGGCTCGACGACCGCCCGGACCCGCGGCTCGCGCAGCCGCTCGGCCAGGCTGTCGAGGTGGGTGTCCTGGCGGGCGATGAGCATCTCCTTGGCCTGATCGAAGACGGCGACCGTGATCGACTCGGCCCGGTTGGGCACCAGGTCCTCGACCACCACCTGGGCCAGGGCGTTGACAAGCCAGGGCTGCCCCTGGGTCAGCTCGAACGCCCGCGCCACCGCCTCCGACGTGAACGCCTGCCCGGTATCGTCGGTGTGCTGGCGGTAGAGTTGGGCGACGTCGGCCGCGCTGAAGTTCGCGAGCGTCAGGGAGCGCGCCTTGATGTTGAACGGGCTGGCCGTGCCGAGTCGGCCGGCGACCCCTTCGCGCAGCTTGTAGTCCCGCACGTCCCGCAGCCCGATGAGCGCCAGCGACCACGGGAAGTGCGACGGCCGGTTGCGGTAGCCGTCGCGCAGCTGGCGGAGGACCGAGATCAGCGTGTCGTCGGCGAGCGCGTCGATCTCGTCGAGGAAGACGACCAAGGGGCGTGGGGCGGTCTCGGACCACGTCTTGAGTGCCACACCGATGGCATCGCCGTCTTCCGCCTCCGGCCACGGCGGCGGCTGAAGATCGCGAGGCAACTGGGCCTCGACAGCCCGCCGCCAACTGCTCAGAATCGCGCGTTCCGCCGTCCCCGGATCGTCGCCAAATGGCGCTCCGACCTCCATCGACACGAGCGCCGACACGTAACGGCCGCTGGCTGTCAGCTCCTCCGCGAGCGCCAGGAGCGCCGTGGTCTTGCCGGTCTGGCGCGCGGCGTGGAGGACGAAGTAGCGCTGGCCGTCGATGAGCGGCATGACCTCCGGTAGGCGTGCCGTCGGCGGCAGCATGTAGTCGATGTCGGCCCGGCAGGGGCCGGCGGTGTTGAACGCGCGGGGCATGGGCGGGCGCTCCTGGGCACCGTGGAGAGTATACCGCAGCCCGAGGCGGGGTGATGCCGCGTTCGCCGCGCGGTGACCGGCGGCGATGGGTCGTCGCCGCCGCTGCGGCAATCTCTCAACGCCGGCACACTTCGCGCGCCACCCCGCTCCGCCGCCAAGAGAGGCCTGGGGCGGACCGTCTCGGCAGGGGATCTGGGGCGGCGCGCGACCGCATGGACACTGGCGGCCCTCAGTGAGGTCTCCGGCCGGGCTCAGGTCGGGGTCAGGCCAGGGCGGTGCGGATCGGCGATACTGGCGCCAGATCAACCAGCGACCCGAGTGGCACACAACCCACCGGTCGACACCCATGAAAGGACCGATCCATGAACCGCCGAACAACCGCCGCCAACCCGACCTTCAACGCGACTGATGCAACCCACGGAGACCTGAAGATGAAGCCCAACACTCTGTTCGCCGCGCTGTCCGCCCTGCTGCTCTCGCTGTCCGTCGCCGCCGCACCGGCCTCGGCTCAGGCGAGCCTGCCCGACTTCGACCCGACCCATGTGGTGGCTGACGAGGCCGTCGATTCAGCCGGCGCGGCCGCCCTGCGAGACACCTTGCCCGCGACGGTCAGCATTCTCAGCCCGGCGGGCGACGTCGCCGATGCAGGCACGACCGCCGACGCGCCCGAGGCCATCTGGCTGACGACCAACAAGGGCTGCGGCGCCACCTTTACGGTTGGCGAGATCATCCGTGCCTCGTGGTCGGTGTCCCGGAACGACTACTACCGCCTGTCGATCGTCACGGACCAGGGCACAAGCTACCCGCTGGGCGCCTACTGGGTTGCCTATCAGGCCGGGGGGAGCTACGGCGTCGACGCCACAGTCGCCGCTGGTCCTCAGGTTCGCACGATCCGCCTCGAAGGTTGGTACGGCCAGGACGTCCAGACCTGTGCCTACAACGTGGGCGCGGCGGGAACGGGTGGCGTCGCGGGTGCTCGGCACGCGTACAGCTACGTGACCATCCGGAACCTCAACAGCGGGATGTGCGTCGAGGTGCAGGGCCGCGGCACGAACGATGGCCGCAACATCTTGCAGTACCACTGCAACGGGACGTCGGCCCAGGACTTCTACATGGAGCCGCGGTCGGCGGGCGAACCGGTCTACCGGTTCAAGAACCTCAACAGCGGGAAGTGCATCGAGGTGCAGGGTAACGGGTCCAACGACGGCCGCAACATCCTCCAGTACACCTGCAACGGCACGCCGGCGCAGTGGTGGCGGCTGGACGAACTGGCCGTCGGCGAGTTCCAGCTCGTCCACGTGGGCAGCGGGAAGTGCATGGACGTCGATCACAGCAGCCTGGCGGCCGGGGCGAACGTCCAGCTCTGGAGCTGCAACCGAACCGGAGCCCAGCGCTTCTCCATCGACTGATCCCTCGATCTTCGGGGTCAATGCCTCGGGCCGGCGACGCCACAGTCGCCGGCCCGATTTGCTGTGGAAGGTATTGATCGCGATGGCCCGCCGATCAGGCTCCCGGGCCGGTAAGCTTGCCCCCAAGACCTGGACAGGTGGCCAAGATGGAGCGGGCCGCGAACCACGAGGACCGATGGCGAAGCCACGACGGCGGTTCAGCGCCGAGGAGAAGGCGCGGGTCGCGCTGGGGGCGATCAAGGGGCAGGCTCACGCCGCCCGTGCCTGCGCCCATGGAAGCCGGGATGGACATGTATAATCGATTCCCCTCGCTGACCAATCCTGGAGACCGATGCCAGACGCAGTCCCGCCCTCCACCATTGCGCCGGCACCCGCCGCGGGCGCCGCCGGCCACGCATTACTGGCTCGCGTGAGGGCTCTCGTCGCCGCTGCCGGCCCACTCGTGGCCCCCACTCGCCTGGACGTCGCGGTGCTCGTGTTCGGACTGGCGGTCTATGGGGTGACGCGGCTGTGGGCCCTGGAGCGCTACCCGATCTACTTCTTCACCGACGAGGCGGCGCACCCCAACCTCGCCGCGCGGCTGCTCGCCAACGGGCTGAGAGACCACCTGGGCACCTTCCTGCCGCCTTACTTCAAGAACGACGATCGCTGGAACCTGAGTCTCAGCGTCTACCTCCACCTTGTGCCCGTCGCCCTGTTCGGGAAGTCCATCGTGGTGACGCGCGCGACGTCGGCGATGATCAGCGTGGCCGGCGTGCTCGCCACCGCACTGGCGCTCCGGGTCGGCTTCCAGACCCGTGGCGCCGGCCTCGCCGTGCTGGTGCTCGCCGGCTTGCCCGCGTGGCTCTTGCACTCGCGAACGGCCTTCGAGGTCGTGTTGATGGTCTCGTTCTACGCCTGCTTCCTGTGCGCCTATCTGCTCTACCGCTACCGGTCGCCCGGGTTCGCGTACCTGGCGCTGGCCTTCGGGGCGGCAACATTCCACAGCTACGCCAACGGCCCGCTGATCATGCTGGTCACCGGCGGCTTGCTCGCGCTGTCCGACCTTGGCTTCCACCTGCGCCAGCCCCGTCGGCACCAGATCGGTGCCGTGACGCTCGCCGCGCTGCTCGCGCTGCCCTTCCTGCGGTTCCGCTGGCTGCACCCTGAGGCGATCGCCTACCAGATGGGCGTGGTGAGCTCCTACTGGCGCCGCGACCTGCCGCTCGCCGAGAAGCTGACCATCTTCGCCCGAACGTATTGGGAAGGGATCAGCCCGGCGAACTGGTTCCTGCCGAACCACGTCGACCTGGTGCGCCACCAGATGGACGGACTCGGCCACATCCCGTTCTTCCTCCTGCCGTTCTTCGTCGCGGGCCTGGGGCTGTGCATCCGCCACTGGCGCTCGTCCGCCCACCGGGTGATCTTGATCGCCCTGGCCGCCTCGCCCGCGGCCGCGCTGCTGGCGACCGTTTACGTGACGCGTGGCCTGGCGATCGTCGTGCCAGCGACGATGCTGGCGTGCCTCGGCTTCGGCTGGGTCGCGGAAGGCGTCGCGCGCCGCTCGGGCGACCGGTTGTCGTTCCCGGCGCAGGCCGCTGCGGCCGCCGTGTTCCTCGGGACGTGGGCCCTCTACCTGCTGCGCGTGGCGCTGACCGATGGCCCGACGTGGTCGACCAACTACGGGCTGTCCGGCATGCAGTATGGCGCCTCTCAGGTCTTCGGCACGATCCGAGAGGTGCTGCGGGCGGATCCCGATCTCAAGGTCGTCCTATCGCCGGACTGGACGAACAACGCGAACGGGCTGGCCGAGTTCTTCCTGGAGCCCGAGCTCTCGGCGCGCCTGAAGATGGGCAACATGGACGGCTGGCTGCTCGTCAAGGGGGAGCTCGATCCGGCGCAGCTCAACGTGCTGCCGGCCGAAAGCTTCGAACGCGCGCGCGCCAGCTCCAAGCTCGTCGTGGCCCCGCCCCTGCGCGTCATCCCGTACCCCGATGGCCAGCCCGGCTTCTACTTCGTGCGCATGCGCTACGCCGACGACGTCGATGCGCAGTTCGCTGCCGACGAGGCAGCGAAGCAGCAAACCGTCGACGGCACGGTGGTGATCGACGGGCAAACGGTGAAGATCGAGCACTCGGTCGTGGACAGCGGCCGGCTCGAAGACCTCGTCGACGGCAATCCCGAGACCCTGATGCGGGGGGCTGCGGCGAACCCGTTCATCCTCGATCTCCGCTTTCCGGAGCCGCGCACGGTGGGCGGCATCCGCCTGCACACCTCCGACATGGACCTGACGCTCAAGGTCATCGCCACGCCCGCTGGCGGCGCCGCGCCGCGCATCGTCGAGGTCACGTACCGGGACCTGACCGACGAGCCGCGCATCGACCTGGACATCCCTGGCGGGCCGGTGGCGATCGACCGGCTGCGCCTCGAGATCCTGGACCTGTCGCCCCGGCTCCCCGAGCACATCCACGTGCGGGACCTGGGACTCCGTTAGGTTGAGCGTGCCGGCCGCTGCCTGACGGCCTGGCGGGGCAGGAGCGTGACCGACGGCTGGACTCCCGTCCCGCAGGGGTCCTCACAGCCCCAGCAGCCGCTCCAGCAGCGCCTGACCCACCCGCAGCGCGACCGGGAGCAGCAAGGCCGTGACGAAGCCGCGCAGCGTCGCCGCCTGCCACGGCCACGTCGACACCTGCTCGAGGATGCCGCGCTGCGCCGTCAGGCTGGCGACCGCCTTCTGGAGGCCGTCGAGCGAGGCGAAGTCGCGCGCGTCGATCGCCCGGTTGCTCTCCGCCAGCGTATCGCGCAGGCGCGCGTTGGTCGCCGCGACCGCCCGCTGCCGGGCGGCGCCGAGCTTGCCGTGCATGCCCATCAGTGGCGCGACGAACGCCAGGATCGCCAGGCCCATCACGAACGCCCAGGTGGCGCCGAGCGCCGATCGCGCGAGATCCCCCGGGACCAGGAGCGCGGTCACGTAGAGCAGCAGGAGCCACCCCAAGGCCGTCCGCGACGTCAGGCCGGAGAACGCGTACAGCGGCGCGAGGTCGAACAGGTCCACGTTCGTCACGCGCGCATGCAGCCGGCTCACCTCGCGCAGCTGGTGCACGGTGTGGTAGATGGCGGCGCCGCCGAGCATGTAGCTCGCGACCGTCAGCCAGATCTCCCATTGCGCATACCCCAGGCGCATCACCAGGGGCCATTGGAACCACAGGAGGCAGACGGCGACGGCCACCCACAGCCCGCCGAACCAGATGGCGGGCCGCGACGGCATCGTCGTCAGGCGGTACTCGGCCTCGGCCAGGCCGGCGTCGTCGATGCCCAGCGCGGCGCTGAAGCCCGACAGCTTCGACCGGGCGACGGCGTTGAGGTGATGGGTCAGGGCCAGGAGGTAGACGGTCCAGAGGAGGAACGGCGGCGGCGGCGACGCCAGGGCCGCCGCCATCGGCGCCCCGTCGCGCATGCGCAGCGCCGTGACGAGCCCGTGCCCAAACGCATAGAGCAGCGCGAAGCACGCCCAGGGCGCCACCGGCGCGCGCGAGATCGCGGCAAGCACGCGGTCGACCCAGCTCGGCGCGTATGGACGCGGTGCGGAGGGACCGGACGAGGAGGGTGTATGGTCGAGCATGCGTGACCTCTTGTGCGTGGCGCGGCGGGTGTTCATCGCGCGTCGGTGCCGAAGGCTCCGCGCCGGCACGCGATGTCGTTTCGCGCTTTCGTCAATCGTAGTGTATGCTATTGTCCATGGGCGTATTGCCTTTTGAATCGAGATGGCAACGGGAATCAGGCAAAGGATTACATGCAACACAAGCTGTACGTCGGCAATCTGTCCTACGGGACCACCGAAGATGACCTGCAGGATCTGTTCTCGCAGGCCGGAACGGTGTCGTCGGTGGCGTTGATCACCGACCGCGACACGGGGCGATCAAAGGGCTTCGCCTTTGTCGAGATGGGCTCCGCTGCGGAGGCCCAGACGGCGATCAACATGTTCAACAACACGCAGTTCCAGGACCGCACGATCACCGTCAGCATCGCCCGCCCGCGCGAAGAGCGGCCCGGCGGCCGTGGCGGCGGTGGTGGCGGTGGCGGCTACGGCGGTGGCGGCGGCGGCTACGGTGGCGGCGGTGGCGGCGGCTA
>CAYQBA010000127.1:0-13977 GCA_964415605.1 uncultured Anaerolineales bacterium | reverse complement strand
GCCGGACGAGGCGGCGCGCGGCGGCGTAGGTGGTCAGCGCCGCGGCGGCGCTCAGCGCCTGGCCGGTCCACAGCACCGCCCACGGCGCGGGCGCGTCCGCCAGCCAGCCCACGGCGGCCGCCAGGGCGTGGAAGCCGAAGTGGTAGTAGAAGCCGTCGACCGCCAGGTAGGGCCGGTACCCCGCCGGCACGGCGCCCGCGTCGGCGATGAGCCGGGTCACCAGGGCGTGGTGCAGGCCGTCGACCCACGCCGGCGCCACAAGCTGGCGGGCCTGCCAGACCCGCAGGCACACGGCGAGGCCGAGGATCGCGATCGCGGCCAACGACTCGGGGGAAGGGGCGGCGCGCCGAACGGCAGGGCCGTCCGGCGGTTCGGGGACGGCCGCGGCTGGGGATGAGGTCGCGCGCTGGCGCCGGCGCAAGGCGCGGTGCGCCGGACCGACCGCGAGCCCGATGGCCAGCACCGCCAAGGCCGTGGCGAATGCCCCGGCCGACCACCGCAGACCCAGGGCTGTCGTCCACAACAGCGCCAGCGGCCACAACGTGATGCTCGCCGTCACCGCCAGCGCCGCGCGTTCGATGCCACGGCTCGGGTGGCCTGCCAGCCGCAGCGCGGCGGCGCCAGGGACGATCACGGCCGCCGCGATGGCGGCGGCCAGCCGCCCTGCGGCCAGCGCGTCCGTCAACGCCGGTGCGTCAGTCCTCGACGGCGGCCGCGGGGGCCGCGGCGGGCACCGGGCGGCCGGACCGGTGCCGCCAGATCAGGGCAAGCGCGGCGGCGACGACGCAGACAACCGAGACAATCTGCGCCACCGGGATGCCCGCCCAGGTCCAGGCGTCGGGCCGCTGGAGCTCGACCAGATAGCGGCCCATCGGGTAGAGGATCAAGTAGAGGAGCACGACGTCGCCGGGGCGCAGCCGGTCATCCCAACGGTGGGCGATGAAGCTCAACACGAAGAACGACAGGAGGCTCCACAGCGACTCGTAGAGGAACGACGGGTGAAAGCGGGTGGACTCCGGCTCGGCGGCAAACTGCGGCAGCCGATACTCCGCGGCGATCGGGATGCCCCACGGCAGCTTGGTGGGGTTGCCGTACAGCTCCTGGTTGAACCAGTTGCCCCAGCGGCCGATCGCCTGGCCGAGCGGGATGCCGACGGCGCAGATGTCGGCCCACTCCGGGAACGACAGCTTGGCCCAGCGCGTGTACAGCCACAGCCCGAGCATCCCGCCCACGACGGCGCCGTAGACGCCGAGGCCGCGCAGGCCGCCGTTCCAGAACGCGATGATCGAGACCGGGTCCTTGAGGTAGCCCGACAGGCTCGTTCCCCCGCCCGCCGGCGACGAGATCACGTGGTAGAGCCGCGCGCCGAGGAGGCCGAGGATCATGCAGGGGATCAAGGCGTTCCAGATGTGGTCCGGGTTGTGCCCATGGCGGCGCGCCTCGCGGTCGGCCACGTAGGCGGCGGCCAGCGTGCCGAGCGTCACCATGAGGCCGTACCAGTAGACCGGGCGGTCGATGAACGGGATGACGAACGCTTCGGGGTTGGGCGGCAGCGGCATTCGGGCTCTCCAGGCGAGTCTGTCGGGATCGGTGGCGCGATTATATGGCCCGGCCTGGGACCGGTCAATGCCGCCCGGGCGGATCCGCCGTTCGGCTGATGCCCACATCGGTGGATTCGCTGAAGAACAGCGGCAGCAATGGGCCTATCATTGCGGCAGGAACCATGGGATCGCACCCGGGAAGCGTTGGGATGCCGCGAACGATACCGCGCATCCCGTGCTTCGCGGGGGCGACCGACGAACGCCAACGCGACGCGCAGAATGGAGGCAAGCGATGGACAACGGCAACGTCGTGGTCAAGCCCGAAACCAAGGAAGGTGGCCTCACCCAGTGGCGCAATCCCTGGGCCGCCATGGACGAGCTCGAGAACGAGATGGACCGGTGGTTCGACCGGTCGTGGCCGCGGCTGCCGCGGCTCTGGGGGCGCAAGACGCGGCGCGCCGAAGGGCCTGCCGGCTGGGCGCCGAAGATCGACGTCTTCAGCAAGGACGACAAGCTCCACGTGAAGGCCGACTTGCCTGGCATGCGCAAGGAGGACATCGACGTCGAGATCGCCAACGGGGCGCTCATCATCAAGGGCGAGCGCCGCGACGAGAGCGAGGTCAGGGAAGAGCACTACTACCGGGCGGAGCGCCGCTACGGCAGCTTCTTCCGCCAGGTGCCGCTGCCCGACGGCGCGGACCTCGACAAGATCGAGGCATCGTTCAAGGACGGCGTGCTCGAGGTCAGCGTGCCGCTGCCGGCGGCGCCCAAGGCCGAGGCCAAGAAGATCGCCATCGGCTGATCGTGGTGGGCAGGGAGGGCGCGGGATCGCCGCCCCCTCACCCACCCTCCCTGCCCGTCTCCGCCGGCGTCCCCGCCTTTTCGCCGCGCCCCTGGCGGCGCCACCCTTGCGGCCGCTGGGGTCTCCCGCCGTCCGGGCCGGCAACCGGATGGCGCCTTCCGGCGTACATGCCGACGGAACCCGCCGGATGCGCCGCCCCGTATCGGCCCTCACGCCTCCGGCATCGCCACGCACAAGGAGTGGATGCCCATGGGCTATCTCTTCGGCGCCGTGCTGGGCTTCGTCGCGTGGTTCCTCACGCGATACCTCCTGGCCGGCCTCTTCTCCGTGGACCAGAACGAGCGCGCGGTCAAGACCAGCTTTGGCCGCGCGCAGCGCCTGGACGCGCTGACCACGCTCGACGACCCGATCTCGGAGCCGCTGACCGAGGCGCACCGCGAGCGCTACGTCTACCCGCAAGTGCGGGTGATCCCACCCGGCGGGCCGTATTTCAAGTGGCCGTGGGAGGAGGTGCACAAGGTCAGCATCGCCACCGAGACCGTCAACATGGCGTGGGACCCCCAGGTCCCGACCGCCAACCAGGGCGGCACGGTGCTCGAGGCGGTCACCAAAGACCAGCTCAACACCGGCCTGACCGGCCAGATCCGCTACCGCGTCTCCGAACGGAACCTCTACGCCTACATCTTCGGCGTCAAGGATCCGCTCGCCCACGTCATGGGCTACTTCGTGGCCGTCCTCCGCGAGCGGATCTCGAACTTCGAAGCGCCGGAGGTGGACGCGGCCGCGGCGGTCGCCGGCGGCATGGCCCCCGATGCCACGGTCGTCACCGGCATCTCGATCAACGACATCCGCAAGAACCTGCGCGACCTCAACGAGCACATGGACCGCGAATGCCTGTCGTCGGCCGCCCGCTACGGCGTGGTGCTCGACGCCTCGCTCATCACGGGCATCGACCCCCCGCCCGAGGTCGAGTCGGCGCTGGCGGCCATCAACACGGCCTACAACCAGGTGTCGAGCGACATCAGCCTGGCACAGGCCGCCGCGGACCAGAAGATCGTCCAGTCCAAGCGCGCCGTCGAGATCGAGACGCTGAAGGCCCAGGCCGAGGTCGAGCCGCTCGTCAAGCTCGCCGATCAGCTGCGGGCGCTCAAGCAGGCGGATCCGGGCGCGCTCAAGGCTTACCTGCGCAACGTGCGGCTCGCGCTCTTCGAAAGGGCGGGCACGATCCTGATGGAGGACCGGGCATGAGCAGCTTCTTGATCGGTTTCGTGGCGGCGTTCATCGGCAGCGCGATCATGGTGCCGGTGGTCTTCGGCATCGTCCGGCTCCTGGGGTTGTACGCCATCGTCCCCGAGCGCCAGTGCTTCGTGTACGTCCTCTTCGGCAAGGTCCTCGCGGTCCTCGACGAGCCGGGCCTGCACTTCCTGCCGGCGCGGCTGAGCTGGCGGGCGGGGATCGTCAACTGGCTCGGCACGCGCTACGAGGTCGACATGCGGCTGGACCAGCAGTACCTGCGCAGCCAGCCGGTGAACTCCGAGGAGGGCGCACCGATGGGCATCGGGATCTGGTACGAGATGTTCATCAGCGACCCGGTGGCCTACCTGTTCAAGAACACCGACCCCCGCGGCTCGCTGGCCGCCAACGTCAGCAACTCCGCGGTGCGCTGCCTCAGCAACCTGCCGCTGGCGGGCATGTTGGTCAACCGGCACGCCATGAGCCACACCGTCCGGCAGGAGGTCTCGCCGAAGTCGCACGAGTGGGGCTACAAGCTCGGCTCGGTGTACGTGCGCAAGGTCCACTTCCGCGACCACGACATGATCCGGCAGATCGAGAGTAAGGTGGTCAACCGCCTGCGCCAGGTCACCAGCGCGATCAAGCAGGACGGGGCCAACCAGGTCAGCATCATCGCCAGCAGCGCCGAGCGGCAGGCGGCGGTGGAGTTCGCCAAGGCGGCGGCGATCCGGCCGCAGATCGTCGGCGACGCGCTGGCCGCGATCGCGAGGGACCCCGACGTCTCCAACGCGCTGTTCACCGTGCTCGAGACGCAGCGCGTCAGCGCGAGCGGCGCGCGGCTGGTGCTGATCCCGCGCGAGCCCGGGCTCCTGGCGCAGCTCATGGTGCCGTCGGCGGAGGGCAGCACGCCCGGGGGGTGACCCCGGCCGGCGTATCGACCGGCGCGCCCCGGCGGGACGGTCCGCGTCGTCAGCCGCGGCCGCGAGTCCCGCGCCCGGACATCCGACCGCCCCCCAAGGCCGCGTGGCCTTGGGGGGCGGTCGTGCATCCATCGAGCGCGGCGCCGACGCGGCGGCCCGATCGGCCGCCACGCCCCGCCGCGGCCGCTACTGGTCGATCTCCTCGCCGTTGCCGGCCCAGCACATGAAGATCGGCTTGCCCGGGCAGCCCGGCGAGAACGACGCCGGGTCGTTCGGGTCGGAGCCCTTCTCGAGCTCGCAGCGGTCGTTGGCGCTGTCGCGGTCGCTGTCCCACATCAGCGGGCGCGTGCCGTACAGCTTGACCTCGTCGCCGTCGGGCAGGCCGTCGTCGTCGCTGTCGCGGTCGAGCGGGTTCGTCAGGTAGACGTGGACCTCGTCGGCGTTGGAGAGCGTGTCGCGGTCCTCGTCGAGGCCGGGATCCACGCGGGTATAGCGCCAGGTGTCGCCTTCGAACGCCTCGTTGTAGAGGTTCTTGACGGCGCCCGGCGCCAGCTTGACCTCGACCGGGCCGGCCGGCGGCGCCGGGAAGCCGGTGAACACGTAGGGGCCCTCGCGGCTGCCCGTGACGGCGGTCGCCGGCACGCCGTTGACCGTCAGGTCGCCAGCCTTGACGCCGGTCACGGACTGATCGAAGACCACGGTGTAGCGCTCGAGCGGCTCGTCCATGAAGCGGAACAGCCGGAACGGAACCTGGTACGTCGCGTGCGGCGGGTACTGCTGGCCGAACTGCTGCGGGCCGTGCGGCGCGGCCGGCGCGAACGTGCCGGCGCCGCGCGCGAAGTTGGCGGCGGCGAAGAACACCGACATCCGCTCCTGCGAGATGATGTCGACGAAGTTGTGCCAGCGCCAGAAGATCGGGTCGCGCGGCGACCATTGCGGGTTCAGCATGTCGCCGCCCACGCCGGTGTGCACGCCGTTGTGCCACGTATGCGTCACCGCGCAGCCGAGCAGCGTCCGGTTGGACGGGAAGTCGCGCAGGCGGCGCTGTCCGGACTGCGAGTCGCACGGCAGACCGTTGTTTCCGCGCGCGGGCGTGCCGCCGCCGATGGTGAACCAGCTCGGCTTCATCAGGGGCGTGTAGGTGCCGCCGCGCGCCAGGTGGTCGATGTCGACGCCGCGCGGGATCGACGTGCCGGAGTCCCAGATCCCGACCGGCGGGTACCCGAACTCGGCCCGCCAGCTGTTGAAGCGGTCGAGGTACTGCCGGTGGAAGTCGAAGAACAGCGTGCCGTCGTAGCCGAAGCCCTGGAACGGGTACGTGGCGTGCCACAAGGTGTGCTCGACCAGGACCGCCTGGTTGTGGTTGCCGTTGTAGTAGTCCTCGGCCTGGCGGTTGATGTTCGTGTTGTTGCGCTCGACGTTCAGCGTGAGCATGTCGGCGCACGTCCCGTTCGGCGTGGTCACCGTCACCGCCACCGTGCGCGGCTGCGGGCCGGCGTTGTTGGGGTGGCGCTGGTTGGGCTCGGGCTTCCAGTAGAAGCCGAGCGTCCGGGCCTGGAAGTCGGCCGGCTGCATCGCGATGACGCTCCACTGCTGCCGCGTGCTCTCGCGATAGTCGCGGATGACCTCGCCCGAGACCGACCACTGGTAGCTGAGCTGCTGCCCGCCACCCGTCACGTTGGCCGTGAACTGTGCCAGCTCGGCCACGTTGGCCGACGACGGCCGCGGGCCGATGGTCACATTGCACACCGGCGGCGGGGGCGGCGGGGGGATCGTGGCGCTCGGCGGAGCCGGAATGGTCGGCGTCGGCACCCCGGGGGTGCCGGGCGTCGGCGGCAGCCACGGCGTGGCCGTCGGCGAGGCCGGCGTCGGCGGCAGCCAGGCCGTGGGCGTGGGGCCGCCGGGCGGCGGGCACGGCACGCAGCCGGTCTGCCGGTTGCCGAACAGGACCGGGTTGAGCGACTCGCCGGGGTAGCAGCCGATCGTGAAGCTCTGCGTCGTCGGGCGTGTGGCCGACCACCCGCTGCGGGTCTCCTCGGTGACGTAGTACGTGCCCGGCGCGCTGACGACGAACTCGAACCGCCCGTTGCCATCGGTGGTGGCGGTGTACGACTGGGGGCCCGTGAGCGTGATGCCCCAGCCCGGGATCGGCGGCTCGCTGCCGGGGTTCCACGGGGTCAGCGGGCAGCCTTCCCAGATGCCGTTGCCGTTGTCGTCCTGGAACTTGTAGCCGACCACGCGCGTGCCGCCGGCCGCCACCCGGAACGAGCACTCGTCGCGGAGGATGTACGAGCCGATCTGGGCCGTGAGGCGGACGGTCTCGTCGCCGACGGGGGGTGAGATCTTCATGCCGCCGAGCGTGACGGGTTGGTTCAGCGGCACCTGGCGGTTGTAGACCAGGCGCGGCTGGCCGCCCGGCACGATGTCCTCGACCTGGGCGTAGGCCTGCGGGCCCGCCGGGCCGTCGACGCGCAGCTGGAGCTGGACGGAGTCGCCGACGAAGTAGAGCGGGTCCTGCTGGTCCTGCAGGCACCCGCGGTCGCTCTGAATCCAGCCGGAATAGGTCGGGGTCGCGTCCTGGGTCTGCCCGTAGAGCGGAATGGTGACGGTGGGGGTGTTCGAGGCGTTGCAGCGGACGACGAGGAAGTCCTGGTACGAGCCCGCCCCGGTCGGCCGAAACTGCAGGTTGACGGTGTACGACTGGCCCGGCGGAACGGCGATGTTGCCGACGCTGGGGGTGTAGAGCCCGAACGGCGACGCCGATCCACCCTGGATGCCGAGCGTGTTGAGGTACAGCGGCGCCTGGCCGATGTTGCGCAGCGTGACGCCGCGCTGGACCGCGCCGTTCACCGGCACGGCGCCAAACTCGACCTTGCCGGGGCTGAAGTCCACCGTCGGGTTCGCGGCGGGGGCGACGCCGTACGTGCAGGCGGTGGTGTAGGCCGGGGCGGCTTGCCCGGGCACGTAGGCGCGCAGCTCCAATCGGCCGTCGCCCGCGGCGTCGCCGGCCGTGGTGTCGAACGCGTACGGCTGTCCGCCGGGGATGCGCTGGCGGTCGACGAGCATCTGGGTCGACCGGCCCGGTGCGCTGAGCGCCAACGAGACGTCGGCCTCAGGCAGGCCGGACACCGCGAACTGCACGCGGAGCGCCTCGCCGATGGTATAGCGTGGGTCGGCGCCGCCCTCGCGGCAGCCGCGGTCGGTCTGGACCGTGGCCGTCACGTCGGGCCGGGTCTCGACCCGGCGATAACCGAAGAGGACGTCCGCGGACGGCCCCTGGGACAGGTCGACCTTGAGGTCGACGCTGGTGGGGCGGGTCGGCGTCCAGCCGCCGGGCGGCGTCTGCGCGAGGTGGTACAGGTCGGTGGCGTCGACGTCGAACTGGAACCTGCCGTTGCCGTCGGGCATCGCGGTGCGCGGGCGGCCCTGCGAGTCCTTGAGATCGACCGGCCACCCGGCGATGCCGGGCTCCCCGACGTCGCGCGCGCCATCGCCGTCGCGGTCGTCGAACACATAGCCCACGATGCTCTGCTGGGCGCTGAGGACGTGCAGCCGCAAGCGCACCACCGCCTTGGCGCCGAGGTCTTCCTGGCCGTCGTTGACGACGGCCACGAGATCGACCTCGACCATCTGGCCAAACGCCATCGGGTGCGCCATGGGGGTGTAGCGGAAGCGGGCGTTGATCTCGCCCTGGGCGTTGAGGGGACTGTCGGTCTCGTTGCCGGCGGCGTCGAGGCGGCGCAGCGTCATGCCGTCCTGCGCGCCGTCGAGCACCAGCCGCACGTACGGCAGCTGCGGCAACCCGGGCGCCTCGACGAAGGCCCGCACGCTCTCGGCGAACGCGTCGCCGGCACGGATGCTGCAGTCGAGTGCGGGCGGGTCGGACTGCTCGGTGCGCACGCAGCCGGCGGCCATGCCGGTAACCAGCGAGAGCACTGCGGGCTGGTCGGCGTCGCCGGCGCGCCGTGCGCCCGCGCCAGGTGTCCACGGCACCCGCGCCGCCGCCGACGGCACCGACAGCGTGGAGGGCCCGGGGCGAGCGGTGCCCGTGCCGGCCCAGCCGCCTGGGGAGATCGCACGTCCCGAGTCCCCACGCGCCTCGGCCTGGGCGGCCGCCGCGCCCGCCGGTCCGCCTAGGGCACCCACCGTCCCGGCCGGGGTATCCGCCGGCCGCGCCGCGGCCGGGCGCGGGGGTCGATCCATGCCCGGCAGCAGCGCCGCCGCCGCCAAGGCCACGATCACGAGTCCGCCAATCGAGGAGCGTCGCCTGCCCCAGTGCATCATGTTCACGTTCTCCCTGAAATCCAACCGGCCGAACCGCCAGCGCGCGTGCCGAAATGCGTGTCCGGTTCCCGGCCATCTATCGGCCTACCGGATCGAGCGGGATTAACGGCGGCGGGAAGGGCCTGTTATGGTGTGAACGTGGGCGGCGTGGGTGGCGGTGACTCCGGGACATGGGTGGAGGGCGGGCGCGGCGGGCAACAGACATCCCCGGGGACGCTCGGGGGATGCGTCCCCGGGGATGCGGCCGGCGCCCGGCGTGCGGCCGCGTCCGCCGATCAGCTCCGGTGTGGGGTCAGCGGCCACCCCAGAAGGCGGAGGGCGGGCACGGCAGGTCGCGGGCGACGGTGCGGTAGATCGTCTCCAGCGTGGCGGGGTCGGCGGCGCGGAAGGCGAAGTCCGGCCGGGTGGCCATCAGGACCAGGGCCTCGACGTCGATGTCGTCGCCCAGCCCGATCGTGAAGATCACCACCCCGCGGGCCTTGGCCGCCGCCGCGCGCGCCACCGCCGCCTCGACCGGCTGCGGGTTGGAGCGCCCGTCGGTGAGCAGCACGATGACGGGCTGGTTGGTGGCCACGCGCCGCGGCCCGGCCAGCTCGGCGTCGGCGGCGTCGACGGCGCACACCAGGCACGTCTGCTGCGCCAGCGGGATGGCGACGAGCGCCGCGGCCAACGCCTGGCCGTCGGACGTCAGCCCCTGGGCCAGCCGGGCCTCGGCGTTGAACGTCACCACCGCCGCCTGGTCGCCGCTGGCCAGGTCGAGCTCGCCGATGAACGCCCGCGCGGCGTTGCGGGCCGCGTCGATCTTCGTCGTGCCGCCGGCGATCGGCTCGAGCATGCTGGTCGAGGCGTCGATGATGAGGACGGCGTCGACGCGGCGGCGCTCCTGGGCGCACGACTCGCCCAGCGCCAGCGGCAGGTACACCGGCCGCGGCTTGGGCGTCGGCGTGGCGGTCGGGGTGGGGGTGGCCGTCGGCGTCGGCGTGTCGGTCGGCGTCGGCGTCGCGGTCGGGGTGCGGGTCGGCGTCGGGGTGTCGGTCGGGGTGGGCGTGTCGGTCGGTGTCGGGGTGTCGGATGGCGTCGGCGACGGCGGGATGCACAGGCCGGCGACGGTGATGGGCTGGGTCGCCATCGGCACGCGCCGCTTGAGACCCTGGACGTCCCGGAGATCCATCCAGCCTTCGACGGGCAGGTTGCCCTCCTGGCCAGGGCGGACGCTATAGGTCACCTCACGCGGCTCCATCTTGCGGAAGGGGATATAGTCCCACCGCAGCTCCGTCTCGCCCGTAGCGGCGGTGATCACCGCCGCCGGCGGCGGGATGGCCGAGCCGGGCACGTACGCCAGCCCGGCCGGCAGCCGCTGCGTCAGCGACACGTCGCGCACGAGCTCCTCGTCCTTGCCCTTCTCGACGTCCCGGAAGTCGCGCATCATGAAGTTGGCGAACACGTCGTAGTTGCTGAACTTGGTGGCCGTGTAGCGCTGGTTGCGCTGCATGTACAGGAAGAACC
Source organism: uncultured Anaerolineales bacterium (assembly GCA_964415605.1). GTDB lineage: Bacteria > Chloroflexota > Anaerolineae > Epilineales > Epilineaceae > UCB3. Next base: position 3,691 of record CAYQBA010000127.1, on the reverse strand, counting down.
CACACAGGAGGGTACCCTCGGCCGTGCACCCCAGGAAAAACTCCCGTGTCCGGGCATCGATGATCGCCTTGGTGCGCAGGACGAGCCGCGTGTACTCCATCTCGTCGAGCGTCGACCCCTCGCGCGACCCGAAGAAGACGATGACCTCCATGCACGGCTCGTTCCGATCGGCCTCGGGGGCCCGCTTGGCGCCGTCGAGCATGCGGATCGCCATCTGGGCGGCCTCGGGGTATGGCCCGCCGTCCTGGAACCCGTACTGCGACAGGCCGACGACCAGGCGTGCCCGGTCGAGCTCGGTGGTCATCGCAAGGAGCATGTCGGCGCGCTGCTCGTCGTAGCGGACGACGCCGGCCTGGACGAGGAATGGGCGGTTGTGGGCCCGTTCGTACTCCTTCTGGTACTTCTGGAGCTCCTGGAACATGCGCGCGGCCACGAGGCCCGACCAGATGTTGGAGCCGGACATGAAGGGCTGAATGATCACGATGTTGAGGCCGCCCTGACAGAACGGACATGCGGGCAGGAGGCGCACGGTTGTGGTGACGGTATCGCAGATGCGGACCGTCGACGCCGACAGCGTCGAGGTCACGATGCCGGCGCACTGGCTCAGATGGGCTTCCTGCGTGGGCCGCGCGGGGGTTGCGCGCCCTCCCTGTGCGTGGGTGGGAAGGGCGGGGGCGATCTGCGCCGCGGCGAACAACGCGGCGCCGCAGACCACGATGGCGATCCGGAGGGCGAGGGTGCGCATGGCAGCATCTTCTCCTGAAGGTCAGCGCCGTTGCACGCCGGCGGGCAGGCGGCGTCAAGCCCGGCGGCCCGGCGCTTCGAACGCGGGGGCGGCGCATCTGGGATCACGGCGCCGGATACGGCTGGGCGCCAGCATGCGATCGCTAAAGCCCCCAAAACCGACGCCAGTCTACCATGTCTGACAAGCGCGGTCAATAGGGATTTTGTCCCCGGCCGAGCCGCCCGACGGTTGTGCGGCGTCCGGCGCGGCGCCCGGCGCGGTGTGACGTTTCGCGGTGCCCGGCTGTCGTAGCCAGCGGTACCACGACCCAGCGACGTTCACGGGCCGGCCTCGAGCGACCGCGGCGCTCGCGAAGACCCGGCCGGCCTTCCGACCGTCCAACCCTGACTGCGCCATCCACCGAGGAGCCATCCGTCATGCGACACAACCCCTTGACCTTCCGACGCGTCGCCGCGCTGTGCGCCATCGCCGCGCTGGCGGCGATCGCCTTCGGCACCGACACGCCAGGCGCCCAGGCCAGCCGCCTGGCCGGCATCGCCGGCACCGGCGTGTCAGCCATCCAGATCCTCAACCTCGACCCAAGCCAGGAGGCGTCGGTCGACGCCCTCTTCTACAAGCAGACCGGCGCGCCGCCCGTCACGCTCACCCAGGCCGGTATCCCGCCGCTCCGGACGCGGAACATCTACCTGCCCGTGCAGAGCACCCTGGCCAGCGGCGCCTACGCCATGGTCGCGGCCGCGGATCGGCGGATCTCGACCCTGACGATCACCAGCTGGTCCGCCACCGGCGCCTCGGTCGCCTACGGCGACCTCGAGCCGTCGACGGCGGTCATCGTGCCTCACGTGAGGCGGCACGCCGGCGGCCAGTCGTCGATCGTGATGGTCCAGAACACCAGCGTCACGACGCTGGCGACCGTCACGTTCGACCTGATCGCGACCGAGAGCACGACGCCCAGCGTGTCGCAGACCTTCAACATCGCGCCCGGCACGTCGATCTCCCTCGATCTCGCCAGTCACCCGAGCTTCAGCAACGTCCCGGCCGGCTTCGTGGGTTGGGTGCGGCTCACGTCCGCCATTCCGGTCGCCGCGGTCGCGTTCAACGACAGCACGCAGCCCAAGGCCGTCTACGCCGTGGACGGGATCCCGGCGTCCAATGCCGCCACCACGCTCGTGGCGCCCTTCGCCGTCGCCGCGGTCGGCGGCGGGACCTCGGGGATCTCCGTCCTCAACCCCGGCACCGAACCCGTCGACGTCGCGGTGACATACCGCGGCGCCGGCGGCACGTGCGCGGGCGAAACCATCGCCCACGATTCGGCGACGGTCGCCGCCGGCGCCGTGGCGGTGTTCTACCAGGACAACGTCGCCCTGCCCGTAACGGGCCGGAGCCACCTGCCGGACGGGTGCGCGGCCGCGGCCACGATCACGGCCTCCGGGCCGGTCTTGGCCGTGACCAACGTCGCCAACACCTTGCAAGGCTCGGCGGCCGCCTATTCCGCGCTGCGGCCGGATCAGGCTGGACAAAACGTGATCCTGCCGCTCTACCGGCGCAACTTCCTCGGCTCGAGCGACGTCCACGTGGTCAACCCGTCGGACGCCGTCACGGCCACCGTGAGCCTGGAGTACCTAAACGATCGGGCCGGCGATACGGCGTTCCACGCGTGCGGCAGCGCGTGCCAGGTGACCCTGGCGCCGGGGGCCGCCCATCGCTGGGTGTTCGCGGACCTCGGCCAGATCCCGGATGGGTCGTACGGCCTCGCGCGCGTCGTGGCCGACGCGCCGGTGCTCGCCACCGTGCTCGACAACCACGCGGTCAGCGGCACCCAGGCCAACGACATCGCCTACAACGGCGTGAATGCCGGGTCGGGCCAGGCCGCCGCGCGGCACGTGCCGCTGGCGCTGAATTCCTTCGGCGATCCGATCACCCGGACGCCAAGGCCGGCGACCGCCACGGGCACGGCGCCGACGCCGACGCCGCGGCCGACGGGAACGCCCAACCCGAGCGGGGTGCTGAATCTGGCCGGTATGACGGGGGTGTCGATCACCAACCTCTCGCCGGACACCGCGGCCGACGTGACCGTCGACTTCGTGAGCCAGACGGGGAACGGATCGGCGTCGGTCACCCGCACCGGCGTGATGCCCGGCGCGCAGACCACCATCTTCCTCCCCGCCGAGCCGGGGCTGGCCGAGGACGACGTCCTCGCGGCGCGGATCTCCGCCAGCCAGCCGGTGGCGGCCGTGGCCCAGAGCCAATGGCCGGCGACCTCGCACATGGCGATGTACAACGCACCGCACCCCGCCACTGACGTCGTCGTCCCCTGGCTCCTCAACGCCTATGCGGGCCAGACCTCGATCGTGTCGATCCAGAACACCGACGCCGCCAACGGCGCCGCGGTCAGCGTCGCCTTCATGCCCAACGGCCAGACGACCCCGATCGAGACGCTCGATCTCCCGCTCGGCCCGGGCGGCGCGACGACGTTCTCGCTGGGCACGCATCCGCGGCTTGCAAACCTCCCGACGGGCTCGGGCTCGCAGGCGGGCCTGATCTGGGCGCGCGTGACGGCCGACCGGCCCGTCAGCGTGGTGACGACGGTCGCCCAGGAAACGGCACGCCACGCCGTGTATCACCTGGCCGGGGTGCCGGCAAGCGAGGCGATCTCGGAGGGCTACGCCCCGATGCTGTTCCGGAGCTACGCGGTCGACCCGAACGATGCCAGCGCCGGCACGTTGACCTCAGGCGTCACGGTCCTCAACCCGGGCCCCAACCCGGTGGGCGTCAAGCTCACCTATCGCGGCGCGGACGTGCTCGGGCGCAGCCACGCCTGCGCGGGGCAGACGATCGCCCACACCGCCATGAACGGCGACGTCACCACGACGGTCGCGCCCGGCGCTCTGGTCGCCTTCTACCAGGGCAACGGGGCGCTCAGCCACCTGCCGGAGGGCTGCGCGG
>CAYQBA010000126.1:0-14170 GCA_964415605.1 uncultured Anaerolineales bacterium | reverse complement strand
TGCCAAAGGGCGGCTTTGGCGCAGGCGGCGCGACGCACGAGGGCCAGGTGGGGGGCGGCGGGGCGCCGTGGGCGGGAGTGGATCGATCGGGAATGAACAGGATGACACCCCGAAGGCCCCGCCGTTCCCCTGGCCCCTTTGGGGGCGGGGGTGGCGCGCAGCGCCGGGGGTGGGGGTGGCCGGGGTCGCGTCGCCCCCATGCTCACGCGATGGCGTCAGCGCGGCACGTAGCCGAACCTGACCTCGGCGCGCTTGGCGCCGACGGAACGGAAGTCGCGGGCGGTGATCTCGCGGATGGCGGGGCTGTTGGCGCAGGGCTGGTAGCCGCCGAGGTCGGAGGTGAGCAGCTTGAGGCGGTAGGGGGGGGCGGGGCAGATCCGGACGTAGATGCGCTGGTCAACGCGGCCGGGGCCGGGGACGCCTTTGCCCCGGAAGAGGAGGGTCTTGCCGGTGGCGTCGGTCAGCTCGTAGGTGAGGTCGGGGAGGCGGAGGAGGGCGCCGCCGACCCAGTCGCCGCCGTCGAACTGGTTGTTGCAGCCGGGGCCGGCGCCGGCGCGGCCGACGGTGTCGGGGAAGCTGTGGATCATCAGGGTCCAGGCGTCGAACTGGTTGCAGCTGGATGGGTCCTTGGGCTCGGGATCGAGGACGGTGATGATCGGCTGCGGGAAGGTGAACGTGCCGGGCTTGCCGTCGGCGTTGGTAAAGCCGGCGATGGCCTTGTCGTTGGTCGGATAGGTGCCGATGCGGGTGGGCTTGATCTCGTAGACCCAGGTGAGGCCCGCGCTCGGCACGATGCCCGAGGTCCACGTCAGGCGGCGGCCGTTGACGGTGGCGGCGGGACTCGCGGTGTTGGGGACGAGGTCGATGTTCGGTGCGAGGTCGTCGTCGAGCGTGAGGTCGCGCAGGGCGACGTCGCCCACCTGGAGCGCCAGGGCGCGGTAGAGCTCCTCGAGCTTGGTCTCGTCGGGCGCGAAGTAGTAGTTGGCGTCGGTGCCGGCGATTTGCTTGAGCAACGCCGGATTGGCATCGGTGCCCATGCCGATGGTGATGATCACGGTCCCGTTGAGGCGCGCGAAGTTGGCCGCTCGGACGGCGGCGACCTGGGGCTCGTTGCCGTTGCCCGGCCGGTTGGGGTCGCCGTCGCTGATCAGCACGACGACGGGGAGGGCGTCGGCTCGGCCGTGGGGTTCGAGGATGTCGTAGTACGCCATGTCGAGGGCGCCGGCGATGTTGGTGCCGTTGCCGAGCTGGTAGCCGGCCAGTGCCTGCTTGATCGCGGTCGCGTTCTGGCTGAGGCCGATCGTCAGGTGGGCGTCGCCGTCGAACGTGACGACCGCGACGCGCTGGAGCGTGAGGTCGAGCGTGTCGACGAAGGTGCTGGCCGCCTTGCGGGCCTGGGTGTCCTTGCTCCCGAGCATCGACCGGCTGCTGTCGATGGCCAGGACGACGTCCACGGCCCGGTAGGTGGCCGGGGGGCAGCGTGGGGTCAGGGTCAGGCGAATCTGGGCCGTCTCTCCCAGCCGGATACGCGCCGGCGACACGACCTTGTCGCCGGTCATCGTGCACGGCTCGACGGTGGTCTGCGTCAGCGGCGCCGCGGCGGAGGGCGGCGTCGGCCAGGCCATGAGGCACATTGCCAGCGCCAGCCCCCACGGCAGGATACGGGTCGGCCTCGCGTTCATCATTTCCCCCCCAACGAATGTTCGATCCGGCGCACCCCGGGCAAATGGCCCGCACGGAAGAGGACGCCAAAGGGCGCCGTGGCGTGACGGTCAACCTGACGACGGCCAGCTTGCGGATGGGTCTCGCTACCTGACATTCCTCGCAAACTTCCGGACAGATCGGGCAACTTGCCTTGACACCCGTCGGGCCGTCGATATAATAACACCGAATGGTACCGCCGTGGATAGCGGCCCCGGACTTGATCGGTGAGGGTGTCAGCTTGCCGTGCTTGACATTCCGGACGGCTCCGATTAGGATCGCGGGCTGCGGCATGGCATGCCGTCGCGCGAGCGGTGGGGCGGTCTTGCTCCCCAGTGAAAGACCTGCGCCGCTGGTCGACATCTTTCAACTGTGGCCGAAGGAGAGACAACATGCGCCGGTACTTATCCGTGGGACTCGGGTTGGCCGTGGTGGCGGTGCTGATGGGCACGCTGGCGGCGATGCGGCCGGTGGAGGCGTCGCCGGCGACGCGGGCGGCCCTGCAGGGGGGGAACAACAACAGCACGTGCGTGGGCGACGGCCAGAAGGTGGCCCAGCCGCGGGTGCTGCTGTTGGGTGAGACGACCAACATCACGCTGACCATCAAGGCGGTGTGCGCCGGGCAGCAGCTCCCGCTGCACATCGTCTTGGTGCTGGACGCCTCGGGCTCGATGTCCGGCGACCCCAACCGCCAGATGAAGGACGCCGCCAAGAAGCTCATCGACCGCCTCGACCTCAAGAACAACCCCGGCACCCAGGTCGGCGTCGTCCAGTTCAACGGCGGCGCCCAGGCCCTGTGCCAGCTCACCAACATCGCCAGCCAGGCCAAGAGCTGCATCGGCCGCGTCCCGGCCAACGGCGGCACCTGCATCGACTGCGGCATCCGCGAGGGCCTGCGCGTCCTGCTCTCCGGTCGCCGCAAGGCCCAGGGCTCCGGCAACATCAACGAGGTCATGGTCGTCCTCTCCGACGGCTCCAACAACGCCGGCTGCGACCCCGTCCTGCAGGCCGCCCGCCAGGCCAAGGCCCAGGGCATCATCGTCATCATGGTCTGCGTCGGCTCCGGCTGCGATGCCCAGTGCATGCGCCAGGCCGCCAGCTCCTCGCGCTACTACTTCGAGGTCCAGAACGCCAGCGGCCTGCTCACCGTCTTCGAGCGCATCCGCAAGGACATCAAGGCCCTCGTCCTCAAACAGCTCACCATCGTCGACACCCTGCCGTCCAATATGGAGTACATCACCGACAGCGCCGTCCCGGCCGCCTCGGTCTCGGCGGCCGCCGACCAGCTCACCTGGCAGGAGAACTACGTCCCCGAGGAGGGCCTCACCCTCACCTTCAAGGTCCGGCCCAAGGAGGTCGGCTACTGGCCCACCAACGTCGAGGCCACCGGCGTCTTCCGCGACAACCAGGACCAGACCGGCTCGGTCACCTTCCCGGTGCCCTTCGTCACGGTCCTGCAGCCCTTCCCGCTGGCCTCGCCCACGGTCCCGCCGACCCCGCCGCCGCCGACGCCCACCAACACGCCGACCAACACGCCCACGGTGGGCCCGACGCCGACCAACACCCCGACCAACACGCCGACCAACACGCCGACGCCCAAGGTGCTGCCGATCTACCTGCCGATCCTGATCTGGCAGGAGTGCCCGACGCGCTTCAGCTACACGTTCACCGATGTCGCGTTGGTCCTGGACATGTCGACCAGCATGGACCGCCTCACCTCGGCCGGCCGGCCCAAGCGCGACGCCGTCATCGAGGCCGCCCGCATGCTCATCGCCGAGATGAAGCTCGAGCCCAACGCCCACGGCCAGCACGACCAGGTCGCCGTCGTGTGGTTCAACAACAGCGCCGAGATCGAGCAGGCGCTGACCAACGACCGCGCCGCGCTGACGGCCGCCCTCGACCGCCTGCCCAAGCGCCGCGCCGACGGCACGCGCCTGGACCTGGCCTTCGAGCGGGGCGCCGAGGCGCTGCCGGACAACCTGCGCAAGCTGGGTCAGGGCTACTACCCGGGCGGGGCGCCGATCCCCGACAACATCGCCACGGTGGTGATGCTGACCGACGGGCTGCCCAACCGGGTGCCGTTCCCGACCACGGCCTGCCCGGGCTCCGCCCGCCAGGAGGACACGGTGCTGTGCATGGCCTCGATGGCCAAGGGGCGCGGCTTCCGGGTCTTCACGATCGGCGTCGGCTTCCCGAAGCGGGCCACCGACACGCAGCCGCGGGACCTGATCGACAAGGTGGACGTCGAGCTGCTCACCAGCTGCGCCAGCCGCCCGGACATGTTCTTCCTGGCGCCGGACGCCGAGCAGGTTCGCTCGATCTACCAGCAGATCCACGACGAGCAGCACGACACCTGCCCGCCGGAGGATCTGTGGCCCAACGTCCCCGACCCCGGCCCCGCCAGCTGGCTGCCGGAGCCGGCGGAGGAGCCGGCGGCTGTCGGATCCGGATCCTGACGCGATGTGCATGTCTCCCTTGGCTGGTTGATCTGGCCTGGGGGCAGGATTGAGCTGATCGTCTGTTCCAGCGGCCGGGTGCGATGGCCTGCACCCGGCCGCTGTCTTGGCCGCCCACGAATGCGCGGGACTTTCACCATTTGAACCGCCGCCTCGCTTGAAGGAGTCTCAGCCATGTTCCAACATCGCCTCGCGATGTTCCTCCTCGGCGCCACGCCGCTGGCATTGACCGTCGCGGCCTTCGGCCTTTTGGCCGGCGCCACGCCGTCCGGCCAAGCCGCGCTCACCCCCACGCCGCCCGCGGGCAGCAAGTGCGTGGTCGGTCTTCACAAGTCCGTGGACCCGGGGTCGGTCATCCTCGGCGACACGGCCCAGACCACCCTGGTGATGACGCACACGTGCCCGGCGGACATCCTGCCCATCGACCTGATCTTCCTGGCCGACGTGTCGGCCTCGATGACGCGCGCCAACCCGCGCGACACGCAGCCGGGCATCGGCACGCCGACGGCGCCCGGTCCGGATCCCACGGTGATCCCCCCCCAGCCGCCGTTCCAACCCGGTCCTGGTCCAGGCCCGGGGCCCGACCCCACGAAGGACGCCTCCCGCCCGGGCGACGACCCGCCGGGCTGTGGCACGCCGGGTGGGAGCGAGCCCGGCCCGGGCCCCGGCCCGGGGCCGGGACCGGACCCGACGATCATCCCGCCTCAACCACCGCTCGCGGGCGGGCTCCTGGGATGGCTGGGCCTCGATGGGCAGGCCGTGCCCGGCGCCGGCGATCAACCCGGTCCGGGTCCAGGCGACCCGACGGCGACGCCCAAGGGCGGCGTCGGCGCCAACGACGAGCCGGGCGGCTCGGAGGACCTCGTCCGCGGCGTCCAGCAGCAGATCCGCGAGATCCTCGACCGCCAGGAGATCACGCGCGATGTCCAGCGCGGCAAGCTGCGCGTCGGCCTCGCGCAGTTCAACGACCGCGGCAGCAAGCTGGTCGACCTCACCGACGACATCCAGCGCGTGCGCACACGCGTCGGCAGCCTCAAGGGCGGCGGGCACTCGCGGATCGACCTCGGCATGCGCATCGTCCAGACGATGTTCAGCCAGCGCGACCGCAGCGGGCGGATCATCAACGACAACAGCCGCGTGAAGATCCTCGTGATCCTGTCCGACGGCCTCTTCTGCCGGCGCGACCTGCGGCTGACCGGCCAGGCCGCCAGCGAGATCAAGGTCGTGACCATGGCCGCCGGGCGCGGCGCCGACACGCGCAAGCTGCGCCAGCTGACCAGCGAGGCCCAGTTCGCGCTCAAGCTCGGCGACACGATGGAGTTCATGCACCTGTACGACTCGGTGCTGCCCATCGGGCGGCAGGTGACGATCGCTGCGCTCAACATCCGCGACGAGCTCGCGGGCAACATGGCCCTCGTGCCAGGCTCGGCGCAGCCGCCGACCGTGACGATCGCGGGCCAGCTCCTGGACTGGGCCCTGCCGCCGCCCATCGGATCGCCGGTGACGTTGACCTACCAGATCCAGCCGCAAGAAGCGGGTCTGTGGCCGATCAGCGTCGCCGCGTCGGCGAGCTGGACCGACAGCGAAGGCATGAACGGCTCGGCGCCGTTCCCCGACGCGCAGATCGAGGTGATCGCGCCGACGCCGACGCCGACGAACACGTCGACGCCGACCGACACGCCGACCGCCACGCCGACCTTCACACCGACGCCGACCTTCACGCCGACGGCCACGCCGACCTTCACACCGACGCCGGCGCCGGGCTACCTGCCGATCACCTACAAGCTCTGGCCGGAGCCCACGCCCACGGCGACGCCATGCGTGCCGGCGGACCAGGTCGTGGACATCGCCGTCGTGATCGACACGTCCAACAGCATGAGCGACCCGACGGCGGGCAGCGCTGTCCGCAAGATCGACGCGGCCATCTCCGCGGCCAAGGGGTTGGTCAACCTGCTCCTGCCAGCCGGGCGCCTGACCCAGGCCCAGGTGACCGTAGTCTGGTTCAACGGTCAGGCCAACGCGGCCATCCCGCTCAGCGGCGACCGCGCGGCGGTCTTCGCGGCGCTCGACAGCCTGCCCGCCACGCAAGCGGGCGGCACCCGGATCGACCTCGGCCTCCAGAAGGGCCGGGAGATGCTGGGCGCGACCACCCGGCTGACGGCGCGGCAGTCGCTGATCCTCGTCACCGACGGCGAGCAGGAGGCGTCGCAGCAGCCGCTCGTGATCGCGGCGGCCGATGCCATCAAGGCGGCGCGAACCGAGCTGTTCGCCATCGCCCTCGGGTCGGACGCCGACCAGGTGCTCCTGCGCCAGGTGTCGACGGACGCGGCGCACTTCGTGTACGCGCCGAACGCCGAAGACCTGCAGGCGATCTACACCGAGATCGGCGCGGTCATCCCGTGCCGCTAGGCGCGTGAGCACCGGGCCGGGTGGGGCGCGCCCCCACCCGGCCCGGCCCATGGCCGCCGACCCACCGGCATGCGCCGGCCCGGCGGCCATGGGCCGCGGGCCGCGGGGCCGCCTAGGGACCCCATCCGCCACAGGGTGAGACGCGGTCGCGACGGGTATAATGGGCCCGTCGTGAACACCTGCCGAACGCCCGGGAGCCGTCGATGAACACGCACACGTCGTCACCCTACGTGCACCCGATGCGCCGCGCGGTCGCCGCGTTCCTGGTGGCGGCGGTGCTCCTCGGGCACGGCCTCCCGCCGGCGGCCGGCGCGGCGCCCAGCGAGGCCTACCGCCTGTCCGCCACATGGCGGACCAACGCGGCGGCCCTGCCGGACGAGGCGTTCCTCGATCCCGGCGGGATCGACATCGACGTCGACCCGTTCGACGGCACGCTGCTCGTCTACCTCGTCGACCAGGGCAATGCCCGGGTGCAGGTCTTCACCGGCGAGGGGACGTTCGTCCGGACACTCGCCGGCGCCGGGCCGGCGCCGGCCGGGCTCGTCGACCCGCGCGACGTGGCCGTGCAGGGCTCGCTGGTCTTCGTCACCGACTTCGGCGCCGATCGGGTGGCCATCTACACGGTCGACGGCGCCTACGTCGGGGAGTGGACCGGCCTGGGCGGGCCGTGGGGCATCGCGGCGGGCGAGTCCGGGACCATCTATGTCGTCGAGAACACCGCGAGCCGGATCGCGCGCTTCAACAGCGATGGCAGCCGCCCGGCCGTCGCGACATGGGGCGGCTTCGGCGGCGGGGTTGGCCAGCTGAACCGGCCGCAAGGCGCGGCCGTCATGGCCGACGGCCGGCTCGTAGTGGCGGACAGCGGCAACGACCGGCTCGTCGTCTGGCAAGCCGCGCCGGACCGGGGTGACCAGGTCGACGAGTCGGCGGTCCTGCCCGCTTCCCCGCTCGACGTCGACGTCGATCCCGCCACGGGCGACCTGTTCGCGGTGCGGGCCGACGACCGCATCGGGCGCCACGACAACCAGACCGGCCTCCCGACCGTGGGCGGCCTCGACCTCGTCGGCGCGGCGGGCGTCGCGGTCAACCGCGACGCCCGTGGCCGCACGGTCGTGTACGCCACGTTCCGCGACCTCGCCCGCGCGTTCCATGGCGTGCGCCGCTGGGAGGGCAGCCCGCCCGCGCCGCCCGCGGATCGCCCGGAGTGGGGCGGGGTGCCCGCGCCGCTCGGGCGGATCGAGGCACCGTTCCGGGTCGCGGGCATCCCCGCGGCGGGCGGCGCCGAGGCCGCCCTGCTCGCCGACCGCTGGCCCCGAGTCCAGGTGCTCAACACGGACGGCGCGGCCGTGCGGCAGATGCCGGCCGGGCGGCTGGAGGACATGGCGCCGCTGCCCGATGGTGGCATGGTGGCGGTGGCGGACGGCGACGTCGCCCGGATCGGCGCCGACGGCGCGCTGGCCTGGCAGCAGGCGTTGCCGGTCGCCGGCGGTGACTACGCGTGGGCGGTGGCGGTGGACTACGCGGCGGCTGGCGACCGGTTGGCCGTGCTCGACCTCGGCGGCCAGCGCGTCCGGCTGCTCGACGGACAGGGCGCCGCGCGCGGCGAGTGGTCGTTCCGGCCCGCGCCGGGCACGGCCGCGCAGATGTGGGATCTGGCGCCGGCGGGTCCGGATGCATACTGGATGGTCAACCGCAGCGCCGACACGCTCGAACGGCGGCGGGCGGACACCGGCGCGCGCACGGCATCGTGGGCGGTGCCCGGGCGGCCGGTCCGCGTGGCGTCCGATGCGGCCGGCAACGCCTACGTGCTCAACTGGTTCGGATGGGTGCTGAAGTACGACGCGGCGGGGGACCTGCGAGCCGCATGGGCGGCGATCGACCCGGCCGATCCGGACTCGGGAGCGCGAGACCTCGCGGTCGACGCCGGCGGCCGTGTGCTGGTGGCCGACAGCGCCCTGGACGCGGTCCGGGTGTACGCGGTCGACCCGCAAGGGGCGCCCGGCGTGGTGCCGGACTTCGAGCCCGCGTGCCGTGCATCCGGTGACAAGTCCGCCAGCCCCACCCGCCTGAACCTCGGCGACGAGACGACGATCACGCTGGCGGTGAGCGGCGACTGCCCCGCGGTCCGCGGCCGGGTGGACGTGGCCCTGGTGATCGACCACTCGGGCTCGATGCTCGGGCCGGGCATCGCCGCCGCCAAGGACGCGGCCAACGCGTTCGTGGACTTGATGGACCTGGGGCAGGACCGGGTGGCGCTGGTCGGCTTCAACCAGGCGGCCCTGGTCATCCAGCCGCTGACCGGCAACGCGTCGAACATCCGCCGGGCGCTGGCCGGGCTGCAGGCGGGCGGCGGCACCAACATCGCCGCCGGGATCGACGAAGCCCGGCGCGAGCTGACGGGTCCGCGGCGGCGCGCTTCGGCGGCGTCGGTGATCATCCTGCTCACCGACGGTGGATCGGACCCGGTGGCCGCCGCGCGCGCCGCGGACCAGGCCAAGCTCGAGGGCGCGCGGCTGATCACCATCGGGGCGGGCAACGGCGTCAACGAGACGCTCTTGCGCGCGCTGGCTTCCGGACCGGGCGACTACTACTTCGCCCCGACGTTCGACGACCTGTCGGGCGTGTACCGCGCCATCGCCCGGCGCATCGCCGCAAGCGTGCTGTTCGCGGCGCTGACCATCACCGACGAGCTGCCCGCCAACATGGCCTACGTGGCCGGCAGCGCCGCGCCGCCGCCCAGCGCGGTCAACGGTCAGACGCTGGTGTGGCAGCTCGCGGACATCCCGTTGTCCGGAACGGTGCTGACCTACCGCATCCGCCCGCTCGAGACCGGCACGCACCCGACCAACGTGTTCGCCGTGGGCGACGGCACCGATGGGTTCGGGCGCCGCGCGCGGGTGCCGTTCCCGATCCCCGAGGTGATCGTCGTGGCCATCACCGGCACGCCGCCTCCGACGGAGACGCCGACGCCCACCGCGGCAGCGTCGCCGACATCGGTGCCGACGGCCACGCCCACGCCGACCCCCTCCCCCAGCATTACGCCGGCGCCGACGCTGCCGCCGCGCCCGATCTACCTGCCGCTGGCCCGCAAGGACGTCTGCCTGGCGCGGCGGCAGCACGTCGACGTGGCGCTGGTGGTCGACACGTCGGACAGCATGCTGGACCGCACGCCGGCCGGGCGCACCAAGCTCGCGGCGGCGGTGGACGCGGCCGGCCAGTTCGTCGGCCTCCTGGACCTGGCGGGGGGCGACGCCGCGGCGATCATCGGCTTCAACAGCGTGGCGGACATCCGGCTCGGTCTGACGCGTGACGGGGCGGCGCTGCGCGCGGCGTTGGCGGGGCTGCCCCAAGGGCCGGGCACCCGCATCGACCTGGGCCTGCGGCACGCCGGCGAGGCCCTCGCCGGCGCGGGGCATTCGGCGGCGAACCTGCCGGTCGCGATCGTCCTCACCGACGGCCGGCCGACCGGAACGACCGACGACGCGGTCGCGGCCGCGGCGATGGACCTTCGGGCGGCCGGGGCCTGGGTGTACGCCATCGGCCTGGGCGCCGACGTCGACGCCGGGCTCCTGGCGCGCGTCGCGAGTGGCCCCGACCAGCTGGTGCTCACGCCCAACGCCGAAGACCTGGCGCGCATCTACACGGCGATCGCGCGCGACCTGCCGTGCGTGGTGCCGTGACGCCGGCCAGCCACCCTCGGCCGGCGGGCCGGGGCCAGCGCCACCCGCGTGGACCGAGGAGGTTCCCCATGCCGCGTTCCGCACATCGCCTCGCGCACCCAGGCCTGCCCGGCGCGCGCGCCGTCGCCGTCGGCGCGGGGATCGCCACCCTCGGAATGGCCGTCGCCATGCTGGCGGCCGGCGGCCTCGGCGCGCCCATCGCCGCGCAATCGACGCTCCGCGAGGCCTACGCCCTGGTCGACACCTGGGACGGCACGACCCAGCAGAGCGCACCGGGCGCCGTGCTGTATCCGGCGGGCATCGATGTCACGCCGGCGGCGGTGTACGTGGCGGACCGCGGCAACCACCGCGTCGAGGTGTTCGACCGGCGGGGCGTGTTCCAGCAGGCGTGGGGACGCAAGGGATCGGGCCCTGGCGAGCTGCGCGATCCTCAGGACGTGGCGGTGGATGGCGGGCGCGTGTTCGTGGCGGACACCGGCAACCGGCGGATCGTGGTGCTCGCCGCCGACGGGCAGCCGCTGGATGCCTGGACCGTGCCGGGGCTCGGCGCACCGTGGGGCATCGCCGCCCGCGCCGGCAAGGTGTATGTGACGTCGCCGGAGAGCGACGAGGTGGTGGTGCTGGCCGCCGACGGGTCGGTGACCGGCCGCTGGGCCGCGCTCACCGACCCGCGGGGCGTCGACGTCGGTTCGGATGGCCGGGTGTACGTGGCGGACCCATCGGCGAGCGCCGTGTTCGTGTACGCGCCCGACGGGAAGATGGTGTTCACGCTGCCCCAGCCGAACCTCGAGCTGGCCCCGCGCGACGTGGCGGCCGACGAGAACGGCGACCTGTACGTCCAGTCGCGCAAGGCGCTCCTGTGGTACACGGCCGGCGAGACCGTCAGCCGGCAGGCGCTCTACCTCGACGACCTGCAGGGCGTCGCGATCCTGACCGGCAACGCGATCTACGCCAGCCGCGCCGACGACGCGCGCGACTGGCACGGCATCGTGGCCTGGGCGTGGCGCCCGCGCGAGGGCGTCGTGGCCGCCGAGTGGCCGCTGCTGAACTACCCGCCCGGCCGCTTGAATCGCCCCCACGCCATCCACGCCGGGGCCGACGGCCGGATCTGGGTCCTCGATGGCTGGCCGCGCGTGCAGGCCTTCGGGACGGACGGCGTGCCGCAGGCGCAGTGGCGGCCGCGGCTGACGCCGCAGCGGCTGTTCGAGCCCGTCGACATCGCCGTCAACGCCCGCGGCGAGGCGCTGGTGGGCGAGCCGACGTGGCTGTCGCGGCTGCGCGCCGACGGCACGCTCTCCAACACGCTGCGCCTGCGGCGCGGCCGCGACACCTACTGGCTGACGGCCCTCGCCGGTCACGCCGGCGGGCGGCGGCTGACGCTGCTCGACAGCACCGCCGTCACGGCGCGCGAGTACGGCGTGACCCGGACGGTCCAGGAGACGGGCAACTGGCCGCTGGACCGTGCCGGCGCGGGCTGGACGTTCGTCGGGGACATCGCGGCCCCGCCCGCCGATCCGCGTGGGCGGCTGTACAGCGTGAACCGCTGGGCCCGGACCATCGGCGTGTACGAGGATCGGGCGCTCGTCGCGACGTGGCCGGTCGACGGCATCCCCGTCCGGGCCGCCGTCGGACCCGACGACCACGTGTTCGTGCTGACGACCGACGGCGTGGTGACCAAGCACGCGCCGGACGGCGCGGCGGTGGCCGCGTGGGACGCCGGCGCCTACTCGGCGGCGGCATCGGACGTGGCGGACCTGACCGTCGACGCCGCGGGTCGGGTCTACACCGTCGATCGCCTGGCGGGCACCATCCGGGTGTGGGCGGTGGACCCGGCCGCGACGCCCGAGCCGCCGCTGGTCCGGCGCGGGGCTTGCCGGGTGCGCGGCGACAAGCGCGCCGCGCCGGCCAGCGTGCAGCTCGGCGGCACCGTGACGGTCACGCTGTCGATCGGCGGCGACTGCCCGAGCATGGCCCCGGGCGCCGACATCGTCCTGGCCATCGACCGGTCGGGCTCGATGAACGAGACCAACAAGATCACCGACACGATCCGGGCCGCCCTGAGCTTCGCCGACTCGATCGACTTCGCCCGCGACCGCGTCGGCGTGGTCGCCTTCAACAACGGCGCGAGCCTGGTGCAGCCGCTGACCCAGGACGCCGCCGCGGTCAAGCGGGCCATCGCCGGGCTGAAGGGGCTGGGCGGGACGAACATCGCGGCGGCGCTGCAGGTCAGCACGGCCGAGCTCGGCGGGCCACGGGCGCGGCCGGGCATGCAGCCGATCGTCATCCTGCTCACCGACGGCAAGGACGACTTCCCGGACACGGTGCTGTCCTCGGCCGCCGCCGCCCGGGCCCAGGGCGTGCGGGTGTTCACCATCGGGTTCGGCGACATCGACCCGATGATCATGGTGCGCGCGGCGTCGTCGCCGGAGGACAGCTACTACGCGCCGGACGGCTCCAAGCTCGTGGCCATCTACGCTGAGATCGCGCGGCGCCTGACGGCGACGGTGCTGGCGCGGACGATGACGATCGTCGACGACCTGCCGGCGAACATGCGCTACGTCGGCCCGCGCGCGGGCCCGCCGCCGGCCGTGAGCGGGCAGACCTTGACCTGGACGCTGACCGACGTGCCGCTCGCCGGCCTGGCGCTGGCCTACCAGGTCGAGCCGCGGCAGCTCGGCCGGCACCCGACCAACGCCGGCGCCGCGGCGGAGTTCGTCGACGGGTTGGACCGTGCCGGGCGGCTCCGATTCCCGGTACCGGAGGTCGGGGTTCTCGGCGCGCCGCCGACGCGCACGAACACGCCCACGCCGTTCCCGACGGCGACGCCGCGCCCGACGGACACGCCCACGCCGACCGACACGGCGACGCCGCCGCCGCCGATCTTCTTGCCGGTCCTGCTCGCCCAGCGCTGCGAGGATGCGGTCATCCGCGCGGACGTCGCCATCGTCATGGACACCTCGGGCAGCATGCGCGAGCCGGCGCGCCCCGAGGACCCGAGCCGCAGCCGTCTGGCGGCGGCGGTCGACGCGGCCAAGCGATCGGTCGAGATCCTGCTCGCGCTCGAGGGCAACCGCGCGGCGATCGTCAGCTTCAACGAGGCCGCCGCGCTCGTGCAGCCGCTGACGCGCGACCGCGGCGTGCTCATCGCGGCGCTCGACGGGCTCGGGACCTTCCAGGGCACGCGCATCGACCTCGGCCTCGACGTCGCGACGACCGAGCTGACGGGCCCCAACGGGGTGCCGGCCAACAACCGCGTGATCGTCCTCCTGACCGACGGGCGCGCGACGGGCGTCGAGAACGCCGCCGTGATCGCGGCGGCGGACCGGGCCAAGGCGGCCGGGGTGCACGTCTTCACGATCGGGCTGGGCGCCGACGCCGACATCGACGTCGACCTGCTGCAGACGCTGGCCAGCCGGCCGGACTACTTCTTCAAGGCGCCGGACGCGGCGCAGCTCGCGCAGATCTACGAGCGCATCGCGTTCACCATCAAGTGCGTGAACCTGACGTGGCCGTGAGCGCGGGCGTTGGCCGCGCCGGAAGCCGAGGCGTATAATGGCGGGGTGAATCGGGGCGTAGCGCAGCCCGGCTAGCGCACCTGCTTTGGGAGCAGGGGGTCGGAGGTTCGAATCCTCTCGCCCCGACCACGATGCGGGCGTAGCTCAATGGTAGAGCTCCAGCCTTCCAAGCTGGTCATGTGGGTTCGATTCCCATCGCCCGCTCTCGCCCTCGGGGCCCATAGCTCAGCGGTGAGAGCAGTCGACTCATAATCGATTGGTCCCAGGTTCGAATCCTGGTGGGCCCATGCCCGGACCCCGTGCCAAGGAGATCGCCATGAGAGCCGTGCTTGCCCGCCTCCGCCCGTCGCGCGACGCCCGTGATGCCACCGTGCGGCTTGCCGGTCCGGCCGCGATCGTCGCCCGTGTC